>DASXME010000001.1:0-13256 GCA_036495825.1 Streptosporangiaceae bacterium
TTGCGCAGCTCCCGCAGGTACCGGCCGAGCTGGCGGCGCGGCACGGTCGAGCCGGTCGTCGTGGTGTCGGACATTGCCCACCTGCCTTCAATATGAGGGTAGCCGATCCCCGGAATGAAAGCACCTCATCACTCGATTCGAAATACATCCTCTGAGCTGCTAAATCTTTCCGAAGATTCTTGGATGAAGTCTTGCACAAAGAGAATTCACGGTGCTTGACTACCTGTCAGTGCGGGGTCGGCACCGGACAGAGGGTGACAAAGCCAGCAGCCCGGCCCTGCCCCGATACCCGAGGGGAGGACCGGCCGTGGTGAGCGTGCCGATGTGGGAGTGGGTTGTGGCCAGGGACGCCGACGGCGGCTCGGCCGGGGTGTGCCAGACCCGGCATGCCGCCATGCTGGCCATGACCAGGGCGCTGCTGCAGGCACGCGGGCCCAGGACCGGCCACGTCACGAAGGTGATCTTCACCAGCCCGTTGCACCGGCAGCCTTACTACGTGCGCGGCTTCCCCCAGCTCACCGCCGAGTACGACGGGACGGCGATCCGGTGGCGCCAGCCCTCGCCCGTCGCTCAGGATCCAGGAAGGAACCAGCCGAGATGACTTCCCCAGGCGGGCCGGACGGCCCTCGCCCGGCCGCGGCCGCCACCACCGCGAGGCGGCGCGTATCGGGGCTGCTCCAGGGCTCAGGACTGCAGATCACCGAACGAGCGCACGAACTCGTCATCGCCAACCCGCTCAACCCGGAAAGGGGCCAGATCCACGTCGCCTATGAGGACGGCTACGTGTGCTGGGAACGGACCGCGTGGAGCTACTGGGGCCACCTCCAGGGCTACCAGGACCGGCACACCGACACCGCCCCGCCGGTCACCGCGGCGAAAATCGCCGAAACCCTCGGCAGCAGCCTCCCGCCAGGCGACGCGCCTGCCCCCTGACCGGCCGGCTCCGGCGGCAAGGTAGCCGGCCGGGGCTTGCCGCTGCCGTCGCGATGAGGTCTCGAGACGGCCAGCACCTTCAGGGTAGTTCCCCGGCGTGGCCGGCCAGGCGGGTGACGGCGGCGTGCTGGTGCCGGTGGCCGCGGTACTCGTAGCCGATGATGGTCGGCAGGGTCGCCAGGGTGAGCACCAGCAGGCAGACGGGCATCGCCACGCCAGCCGCGGCCAGCAGGCCGCAGCCGAGCAGGATGACCACTGTTAGGGCCGCCAGCAGCCCATGCAGCGGCTCCCAGCCCGGCAGCAGCCAGTAGTAAAGGCCGTAGAGCATCAGCAGGAACAGCCCGACAGGGACGACCGTGGTGAGCACGGCAGCCGTATCGCTCAGCTCCGCCTGATGCTGCAGCTTGTACGCGGCCACGTGCAGTCCGGCGCCGGTGGCGACGATCGAGCCAAAGACCAGGATGTGGCCGTACCCCCAGACGAACGACTTGCCCCGCGCGATGTGCAGCACCTCAGCCGAGGGCATGGTCGTGTACGCCCACCACATGCCGAAGGTCAGTCCCGTCCCCGCGGTCACCAGGCACCCGGCCTGCCAGGACCAGCCGTCCGCGGCCACCACCGCGGACACGGCGGCGATCGTTCCGGCGATGCCCTCGCCGAGCGCGATGACCGCCAGCAGCCCGTAGCGCTCGGCGATGTGGTGGGCATGCCAGGGCGTGGCCGCGCGGCGCTCGGCGAAAACCGGGCCGGCCAGCTCGATCAGCGCCAGGGCGGCCATGCACGCAGCGGTGACGGCCAGCCCGGTCGCCGCGCTGGCCAGTGCCACCCAGCCGACCTGAGCGACGGCGATCGTGCGGGCGTAGATCAGGCACGCGCCGCGCCGCTGCGGGTCCTGCCTGGCCGCCCGCAGCCAGTGCACGATCATCGCCAGCCGCATCACGACGTACCCGGCCACCATCACGTGGTTGTTGACCGCGCCATGCTCGAGCGAGGCGAACATCGGCGGTATCCCGAGGGCGAACACGATGACGCCCACCATCTGCAGCATCGTGGTGAGGCGATAGGCCCAGTCGTCGGTGTCGTAGGCCGAGGCGAACCAGGAGAAGTTGACCCAGGCCCAGCAGGTCCCGAACATGGCGAGCGTGTAGCCGGCCAGCGCGGTCGTCCAGTGCCCGCCGGCCAGCGCGTGCGCGAGCTGCGATGAGGCGATGCTGAAGGCCGCGGCGAAGGTCAGGTCGAAGATCAGCTCCAGGTTCGACGCTACCCTGTGCTGCTCGCCGGGATCCCGGCCCGTCATCGGCAGCAGTCGCCTGCGCGCGGCCGAGGCGGACCGCGCGGCTGGCGGGTGATTCGGCACGGCAGGAGCCTAGCCTCAGGGCATCGTGATCAGCGGCCTGATGTGCGTGTCGGTGACCCGCGGAGCCGGCGCTCGTCACCGAGCCCGGGCCGGGCGTCAGGAGGCGGGGGTGAGGACCTTGTTGATGATGTAGACGGTGGCGTTGGCGGTGTGGATGTTGCCGCAGATGATGTCGGCGTTGTTCACCTCGTAGACAGCGCCCATCTTGGCCGGCTTGAGGGTGCTGCCTTCCAACGTGGTCAGCGGCGTGCCGGCGGCCAGCTGAGCGGTGCTGACGTGGCCGGACACGACGTGGTACTTCAGTATCCGTGCGATCGCGGCGGCTCCGTGCACCATGGCCATGTCGGAGTGGGTGAACGCGCTGTCGGAGGGGGCGAACACGGTGATGGCGGCCATCGAGTCTAGGGCGGAGGTGAGCCCGGCGGTCTTGATGTCGGCGGCCAGGGTGGTCAGCAGCGGGTTGTGCGCGGCCGCGGTGACCACCGGATCGGTCATCATGCCGTGCATGCTGCCCATGCCGTTGGCCGGGATCATCCCGCAGTCCGAGCCGAACGCCGCGGACGCGGCCGCCGGGTGGGTCATCGGGTGGTGGGAGGGGCTGGCGCCCGCCGCGGCGCCCGGTGATGAGCTGCCGCAGGCGGCGGTCAGCGCCAGGCCGGCGGCGGTCAGCGCCAGGCCACCGGTCCTGCGGGTCGTACGGATGCGGCTGGTTCGCATGATTTCTCCTGTCGAGGATGAGTGTTTAGCTTCCGGCCCGGCCCGGCCCGGCGGGCCGGGCGGTTCAGTTAGGTGACGGTGATGGTGAGGCTGGGGTAGCCGGTGGCGCCGTTGGGTTCGGGCGGCGCGGCGGCGGGGGTCTGGGTGTAGCCGGTGCGGTCGGTGGCGCGAGCCTCGATCAGGTGGCCGCCGGGGGTCGCGTCCCAGTCCGCGGCCCACTGCCGCCAGGTGTCGATGCCGGGCACGGCCGCGAGGCGGGCCTGCTGCCGGATGGCCAGTACCCCGAACGCGGCGGCGAAGACCGCCAGCACCGCCAGGATGCCGCCGACCAGGATTTCCTTGTCGTGTCCGCCGAACTCGGCGATCGCGAAGTTCTTCAGCCAGGGCGGGGTGTAGTCGATCTGCAGCTGGCCGACCACCACGACCGGCGAGCCGGACGGGCCGGTCAGGCCGGCCGCCAGCTGGCCCGCGCCGACCGCCACGCTGCCCGCCAGCAGGCCGGCGATCATGCCCCGCCCAGCGCGCCTGCCCGGCTCATTGCCCACATCCAGTATTCGGCGCCAGCACAACGCCGCATTGCCCCCGGCAGCGAATGTCCCAGCTGCCGACGATGGCGGGCCCGGCCGGCCAAGACGGGGTGCCGTTTACGCTGCCGTCACCAGACCCAAACAGGGGATCTCCGCGCGTTGGTCCTCAAGCCCCGCAGCCTAGCCGCGCTGCGCGGCCGCGAACACCCGACGGAACGGGAGCACGGTGCCGTACGGCCGGGCCGGGTACGCCTCGCGTATCATCGCCCCGTACTCGGCGGCGAACTCATCGGCCAGCGGCGGCGTCAGGGCCTCGAGCACGGGACGCAGGCCGGTGCCCTTGTACCACTCGACGACGGGGTTGTCCCCGTGCAGGACGTGGAAGTAGGTCGTCTCCCAGGCGGTAGCCGTGCAGCCCGCCGCCGACAGCACGTCAAGATAGCGGTCAGGGTCGGCGGCCTGCCGGTTCAGCCGGACGCCGCCGAGCAGCGGCCGCCAGCGCGGTGACCCGGCGAGCTCGCGCAAGATCGCGTGACTGGGCTGGTCGAAGTTTCCCGGCACCTGAATGCCCAGCCAGCCGCCCTCGGCGAGCATCCCCGCCCACCGGGTCAGCACCTCAAGGTGGTCGGGCACCCACTGCAGTACGGCGTTCGACACGATCACGTCGGCCGGCCGGTCCGGCGTCCATTTCCTGACGTCATCGAGGACGAAACAGAGCCGCTCGGCGCGCGGGCCGCCGAGCGCGGCCTCGATCATGGCGGCCGAATTGTCCACCCCGATGACCGTTGCCGCGGGCCAGCGCTCGGCCAGCGTGACGGACAGATCGCCGGGTCCGCAGCCGAGGTCGGCGACCAGTCCAGGATCGGTGACCTGAGCCTGGGCCAGCAGGTCGAAGAACGGCCGCGCCCGCTCGGCCGAGAAGCGCCGGTACTGCCCCGGATCCCACATGCCCAGCTCATTTCTCTTGATATCAAGATACTTATCGAACATGTCTACCGGGCCAAGCCTCTCGATGTCAAGAGATATGCTCGGGCTCATGGCGGAGCAGCTCAGGGACGAGGTCGATGACCTGGTCGCGGCCTGGCGGGCGGAGCGACCCGACCTTGACCCCTCCCCGCTGCAGGTGCTGAGCCGGATTTCCCGGCTGGCCAGGCACCTGGACCGGGCGCGCAGGATCGCGTTCGCCCGGCACGGACTGGAGGCCTGGGAGTTCGACGTGCTGTCCGCGCTGCGCCGGCAGGGGCCGCCCTTCCAGCTCAGCCCCGGCGCGCTGCTCCGGGCCACCCTCGTCACCTCGGGCACCATGACGAACCGGATCGACCGGCTCGCGACCGCCGGGCTGGTCCGCAGGCACCCGGATCCGCAGGACAAGCGCGGCGTGCTCGTCACCCTGACCGGTCAGGGCCGGCTCCGCGTGGACGCCGCGCTGGCCGACCTGCTGCACAGCGAGGAAACGCTGCTGTACCGGCTGGACCGCGGTGAACGCAAGGCGCTGGCCGACCTGCTGCGGATGCTGCTCGCGCCGTTCGACGCACCGGATCACGACGGGCAAGCCGGGCACACCGCCGGTCAGGACGTCAGCCGGCCACCTCAGACGGGCTGACCACGGCGGCACCCTGGGCCGGGCCCACCACCCGGACCGCTGACCGGCACACCCCGGCCCCGGTCAGCGCGACCACGAGGTCGACAGCGCGCTGCGCGTCGGCGACGAGGAAGGCGCACGTCGGGCCGGAGCCGGAGACCATCGCGCCGAGCGCTCCGTACTCCCGGCCGACCGCCAGCGTCCGGCGCAGCTCGGGGCGCAGCGATATGGCGGCAGGCTGCAGTTCGTTGCTGAGCTGCGGTCCGACCTGAGCCGGATCACCGGATCGCAGCGCGGACATCAGCTCGGTGCTCAGCCGGGGCGGGGTCACGTTGTACCCGCGAGCATCCCTGATCCGGTCGCAGGCCCGGTACACGTCCGGGGTCGCGAGCCCGCCCGAAGCGTAGGCGAGAACCCAGTGGTATTCGCCCGCCACCAGCGCCGGGGTCAGCTGCTCGCCGCGGCCCTGGCCGACCGCGGTCCCGCCGGCCAGCGCGAACGCGACGTCGCTGCCGACACCGGCCGCCAGCTCGCTGAGCTCCTGGCTGCTCAGCCCGGCTCGCCACAGCTCGTTGCAGGCGACCAGGGCGGCCGCCGCGTCGGCGCTGCCGCCGGCCATCCCGGCCGCCACCGGTATCCGCTTCCTGATCTCGATCGCGATCGCGGGCGCGGCCTGGCCGGCCGCGCCGAGGTCGGGCGCCGCATGCGGGGTACGCCGCGACACCGCGCCCGCCGCCCTGGCCAGCGCGGCCGCGGCCCGCAGGGCCAGGTTGCCGTCCCCGGTCGGGACGTGGCTCGCGCCTTCGCCGGTCACCGTGACGCGGGCGACGTCGGACAGGGAGACGGTCACCTCGTCGTACAGGGACACCGCGTGGAACACGGTGACCAGCTCGTGATAGCCGTCAGACCGGACCGGCCCCACGGCCAGCTGGAGGTTCACCTTCGCGGGCACCCGCACGGTCACGCCGGTCACCATCCGATGATCGCAGACGCCGGCGGCCCGCTGCACCCAGGCCAAGGCCAAGGCCAGCTAAGGATCCGTCTAGACCGAGCCGGGCGCGGGCCGCGGCGAGCCGGGCGAACTCGGCCACCCCGAGCGACTCGCCGCGCGCCGAAGGATCCACGTCCGCCGCCCGCAGGACCCGCTCGGCATCGGCCGCCGAGCCCGCCCAGGGCGCGAGGGCCGAGCGCAGCATCTTGCGCCGCTGCGCGAACGCGGCGTCCACCGCCGCGAACAGCTCCGCCCTGCTCACATCGAGCGCCGGAGGATCGTGCCTGGTGAACGCGACCAGCCCGGAGTCCACCCGCGGCACCGGCCAGAACACGCTGCGCGGTACCGAGCCGGCCCGCCGCAGCTGCGCGTACCAGGCCAGCTTGACCGAAGGTATGCCGTAGATCCGGCTGCCGGGCGGCGCGGTCATCCTGTCAGCCACCTCGGCCTGCACCATGACGATGCCGCTGGCCATCGAGGGAACCGTCGCCAGCAGGTGCAGCAGCACCGGGACGGCCGCGTTGTAGGGCAGGTTGGCGACCAGCAGGCTGGGCGGTCCCGCGCCCGGCGGCGGGTCGGGCAGTGCGGTGATCCGCGCCGCGTCCGCGGTGACCACACTGAGGCGCCCGGCCGCCTCCGGCGACACCGACGCGACCGTTCGCGGCAGCTCCGCGGCGAGAACCGGGTCGATCTCGATGGCCAGCACCCGGCGGGCGGCGTCGAGCAGGCCGAGGGTAAGCGACCCCAGCCCGGGGCCCACCTCGAGCACATGATCGTCGGGGCCGACCCCGGCCAGGGCCACGATGCGCCGGATGGTGCCGGAGTCGACGACGAAGTTTTGCCCGAGCCGCTTGGCGGGCCGCAGCTCCAGCCGGGCCGCCATCTGCCTGATGTCCGTGGGCCCGAGCAGCCGGATGCCGTCCACGCTCAGCCGGGCCGGCCGCTAGGAGGAGTCACGCCCGGCCGAACACGCCCAGCCAAAAACGTGCTGTGCGGTCTGCGCGATCAGGCCGCACAGCTCGGCGGTGTCCATCGCCTTGATCTCGGCCAGCTTGCGCAGCGTGTGGGCGGCCATCCAGGGCGCGCTGGGCTTGCCCCGGTGCGGCACCGGGGTGAGGAAGGGCGCGTCCGTCTCCACCAGCAGCAGGTCGGCCGGGGCCGCCGCGGCGGCGTCGCGCAGCGGCTGGGCGCTGGCGAAGGTCAGGTTCCCGGCGAAGCTCATCACGTAGCCGGCCTCGGCGCACTGCCGGGCCATCCGCTCGTCGCCGGAGAAGCAGTGGAACACCACCCGCTCCGGCGGGCCCTCCTGCGCCAGGATGCGCAGCACGTCCTCGTGCGCCTCCCGGTCGTGGATGACCAGGGCCTTGCCGGAGCGCTTAGCGATGGCGATGTGCTCGCGGAACCACTCCTGCTGGACCGGCGGCGGAGCGCTGTCCCGGTAGTAGTCGAGCCCGGTCTCGCCGATCGCCCGCACGTCCGGCCGCGCGGCCAGCGCCTCGATCTCCGCGAGCACGGTGCTAGCCGAGAGTGCGGGCGCCCCGTCCTGGCCGCCGGCCACCGCCGCTGAGGTCTCGTTCGGGTGGATCGCCACCGCCGCGTAGACGCACGGGTGCGCGGCGGCGCAGTCGGCGGCCCACCGGGACGAGGGCAGATCGGTGCCGATGGTCACCATCCGCCGGATGCCCGCCGCGTGCGCGTCGGCTATCACCTGGTCGACCGGCGCCTTCATGATGTCCAGGTGGCAGTGGCTGTCCAGGGCCTCGGCCGGGAGCGCGGCCGCCGCGATGTCGCGGGCCGTCACGCTCCCTCCAGCCGGGCCAGCTCCTCCTCGGCGACCGACGGGTCCAGCTTGGCGAACAGCGGGGTCGGCGCGGCCAGCGGCGTGCCCGGCGTGATCGGCCGGCTCTCCCAGCGCGCCGCCACGTCGTAGTCGCCGGTGATGACCGGGTAGGACGGCCCGCCGGCCTCGTTGACCTCATCGATGCGCGGCATGCCGGACCACTCGCCCTGGCCGCCGAGCATCTCGTAGACCTGCTGCGACGACCGCGGCAGGAACGGGCTGAGCAGCGTCTTGGCGTCGTCGACCAGCTGCAGCGCCACGTGGCAGATGGTGCGCATCCGCTCCGGGTCGCTTTCCCGCAGCTTCCACGGCGCCTGGTCGGAGATGTACTTGTTCGCGTCGGCGGTGACTCGCATCGCGCTGGTTGCCGCCATCTTGAACCTGCTGCGGGAGAGGGGCTCAGAGATTATTCCGAACGCCTCTCGGGAGCGCTCGAGTATGGCTCGGTCGTGCTCGGTCAGCGTGCCGGGCTCGGGGATGGATCCGATGTTGCGTGCGGCGAATGAGACCGCTCTGTTCACCAGGTTTCCCCAGTTGGCGACCAGCTCGTCGTTGTTGCGTCGGACGAACTCGGCCCAGGTGAAGTCGGTGTCCTGGGTCTCTGGTCCGGCCACTGCCATGTAGTACCGCAGTGCGTCGACGTCGTAGCGGGCCAGGAAGTCACGCACGTAGATCACGACGCTGCGGGACGAGGAGAACTTGCGGCCTTCCATCGTCAGGTACTCGCTCGATACCACCTCGGTCGGCGGCTTCAGCGCGCCCAGCGAGCCGGGCGTGCCGTTCCTGTCGCCCTGGCCGCTGTAGCCGAACAGCATGGCCGGCCAGATCTCGGCGTGGAAGACGATGTTGTCCTTGCCCATGAAGTAGTAGGACTCCGCGTCGGGTGACTGCCACCAGTCCCGCCACGCGGCCGGGTCGCCGGACCGGTTCGCCCACTCGATCGAGGCGGACAGGTAGCCCACCACCGCGTCGAACCAGACGTAGATCCGCTTGTCCGGCCGGTCCCGCCAGCCGTCCAGCGGTACCGGCACGCCCCAGTCGAAGTCGCGGGTGTAGGCGCGCGGCTTCAGGTCGTCGAGCAGGTTGAGCGAGAACTTCAGCACGTTGGGCCGCCACAGGCCGCTCTTGGACTGCAGCCAGCTGCCGAGCGTGTCGGCGAAGGCGGGCAGGTCGAAGAAGAAGTGCTCGGTCTCGGTGAACTTGGGCGTCTCGCCGTTGATCCGCGACCTGGGGTTGATCAGGTCCACCGGATCGAGCTGGTTGCCGCAGTTGTCGCACTGGTCGCCGCGCGCGCCGTCGAACCCGCAGATCGGGCAGGTTCCCTCGATGTAGCGGTCGGGCAGCGTCCGGCCGGTCGAGGGCGAGATCGCGCCCATCGCGGTCTTGGCGAAGATGTAGCCGTTCTTGTAGAGCCCGGTGAAGATCTCCTGGGTCACGGCGTAGTGGTTGCGGGTGGTCGTGCGGGTAAAGAGGTCATACGACATGCCCAGGTTGGTCAGGTCTTCGGCGATGACCCGGTTGTAGCGGTCGGCCAGCTCGCGGGCGGTCACGCCCTCCGCGTCGGCCTGCACCTGGATCGGGGTGCCGTGCTCATCAGTGCCGCTGACCATCAGCACCCGGTTGCCTGCCATCCGCTGGTACCTGCTGAACATGTCACACGGCAGCCCGAATCCGGACACGTGACCAATGTGACGCGGGCCGTTGGCGTATGGCCAGGCGGGGGCGGCAAGGATGTGGCGGCTTGACGAAGACATAGGCAAAGCCTATTGCTGCCGGTGCGACAGCCGACCTAATACGATGGCATGCGATGACCACATCCCACGCGGAGGCGGCACCCACGCATAGGCAACCGCGCTTGTCCGCACTTCGGGCCAGGCTCGCGCCGCCCATGCCGACCAGCACCGCCTGGGGCTGGATAGGCCCGCTGCTGGTCACCGCGTTCGGCACATTCCTGCGTTTTAACCGGCTTTCGGTGCCGCGGTCGGTCATCTTCGACGAGACCTATTACGTCCCCGATGCGCTGGGAATTCTCCGGTACGGAACCGAGCACAACTACAGCAGCAAGCGCAACCCCCTGCTGGCCAGGGGCGACCCGCACATCTTCACTAAGGGCGGAGAGTTTGTCGCCCACCCTCCGTTCGGGAAAATTCTGATTGCGGCGGGAGAGTGGACCTTCGGCCTAAGCCCGTTCGGGTGGCGGTTCGCGGTCGCGCTGGTCGGCTCGCTGTCCATCCTGATGACCGCGCGGATCGCCCGCCGGATGACCAGGTCCACGCTGCTTGGCTGCATTGCCGGGCTGCTGCTGGCCCTGGACGGTCTCGAGTTCGTGATGAGCCGCACCGCGCTGCTGGACATCTTCCTGATGTTCTGGGTGCTGGCCGCGTTCGGCTGCCTCGTCATCGACCGGGACAAATCCCGGGCCCGCCTCGCCGAGGCCGTCGAGCGGCGCAGGCCCGATAACGCGGGCCCGCGGCTCGGCATCCGCTGGTGGCGGGTGCTGGCCGGCGTGTGCCTGGGCCTGGCCTGCGCGTCCAAGTGGAACGGCGTCTGGTACATCCCGGCGTTCGTCGTGCTCGCCGTCGGCTGGGATATCGGCGCCCGGCGCGCGGCCGGGCTGGCCCGCCCGGCCTACGGCGGGCTGGTGCGCGACGGCCGCTGGCTGGTGCTCACGCTGGGCGCGATCCCCCTCGTTAGCTACATCGCCGCCTGGAGCGGCTGGCTGTTCACCAAGACCGGCTACGACCGGAACTGGGCCGCGCAGCACGGCATCCACACCCCGGTCGTCTCGGCGCTGGTCTCGCTGTTTCAGTACAACAAGGCGATGCTGCACTTCGACGCCACGCTCACCGCGACCCACCCGTACAAGTCGCAGCCCTGGACCTGGCTGGTGATCAGCAGGCCGGTCTCGTACTACTACACGCAGCCGGCGCTCGGGCATCAGGGCTGCCAGGTCAAGACCTGCTCGCAGGAAGTGCTGGCCATCGGCACCCCGATGATCTGGTGGGTGTCCATCGCCACCTTGATCATCTGTATCGCGTGGTGGCTGGTCCAGCGAGACTGGCGGGCCGGCGCCGTGCTGATGGGCGTGGCGGCGGGCTGGCTGCCGTGGTTCTTCTTCCCGGACCGGACCAAGTTCTACTTCTACGCGGTAGCCTTCGACCCGTTCCTGGTCATCTCGATCGCGTTGTGCCTCGGCTTGCTGATCGGCCCGATCAGGGCGAGCGCGGCGCGGCGGGCCGTGGGCGCCGCCATCACCGGCGGCTATCTGCTCGCGGTGCTGCTCAACTTCTACTACCTGTACCCGGTGCTCGCCGCGAAGGTCATCCCGTACAGCGCCTGGTACTCCAGGATGTGGTTCAGCAGCTGGATCTGACCAGTTCCCAGGGGACGGGGAGGCGTTCCATCTCGCCCGGCTAGAACTTGGTCAGCCCGCCGGCGTAGGTCCGTCCCTGGCCGAGCGTGACCGATTCGCGCAGGTACCCGGCCAGCCGGTCGAGTACCCCGCCGGGCATCGGCTCGCGCGGGTAGAGGCCGTGCGCGATGTTCAGGTGCCGGGCACCGGCCAGGTTGCGGACGAAGGCTGGCGGGCGGCGGGCCATGTAGGTAGCCAGGATCGGCGCGGGCTCGGCCAGCCCGACGCGCCACCATCGGCGCCGGTGCCTGGCAATGTACGAGTCGGCCGCCCCGGCCACGGCGGCGCGGGCGATGAACGCGTCGACGAGCTCGCGCTCCCGGCGGTCCAGCGCGTCGAGGTCGGCCGGGAGGTCGATCACAACCCGCAGCGCGCCGGTGGCGGACAGCACGTCCGCGGCCGCGAAGAGCTCGCGAGCCCTGGTCACCGCGGGGAAGCGGAACCGGCCCGGCACGTCGGCCGCATCCTGGTCGCGCACCCAGACCGCATTCGCCCCGGTGACCTGGCCGCGGTGCACCCGGCAGAGCTCGCCCAGCTCGACTAGCCCGCCACCGGGCCGCCGCCCGTTAGCTGAGGTGGCGGCCCGGCTGGGGGTGACGTGCCCGGGACCGGCCTGCCCGGGGCCGGCCTGACCCGCGCCGAGCCCGTCAGGGGCATCAGGCCCGGCGTCCGCCCTGCCACCGTGTCCGGGACCGGCCTGACCGGGACTGGCCGCCCGCGTGCCGGCCGGGCCGGGGGCGGCGCGCAGGAACGGGCCCCAGGTGCGGGCCGCGCGCAGCGCGGCGCGGGAGACCGGGTGACCGCCGCGCAGATCGCCGAGGTCGGCGGCGGTCGCGGCGCGCCGCATGAGCATCGTGTCCGGGGCGCTTCCCGGCGCGAAGCAGGCGATGGCCGACGTCACGGTGGCATCGGGGAACACGGCGGCGGACGGCTCCGCCAGGTGCACCGACTGGCCGCCGAGGTCGCCGAGCAGCAGCTCGCGGACCAGGCTGCCGTAGTTCACGTCGAGCCACTCGGCGGCGGTGATGAACACCCCGATGTCGCCGGGAGCGGCGTACCGCGCGGTGGCCAGGAAGAAGTGCACGTGCAGGCCGGCCAGCCTGCTGGCCGCCAGGCCGCGCTGCCGCGCGGTGGCGGCGAGCCAGTCCTTCCACTCCGCCGCGATCTGATGGTGCCGCACGTAGGGCGGGTTGCCTAGGTAGACGGTCCGGCCCGCGGCCGGCGGCAGCCGCAGCGACCGGTAGTCAGCCAGGATCACCCGGGCGCGAGCGGCCAGGCCGGCCGCGGCCAGGTTGGCCCGGGCGATGAGGGCGGCGACCGGATCCGTCTCGACGCCGATGAGCTCGGCGTCCGGCCAGCGCCGGCCGGCGGCAACGAGGAACCGCGCGGAACCTGTGCCTGGATCGATCACCCGGCAAGGCCCGGCCTGGGCCCTCTGGGCCCCCCGACCCGGCTCGCCCCCCTGGCCGGGCTGACCCGCCTGGCTTCCCTGGCCGCACTGGCCATCCTGGCCGGTCAGCCGCCCCTGGCCCTCCTGGCCCGGCCGACCCTTCTGACCCCCCTGATCTACTTGACCCCCCTGACCCGGTCGGCCCCTCTGGCCCCCCTGGCCCGGCTGGCCCCCCTGGCCCGGCTGGCCTCCCCGGCCCGGCTGGCCCCCCTGGCCCGCCTGGTCCGCCCAGGCGACCATGCTGTGGACGACGGGCGCCGGGGTGAGGGTCTGGCCGAGGTTCCTGCGCTGCGCGGCACCCCTGATGGCGACGAGCGCGTCACCCAGCGGATCGCCGCCGGCCTCGATCTGCTGGCGCACAGCACCGATCGTGCTCACCGGTAGCGCGGCGGAGACGAGGCCTTGCTCGTCGGCGGACAGGCCCGCGACCTGCTCGGCGCCCAGGCC
>DASXME010000002.1:0-1858 GCA_036495825.1 Streptosporangiaceae bacterium
TCAAGGTCGCCCTGGCGGATGTCCGCTGCCGGAACCCGCTCGCGGGCAATATCGAGCAGCGGAGCGCACGCGTCGAACCCGGTCACGGTCGCGCCGCGCTTTGCCGCCAGCTGCAGCGCGAACCCGCCACCGCATCCGGCGTCGAGCAGCGTCATGCCGGGCCGGACGCCGATGGCGTCGAAGACCGCCTCATAGAACGGCGCGCAGGCCGGCTCGTTGAGTTCCGCCCAGTCGCGTGCCCCGGGACCCCATAGCTTGCCCTGCAGTCCTGCTGAACCCATTGCGATGCCTCCTTGGCTTGGCTTCCTTGCAGGCATCGTGCGCCCGGCCACGGACGGGACGCATCGGCGAGAATACGAAACTCGCCGGGCAGGGTCCTACGTGTTTCCGCGTAGGTGCTCGCCGGCGGCGGCACCGGCCTCTGGCCCGGCGACGACGACGAGCTGGGTTCGCGACCGGGCGGAGGTCTTCCGCATCAGGCTCTCGACGTGCTTTTCGACGGTGCGCGGCGAGACGTGCAGCCGGGCCGCGATCTCCCGGTTGGCCAGGCCCTCGGCCACCAGGCGGAGCACGTCGGCCTCCCGGGTGGTGATGCCGAGCCGGATCCAGCGGCTTGGCCGGGAGCCGGCCAGCAGCTGACGGCAGAGATCTGCCAGCGGCTCGATCCCATGGGCGGCGAAGCACTCGGCCCCGGCCTCCAGCCAGCGCTCCGGCTGCCCCCAGCCGTCGGCCAGTGCGGGCTCCGCCGCGCACAGCCGCGCCAGGTCGGCCCAGACCGGGTAGTGGACAAGCTCGCCATCTGCCGCCCTGGCAGCTTCAGTGGCCTGCCGCAAATCACCGGCACGGCCAGCCAGGATCGCTTTGGCGTAGGCCAGCATGCCGCGGTTGGCCCGGTTGACGGTCACGCCCAGACGGCCTGCACTCTCGATGGCGGCCGCGGCCCGCGGATCGCCGGTGGCGGCCAGCAGCACCGGCCACAGCCCCCGGTAGCTCGCGGGACCCTGCTGCGGCAGCGTGTCCAGGATGGAGATCCCGTGGCCGAAAGCCCGGACGGCACCGTCCCGGTCGCCTTCCAGCAATGCGAACATTCCCCGGCCTCCCGCCCACGCGCTGCCCTCGATCTCGGGGTCGCCGGGCGCGGCCGAGCCGGCGAGGGCGAAGAATCGTTCCATCTCGTCACGCTCGCGCCGGAGGGCGTGAATCTCGCCCAGGAACAGCAGCATGATCGCGCGTATGTTGGCCAGGCCGAGCCGTTCGCTCACGGCCAGCGCTGACCGGGCGTGCTCCGCGGCAGGTGCGAGCTCGAACCGGAACATGAATGCCGCGCTCAGCTGAAGGTCGATGACCGCGCCCGTGCTGAGCGCGCCGAGCTCATCCGCGGTCCTGCGGGCCTGGGCAAGGCGCTCGGTGCCCGCGTGGTCGAACATCGCTATCGTGCCCAGCTCGTGCAGGGCCCGCAGGCGCCAGACAGCCAGCCGGGCGCCATCGGCGACGGCCAGGGCACGCTCGAAGGTGTCCCGCGCCGCGTCGAGATCGTTGATGCGCTGAACGCGGCCGAGCAGCTGCAGCGCGTGGCAGCGCACATCGGGGCTCGCGTGCTCAGCGGCGGACACGCTCTCGGCCTGACGGCGGGCCAAGGCGACGCCGTTGGCGGCGAAAGCGACTTCTGCCTCCAGGATCGCCGCCCGGGCGCGCAGAGCCGGGCGAGGGGCCGCCGCCAGCAACCCCTTCGCGGCATCCAGATGCATGGTGGCAGCAGCCCACCGCGCGCCGTCCACAGCGGCATGTGCCAGCCGGAGGTGGACTTCGGCCCGCGCGTCGGCGGCCGCGCCGCCCTGGCCGAGCTGCGCGATGAGCC
>DASXME010000003.1:0-2110 GCA_036495825.1 Streptosporangiaceae bacterium
CGGTCACGCTCAAGCCGGCCGAGCCCGAGCTGTTCGATGCCGCCTTCACCGCCGTCACCCAGCCGTGCCCCTGGCCTAAGGCGTACGGCGGCGACCTGGTCGCCCAGGCGGCGGTGGCCGCGATGCGCACCGTCACCGACGACAAGGCGCTGCACTCGATGCACTCTTACTTCATGCGACCGGCCAACATCGGCGCCGAGGTGCGGTACGAGGTCGAGGCGCTGCGCGACGGCCGCGGCTACAGCACCCGGCAGGTGCGCGCCTTTGCCGGCGGCAAGGCCGTCTACGCCTGCCTGGCCAGCTTCGCGGCCGGCGAGCCGGGCGGGCAGTACGCGGCGGAGTTCCCGGCGGGCATCCCCGGCCCCGAGGCACCGCCGAGCGCGGCGCATTACCTGGCCGGGCGCTCCGGCGGCACGATGACCGCCGAGTCGAAGGAGTACTGGTCGGGCGGGCGCGGCTTCGACATGCGGCACGTCCCCGGGCCGGTCTACCTGACGGTGGCCGGGGCGCGGCTGCCGCAGCAGGCGGTCTGGATCCGCCCGTTCGACGCGCTGCGCCCGGTCAGCGGGCTGACCAGCGCGCAGCGGGACGCGGCGGCGCTCGCCTACGTCTGCGACTACACGATCTTGGAGCCGGTACTGCGCGTGCTCGGCCTGGCCTGGGCGGACGAGGGACTGGTCACCGCCAGCCTCGACCACGCGATGTGGTTCCACCGGCCGGGCCGGGTCGACGACTGGCTGCTGTACGCGCAGCAGGCGCTCAGCGCCGGGGACGGGCGGGGGCTGGCCACCGGCCGCTTCTTCGCCGCCGACGGCACCCACCTGGCCACCGTCGTCCAGGAGGGCATGATCCGTGTCCTGCCGGGAGGAAAGCCATGACCCCGCTGGCCCGCACCGGCTACGCGGACACCTTCGCCCGCGACAACCTTCCGCCGGCCGGCCGCTGGCCGGTCCTTGAGTTCACCACCGACCGGCTGAAGTATCCCGAACGGCTGAACGCGGCCGCCGAGATCATCGACGTGCCCGCCGCCGCCTACGGCCCGGACCGGCCCGCGCTCAAGACACCGGACGGCGCGGTGTGGTCCTACGGCGAGCTGCGCACCCGGGCCAACCAGATCGCGCGGGTGCTGACCGAGGACCTCGGCCTGGTCACCGGCAACCGCGTGCTGCTCCGCTCCCCGAACAACCCGTGGACGGTCGCCGCGTGGCTCGGCGTCCTCAAGGCCGGCGGCATCGTCGTCACCACGATGGCCGCGCTGCGCACCCGCGAGCTCGCGCCGATCGTCGCCAAGACCAGGCCGTCGATCGCGCTTGCCGACCACCGCTGCACCGACGACGTCCACGCGCTCGCCGGGACCGCGGGCCTGAAGGTCGTCACCTACGGCGGCGAGGCCGCCGGCGACCTGACCCGGCTGGTCCTCGGCAAGCCCGCCGACTTCGCCGCCGTCGACACGGCGGCCGACGACGTGGCCTTGTTCGGACCCACGTCGGGCAGCACCGGCGTGCCCAAGATCACCACTCACTTCCACCGCGACCTGCTGTCGATCGACAACACCTTCGGCAAGGCGACCCTGCGGCTGCGGCCCGCCGACCTGGTCGCCTGCACTGCCCCGTTCGCGTTCACATTCGGGCTCGGCATGCTGATCGTGTTCACCCTCCGCGCGGGCGCGTGCGCCTTCCTCACCGAGGCGGCGACGCCGGCCCAGCTCGCCGACCTGGTCGCCGAGCACCAGGTCACCGTGCTCGCCACGGCGCCCACCGCCTACAAGCAGATCCTGCGGGCGGGCAAGGCCGGCCAGCTGTCCGGGCTGCGCACCGCGGTCAGCGCCGGGGAGCACATCCCGCTCGACACCTGGCAGCGGCTGCGGGACGAACTGGGGCTGCGGGTCATCGACGGCATCGGCGCGACCGAGATGCTGCACATCTTCATCAGCGCGGCCGGCGACGACATCCGGCCGGGGGCCACCGGGAAGCCGGTTCCCGGCTACCGGGCCACCGTCCTCGACGCCGACGGCAACGAGGCCGGACCCGGCGTCGAGGGACGGCTGGCGGTCATCGGCCCGGTCGGCTGCCGCTATCTCGCCGACGAGCGGCAGTCCCATTACGTAGTC
>DASXME010000004.1:0-5014 GCA_036495825.1 Streptosporangiaceae bacterium
TGACGCTGGCCCGGTAGCCCGGCGTTCCCTTCTCCACGACGAACGCGTTGACCTGGCCGTCTTCGGTGTTGCGGGCCCAGACGACGACCAGGTCGGCGACGCTGCCCAGGCCGATCCACCGCTTGCGCCCGTTCAGCACCCATTGATCCCCGTCCGGCCGGGCCGAGGTTTCCAGCGCGACCGAGTCCGAGCCGTGCTCAGGCTCGGTGAGCGCGAACGCGCCCAGCTTGGTCATCTGGGCCATGTCGGGCAGCCAGCGCGCCTTCTGCTCTTCGGCGCCGCACATCGCGATCGACAGCATGGCCAGGCCCGCGTGCACGCCGAGGAACACGCCGAGGCTGCCGTCGCCGCGGTGCAGCTCCATCGTGACCAGCCCGCAGGCCATCGGGCTCATCCCGGGGCACCCGTAGCCCTTGATGTCCTCCCCCACGATGCCGAGCTCGGGCAGCCGCCGCACCAGCGGCCAGCAGATCTCGGCCCGTTCCCAGTACGGGCCGACGACCGGCACGACCTCCTCGTCGACGAACCGCCGCGTAGCGATGAAGTGCGACCATTGCTCGTCGGTGAACTGCTCGCGGACGGAGAAGAAGTCGGTCCCGAGGGACTCCCCGAGGTGCTGCGTCATGGCTGGCTCTCCTCCGGGGTGGTATCGGCATCAAGGAACGCCTCTACCGCGGCGGCCAGGCGTTCGGCGTCCGCGGCCAGCTCGAGGTGGCCACCATGGTAGACGTGCAGTTTGCTGCGCGGGATCAGCCGGTGCATGATCCGCGCGTTGACCAGCGGGATGATCGGGTCGTCGTCACCGGCCAGGATCAGGGTGGGCGGCCGCAGCCGCGGCAGCCACGGCAGGCTGGTCCAGCCGAGGCTGGCGGCCAGCTGGTAGAAGTAGCCCCGGGCCGGGCCCAGGCGGGTGGTGGCGTGCAGCAGGTCCCTGGCCACGAGCGGGTTGTCCCGCGCGCTGCCGCCGTACAGCAGGCCGGCGACGCGGGCCGCGTAGGCCGGGTCCCGGTGGCGTCGCGGCGTGAGCATGCGCAGCAGGACGAGCGGGCTCCCGGGGACCATCAGACTGCCGGTCGCCGTCGCCACCAGCACCAGGCGCCGCACCCGCTCCGGGCGGCTCAGCGCGAACTGCTGGGCCAGTCCCCCGCCCCAGGAGATGCCCAGGACGTCGGCCTGCTGGTAGCCGAGCTGGTCGAGCAGGCCGGCCAGCATGCCGGGCAGGGTGCTCAGGTGATACGGGATGACCGGGGCCGGCGAGCCGCCGATGCCCGGCATGTCGAACCGGATGACCGGCCGCCGCGGGTCGAGCGCGTCGGCGAACGGCTGCAGCAGCTCCAGGCTGACGCCGATGCCGTTGCACAGCAGCAACGGCGGCCAGCCCGGCGTCCCGGCTCGCACCGAGACGCGCAGGGCCCGGCCGCCCACGGTCAGGATCCTCATCCGCTCGGCCGGCCCGGCCCGCCGCAGCCGGCTCAGGACCCGGCGGCCGGTTCCGGTGCGGGCCTGGGACCCGGCCGGCCCGGGAGGGTCCTGGTCCCCGGCCGGTTCCGAGCGGGCCTGGTCCCCGGCCGGTCCGGAACGCGCCTCGTCCCCGGCTGCCCCGGAACGGGCCTGGTCAATGGTCATAGACGTATGTTCCCGGCGCGTCGCAGGCCGGCATCAGCCCGCCGCCGCCCAGCTCGGCGGGCGCGGCCTTCTCCTCCCCGCAGCGGTCGGCCAGCCAGTCCGCATAGTCCGGCCACCAGGATCCGTGGCAGGTCTCCGCGCTGCGCAGCCACTCCGCGGGGTCTTCCGGGGATTGTTTGGCTATCTGGTACCTGGCCTTGTCGTTGCCCGGCGGGTTGACCATCGCGGCGACGTGCCCGCTGGTGGACAGCACGAACCGCTGGCGGCCGCCGAGCAGCTGGGTGGACCGGTAGCAGCTCTGCCAGGGGCAGATGTGGTCGGTGATCCCGGCGACCAGGTAGGTGTCCCTGTCGACCGCGGCCAGGTCCACCGGCGAGCCGAGCATGGTCGCCCCGCCCGGGCTGACCAGCGCGTTCGCCGCGCCCAGCTGGAGGAAGTCCCGGTGCAGGCCCGCGGTCATCCGGGTGGTGTCCGCGTTCCAGAACAGGATGTCGAACGGCGGCGGCTTGCGGCCGAGCAGGTAATCGTTGACCCAGTAGTTCCAGATCAGGTCGTTCGGGCGCAGCCAGGCGAACACCTCGGCCAGCGACCGGCCGTCCAGGTAGCCGCGGGCGCGGGACGCGGCCGCGGCCAGCCGCGCGGTCCGCTCGTCGATGACGGCGCTGGCCAGGCCCGCGCGGGCCTGGTCCAGCACGGTGACCAGGAGGGTGATCGCCGCGATCCGGTCCTGCTGCCCGGCGTGCGCCAGGTGCGCGGCCGCCATCGCGGCGACGATGCCGCCGGAGCAGGCCCCGGCGAGCGCGACCTGCTCGCTGCCGGCGACCCGCGCCGCCGCGTCCATGGCGTCCAGGACGGCCTGGCCGTACGTGTCGAGATCCCAGCCGGAGTGCCGCGCGTCCGGGTTACGCCAGGACATCATGAACACCTGCTGGCCGCGGCCGACCAGGTACTCCACCATGCTCCGGCCGGGCGCCAGGTCCATGACGTAGAACTTGTTGATCACCGGGGGGACGATCAGCAGCGGGACCTGCCGGACGGTGGCCGTGGCCGGGCGGTACTGGATCAGCTCGAACACCGGGGTCCGCGCGATCACCGACCCGGGCGTGACGGCCAGGTCCGCGCCCACCTGGAACGCGTCCGGTTCGACCATGGACGGCACCCGGGGCGCAACCGCCATGTCGGCGACGAAATGCCGCAGGCCCGCCAGGGCGCTCCCGCCGCCGGTGTCCAGGGCCGCTTTCAGCGCCGCCGGATTCAGCAGCGGATTGTTGCTCGGCGCCAGCGCGTCGATCAGGTTGGTAAGCACGAAGCCGACCCGTTCGGCGTCGGCCTCGTCCAGGCCGGCGTCGGCCAGCAGGCCCGCAGCGCTCTGCGCGGTGGCCAGGTAGGCCTGCATCGTGCGGCGCAGCAGCGGGTTGCCGGCCCAGGCCGGGTCGGTGAACCGGCGATCCCGCCGGGAGGGCTGCACCTGGGACCGGCCGACCGCGATGCGGGCCAGTTCGCCGGCCAGCCGTCCGCCCCGCCCGGCGACCAGCCGGGGCCGGCCGGCCAGCGCCGCGGCCAGGCGCAGGCCGGAGCCGCCCAGGTTGACCCGCCGCAGCATGCCCACGGCCGCGTCGGTGAGCAGCAGGTCCATGGGCGCCGCCGCGGCATCGGCCGCGGCGTCGCTGGTCGAATCGGCGTCAGCGCTCATTATTAGCTGAGCGTATGGGGCGGCGCCCGTTCGTCCATTGGCCGCCCGTCACGAATCCGCGACCGCTCATGGTCCCGCGGGCACAGCCCCGCACGGCCACGGGTTACGTTCCGGCCCATCACCGGGATCCGGTGATGACCTTTCACCTTCCCGGCGGCCAGCGTCGGTGCATGACCCAGATCGGCACCTGCCTGCAACCGGGCCGGGATGTGTAAGAATCCGCAGGTGGACATCGACGGTCCCGCAGTCGGCGAGCTGATGGCCGACGTCGCGGCGGCGGTGAGCCGCCGGACCGCCGCGGTGTCCGAGCAGGTCTATGAGGTGATCCTGCGGGATATCCCGGAGTTGCGCGAAGACAAGCCGGTGCTCGACCTGCTCGCCTCGAGCGTTCACAGCAACGTCGACACCTGCCTGCAGATCATGCAGCACCAGATCGACCTGAGCGCGGTGCAAGCCCCGGCCGCGGCCCTGGAATACGCGCGTCGGCGGGCGCAGCGCGGCACGCCGCTGACCGCCCTGCTGCGCGCCTACCGGCTCGGGCACACCTGCTTCTCCGACTGGCTCCTCAAGGAACTGGCCCGGCAGGCCGATGACGCCGCGATGATCACCGCCGCCACGCTCGGCATGTCCAAGATCGTGGCCGGGTATATCGACCAGACCTCCGAGGAGATCGTCGCGGCCTACACGCGGGAACGGGAGAACTGGCTGCGGAACCGCAGCGCCGCGCGGGCCGCCCGGATCCGTGACCTGCTGTCGGGCCAGCGGATCAACGTGAGCGCGACGGAGGCCACGCTCGGCTACCGGCTGCGCCAGTATCACGTCGGCCTGGTGTGCTGGACGGGCGACGCCGCGGCCGCCGCCGACGACATCACCCGGCTCGAGCACGCGGTCAGCCACGTGGCCGCGCAGGCGGCCTGCGGCGGCGACCCGGTGTTCCTGCCGCGCGACGAGTCCAGCGCGTGGGCCTGGCTGCCGCTGGGCATCAGGGACACGTTCGACGCCGCGGGGGCCAGCACGGCCGGGGCGGACCCCGACGTTCATTTCGCCTTCGGCGACGCGGCCAAGGGCACCGCGGGGTTCCGTATCACCCACCAGCAAGCCGTCGCCGCCCAGGCGGTCGCGCTGGCCGCGGGCTCTGCGCCGCCGCGGGCGGTGGCGTTCAGCGATGTCGCGCCGGTGGCGATGATGCTCGGCTCCCCCGACCTGCTGCGGGCCTGGGTGCTCAGCACGCTGGGGGGCCTGGCCGCCGATGACGAGCACCACGCGCGGCTGCGCGACACCCTGCTGCTCTTCCTGCATACCGGAGGCAGCTACAAGACGACCGCCGAACGGCTGATGCTGCACAAGAACACCGTCCAGTACCGGATCCGCAAGGCCACCGAAAGCCTCGGCCGGCCGGTAGGCGAACGCCAGCACGACGTGGAGCTCGCGCTGCGGGCCGCCCGATGGCTGGGCTCATCCGTGCTGCAGCCGGCCCGATAGCAACCCCAGCTCTTCGCGATCACGGTCCGTCCCGCGGCGGCCGGCCAGCGGGGCTCTTGGTGAGCGTGAATGGCGAGGGCTCGGCGTGGAACCGTTCGGCAAATTCGGCCTCCCCCTACGGGAGATACGACCGCGTTCCGGGCCGTTGACTCTCCCGCGACTGGAGCAGCGAGCCTTGAACTACCGCTCCTGCGTCGTACCGCACAGGGAAGT
>DASXME010000005.1:0-10756 GCA_036495825.1 Streptosporangiaceae bacterium
GCGGCGAGTAGCCAGCCAGAGGCTGGCCGGCAGCAGCACCGCCAGCAGCACAGGGAGCAGCCACCAGGCGGGCACGCTGGTCCGGCTGAGCGCGTAGGTCAGGGCCAGGCCGGCCACCACGCCGACCGCGATCCGCCAGTCATCGCCGACCACGAAGTCGTAGAGGAACGCGAAGAAGGCTCGCACCCGGCTCATCAGCGCGCCTCCGCCGCCACGGCGCGGCCGCGGCGCATCAGGGCGACCAGCGCGAGCGCGAACACCGCGATGGCGGGCGCCAGCGCCAGCAGCGACGCGTCCGACCCCGGCCAGTGCGCCCCGGCGCCCTCGGCCCCCCAGAACATGCCGAACGCGGTGAGCATGATCCCGACGATGAACTTGAGCGTGTTCTCCGGGACGCGGGACAGCGGGCTGCGCACCGCGACGCCGCCGGCCGCGACGACAGCCACCGCGCAGAGCGCCGCCAGGCCGGCCAGCGGGATGTTGCCCGCGTTGCTGCCGAAGGTGAGCGCGATGAACACCACCTCGAGCCCTTCGAGCAGCACCCCCTTGAACGAGAGCGTGAACGCGTACCAGTCCGGCACCGAGCCCAGCGTCCTGCTCGGCGCGGCGGCCGCATCGGCCAGATTCCTGCGGTAGATCGCGTCCTCGTCGTGCAGCGCCTTATGGCCGCTGGCCCGCAGGATGGCCTTGCGCAGCCACTGCAGGCCGAAGATCAGCAGCAGCGCGCCGACCACCAGCCGCAGTTCCCGCAGCGGCAGCGCGGAGACGGCCGGCCCGAGGGCGGCGACCAAGACGACCAGCACGGCGAGCGCTACCGTCATCCCAGTGAGGGCGGATCGCCAGTCCCGGGCGGTGCCCGCCGCCAGGACGATCGTGGTCGCCTCGACGGCTTCCACCGTGCAAGCCAGGAAGACCGCGATGAACAGCGCTCCGGCTCCCATGCTCTCCTCCTCGGGCGACTCGCTCCGGTCCCGTCCAGTCTAACTGCCGTTAGCAGCGATTCCTGACAGCGGTTAGGTCAGCTGCCGCGGGACTTCACAAAGGCCTGGACATGGAGAAGTCTTGGCAATCGCACGAGAAAGGATCCCCGTATGAGACGAAAAATCACCGCTCCCGCGGTCGGCATCGCCAGCCTGGCCGTGTCGGTCATCACCGGCGTCACGCCCCTGACCGCGGCCAGCGCCGCTACCGCGGCCCGGCCCGGCGCTCCCGCTACGACCACGCCGATCAAGCACGTCATCGTGATCATCGGCGAGAATCACAGCTTCGACAACGTCTTCGCTACGTACCTGCCGCCGAAGAACCAGCACGTCGAGAACCTGCTCTCCGAGGGAATCATCACCCGCGACGGCGGTCTCGGGCCCAACTGGAAGAAGGCCGAGCAGCTCACCGCGTCGGACACTGGGGCCTACACGCTGACGCCGAAGCTCACCGGCTCCTACCCGACGCTGCCGCAGCCGAACACCACCTACGTATCGCCCGCCTGCGATGGGCTGCCGCCGTTCGGCCCGGACACGCGGTTCCCAGCCAGCCTGGCCGACGCCCCCTACCAGATCACCAAGTACGTCCCCTACCTCGATAACCACGAGGAGTACACCGGCAAGTGCCCGTTCGCCGGTGCCTTCGTCGGCGACCCGCTGCACCGCTTCTACCAGATGTGGCAGCAGAGCGCGGTGTACCACAACCGGCTGGCGACCTGGGTGGCGAACACCGCCGGGGACGACAACGGCGCTCACCCGCCCGCAGTGATCGACCAGGGCGCGGTGCAGATGGGCTACTACAACATGGCCAAGGGCGACGCGCCGGTGCTGCGCGGCCTGGCCCAGAACTACGCGATCAGCGACAACTACCACCAGGCCGTGCAGGGCGGCACCGGCGCGAACCACATCGCGCTCGGCACCGGCTTCGCCGCCTCCGACCAGGACGCGTCCGGCCAGGCCACGGTGCCGCCTGCCAACGAGATCGAGAACCCCAACGCCAAGCGGGGCACGAACAACAACTACCGGCAGGACGGGTACTCGGGCGGATCGTACTCAGAATGCGCCGACCCGGGCCAGCCGGGCGTCGGGGCGATCGACCGCTACCTGAACACGCTGCCCTACAAGGTGATGAAGAACTGCCAGCCCGGCCGCTACTACATACTCAACAACTACAACGCCGGCTACAACCTCGACGGGACGGTCAACACGGCCCCGTTCACGGTCCCCCCGCAAGAGACGGACTACGTGACCATCGGCGACGAGTTGTCCGCGCACCACATCGGCTGGGGCTATTTCGGCCAGGGCTACAACGGCGGGCAGCCGACGGGCGCCTACTGCGGCATCTGCGACCCGATGCAGTACTCGACATCCATCATGACGAACCCGGCGCTGCGCAACAACGTCCAGCACGGCCTCAGCGACTTCAATGCGGAGGCGACGGCCGGGACGCTGCCCGCGGTGACCTTCCTCAAGCCGGGCAACGAAGACGGCCATCCCGGCTACTCGACGCTGGCCGAGTTCGAGAAGTTCACCTCGGACGCCATCGCCGCGGTGCAGCGCAACGCGGCGCTGTGGCGGTCCACCGCCATCTTCGTCACCTTCGATGAAAGCGGCGGCTACTACGACTCGGGCTACATCCAGCCGGTGAGCTTCTTCGGCGACGGCCCCCGGGTCCCGACGATCGTGGTCTCGCCTTACGCCAGGCGCGACTTCATCGATCACACCTACACCGATCATGTGTCGATCCTGAAGTTCATCGAGGCCAACTGGCGGCTCAGCCCGCTGACCTCCTACAGCGAGGACAACCTGCCGAATCCCACGCCGGGTGTCTACGTGCCGAAGGACCGGCCGGCGATCGGCAACCTGATGACGATGTTCAATTTCAGCGACCCCCATTTCGCCCCGGCCAGGCTCAATCGCTGATCGGCGGCGCACCCGCATGAACGCCGGGCGGCGGGGCAGCCTCCGGGCTGCCCCGCATCGCGCGGTGCCGTACGGGTAACCGCTATGTTCGCGCAGGCATTAGCATCTGACGGGTGACGACGAGACTTCTGAGCAGTGAAGCATCCCCCCGCAATCCACAGTCCGACGTAATCGTCGTCGGACTGGTCAAGGGCGCAGACGGACCTGAGCTTGCGCCCGGCGCCGACGCCGTCAACCAGGCGCTCGGCGGGACCCTGATCGCCGAGCTAACCGCGCTCGGCGCAACCGGGCGAACCGAGCAGGTCACGCAGATCGCCGCCGGAGCGCGACTTTCCGCAGGCAGCGGGGGCGCGGACGGCGTGCTTGCCCCGCTCGTCGTCGCGGTGGGCCTTGGCGCGCCGTCGCAGGGGGAAGGCGGGCCCGACGGCGGGCCGGCCTTCGATCACGAGTCGCTGCGGCGCGCCGCGGGCGCGGCCGTGCGTGCCATCGTGAGAACGGGGGCGAAGCCCGTTCGGGAAAATCATGCTCCGGAGGGCGCTGGCTCCGCGGGCCCGGTTCGCCGGGTGGGGCTGGCGCTGCCCGCACGCGACGAGTCCGAGGCCGAGGCGGTCGCGCTGGGCGGGCTGCTCGGCGGCTATTCGTTCTGGCGGTACCGCAGCGGGCCGCCGCGGCCATCGGTCGAGCTGACGGTGCTCGGCGACGGCGGGCTCAGCGACGCCGCCGCGCGCCGCGTGCAGGTGCTGTGCGACGCGGTGACGCTGGTGCGGGACCTGGTCAACACGAGCCCGTCGCACCTGGTGCCCGCCACGCTGGCCGACGAGGCCGAGCGGGTCGCCGCGGCCCACGAGCTTGACGTCGAGGTGCTCGACGAGAAGGCGCTGGCCGAAGGCGGCTACGGCGGCATACTCGGCGTCGGCATGGGCTCGGCGCACCAGCCGCGGCTGATCAGGCTCGCCTACCGGCACCCGGACGCCACCAAGACGCTGGTGATCGCGGGCAAGGGCATCACCTTCGACTCCGGCGGCCTGTCGCTGAAGCCGCCGAAGGCGATGGAGCACATGAAGTCGGACATGGCCGGCGCGGCCGCGGTGCTCGCCTCGATGCAGGCGATCTCCGAGCTGAAGACGCCGGTCAACGTGATCGGCTACCTGGCCGCCGCGGAGAACATGCCGGGCGGCGGGGCGCAGCGGCCCGCCGACATCATCACGATCTACGGCGGCAAGACCGTCGAGGTGCTGAACACCGACGCGGAGGGCAGGCTGGTCCTCGCCGACGCGCTGTCCCGGTCCGGTGCCGACTCCCCCGACCTGCTGGTGGACGTGGCCACGCTCACCGGGGCGCAGACGGTCGCGCTCGGCGTACGCACCTTCGGCGTGATGTCCAACGACGACGCGGTGCTGGACGGGGTCGTCGATTCTGCCCGCCGGGCGGGCGAGACGGCCTGGCCGATGCCGCTGCCGGAGGAACTGCGCGGCAAGCTGGACTCCGAGATGGCCGACCTGACCAACATGTCGCCTGACCGCTTCGGCGGGATGCTCGTGGCCGGCTGGTTCCTGCGCGAGTTCGTGCCGGACGGCGTCCGCTGGGCGCACCTGGACATCGCCGGTCCCTCGTTCAACACCGAGAGCGGGCACGGGTACACCCCGCCGGGCGGGACGGGCGTGGCCGTCAGGACCCTGGTCCAGATCGCGCAGGACGTCGCGGACGGGCGACTGTAGACCAGTGACGGATACCGACAAGGAGCCATCTGTGGCGGACGCGAACGGGCGCTACGACATCGTCATACTGGGCGGCGGGAGCGGCGGTTACGCCTGCGCGCTGCGGGCCGCCGAGCTCGGCAAGCGCGTGGCGCTGATCGAGAAGGACAAGGTCGGCGGCACCTGCCTGCACCGCGGCTGCATCCCGACCAAGGCGCTGCTGCACGCGGCCGAGGTCGCCGACCTGTCGCGGGAGGGCGCTTCGTTCGGCATCAAGTCCACGTTCGACGGCGTGGACATCGCCGGGGTGCACGCCTACAAGGACAAGGTGGTGGACCGGCTCTGGAAGGGCCTGCAGTCCACGATCGCCAGCCGGAAAGTCGAGACGATCATCGGCGACGGCCGGCTGGTCTCCCCCACCCAGGTCGCGGTGGGCGACACGATCTACGAGGGCGAGCACATCGTGCTGGCCAGCGGGTCACAGCCGCGCAGCCTGCCCGGTCTGGAGATCGACCACCACCGGGTGATCACCAGCGACGACGCGCTCACCCTGGACCGGGTGCCGGAGTCGGTGGTCATTCTCGGCGGCGGGGTCATCGGGGTGGAGTTCGCCTCGGTGTGGCGGTCGTTCGGCGCCAAGGTGACGATCGTGGAGATGCTGCCGCACCTGCTGCCGCCCGAGGAAGAGTCGAGCTCTAAGCAGCTGGAGCGCGCCTTCCGGCGTCGCGGCATCGCCTACGAGCTCGGCGTGCGGTTCGAGGGCGTCAAGGACACCGGCGCCGGGGTGACGGTCACGCTGGAGGGCGGCAAGACCCTGGACGCCGAGCTGCTGCTCGTCGCGGTGGGGCGCGGGCCGGTATCGGCCGGGCTGGGCTATTCCGAAGCCGGCGTGGCGATGGAGCGCGGGTTCGTCACCGTCGACCCGTACTGCCGGACCAGCGTGCCGACGATCTCGGCGGTCGGCGACCTGACGCCCGGGCTGCAGCTCGCGCACGTCGGGTTCGCCGAGGGCATCCTGGTCGCCGAGCGGCTGGCCGGGCTGGCGGTCACGCCGATCGACTACGACGGCGTGCCGCGGATCACCTACAGCGATCCCGAGGTCGCTTCGGTCGGCATCACCTCGGCGGTCGCGGCGGCGCGCGGGATCGAGACCACGGAGTTCACCTACCCGCTAGGCGGGAACGGCAAGAGCGTGATCCTGCAGACCCAGGGCCAGGCGAAGGTCATCGCCACGAAGGGTGCGGATGGCCAGCTTCCCGGGCCGGTGCTCGGGGTGCACCTGGTGGGGGCGCGGGTCGGCGAGCTGATCGCCGAGGGCCAGCTGATCTACAACTGGGAGGCGCTGCCGTCCGATGTGGCGCAGCTCATCCATCCGCACCCGACCCAGTCGGAGGTGATCGGCGAAGCGCATCTCGCGCTCGCCGGCAAGCCGCTGCACGTACATTCGTAAGCGCCGCCTGCCGGGCAGGCGGCAGCCTGGTCAGCCTGCAGGCGCCGACAACAGAGGAGTCGGGAAGAGCATGTCGGTCTCGGTATCCATGCCCCAGCTTGGCGAGAGCGTCACCGAGGGCACCGTCACACGCTGGCTCAAGAAAGAGGGCGAGCGGGTGGAGAGGGACGAGCCGCTGCTCGAGATCTCCACGGACAAGGTTGACACGGAGATCCCCTCGCCAGCGGCCGGGATCCTGCGCGGCATCGTCGTGGCCGAGGACGAGACCGTCGCCGTCGGCGCCGAGCTCGCCACGATCGACGACGGCGCGGGCGCGGCGGGCGGCGGAGCGGCGCAGGACGGGGCGGCGGCGCAGGCTGATGCTGGGCCTGCTGCGGCTGAGGCTGGGCCTGCTGCCGGGCAGGACGGCTCGGCCGCGCTCCCCACTCGCGGGGCTCAGGCTCCCGCTGCCCAGGCGCCGGCGGCCGCACCGCAGGGGCCTCCCGCCGGGGTGCCGCTGGCGCCTCCGTACCAGCAGCCGGCCGCGCCCGCTCCGCCCGCACCGGCCGCGCCCTACCAGACGCCCTCGCTGGCGGCGCCGTATCAGACGCCCCTGCCGCAGACCGGGCCGCCGCGGCAGGCTTCCCCGCCTCCGGCGCCGCCCGCACACGCACCGCCGCCGGCCGCGGTGCCGCCCCAGGCTGGCCAGCCGCCGGCCGCCCAGCCGCCGCAGCCTGCTGCGGCGGCGGCCGACGGCCAGAGCCTGCCCGCCTTGCCGGCCTGTCCCGAAGGGCCGTACGTCACCCCGCTGGTCCGCAAGCTCGCCGCCGAGCACGACGTCAACCTGTCCGAGCTCGCCGGCACCGGCGTGGGCGGCAGGATCCGCAAGCAGGATGTGCTGGACGCGGCCCGGGTGCGCCGGGAATCGGCCGCCGCACCCGCCGCACCCGCCGCGGCACCGCCCAGTCCGGCGTACGCCGCGCCCGCCGGTTACACCGCTGCGGCCCCGCCGGCGGTAGCTCCGCAAGCGCACGACGGGCCAGCCATCGTGCCGTCCACCCTGCGCGGCACCACCGAGCGCATGTCCCGGCTCCGTCAGGTCATCGCCCAGCGGATGGTCGAGTCGCTGCAGACGTCCGCTCAGCTCACCACCGTCGTCGAGGCCGACGTCACGGCCATCGCCCGGCTCCGGCAGCGGGCCAAGGCGGAGTTCGAGGCCCGTGAGGGCGTCAAGCTCTCCTTCCTGCCGTTCTTCGCGCTGGCCGCGATCGAGGCGCTCAAGGTCCACCCGAAGCTCAACGCGGTGCTCGACACGCAGACGTCGCAGATCACCTACCACGACGCTGAGCACCTCGGGGTCGCGGTCGACACCGACCGCGGGCTGCTCGTTCCGGTGATCCGCAACGCCGGCGACCTCAACATCGGCGGCCTGGCCCGCAAGATCGCCGACCTCGCGCACCGGACCCGCAACGGCCAGGTCGGCCCCGACGAGTTGGCCGGCGGGACGTTCACGCTGACCAACACGGGCAGCCGCGGCGCGCTGTTCGACACGCCGATCATCAACCAGCCGCAGGTCGCCATCCTCGGCACCGGGACGGTCGTCAAGCGGCCGGTCGTGGTCGAGGACCCGACGCTCGGCGAGGTCATCGCGGTGCGCTCGATCGTGTACCTCGCGCTGACCTACGACCACAGGCTCGTGGACGGCGCCGACGCCGCGCGGTTCCTGGGCACGGTGAAGAACCGCCTGGAGGAAGGCTCGTTCGAGGCCGAGCTCGGCCTGTAACCAGCCGCGCACTGTACGGAGGAACGCACCTGACCAGGATCGCGGTCACCGGATCGACGGGCCTGATCGGCACGGCCCTGGTGGCCAGCCTGCGCGCGGACGGCCATGAGGTCATCCCGCTGGCCCGCCGCGGTGCGGGCACGGGCGCGGCGGCCGGCTGGGACCCCGGCGCGGCGGACGGCGGACTCGATCCGGCGGCCATGGCGGGGGTCACGGCCGTCGTTCACCTGGCCGGCGCGGGGATCGCCGACCAGCGGTGGACCGACGACCGCAAGGCCGAGATCCGCGACAGCCGGGTCCGCGGCACCCGGGCACTCGCTACCGGGCTGGCCCGCCTCGATCAGCCGCCGACGGCCCTGGTCTGCGGGTCGGCCATCGGCTGGTACGGAGATACCGGCAACCGCGAGACAGACGAGTCCGCACCGGCCGGCTCCGGCTTCCTGGCCGATCTCGTCCGGGACTGGGAGGCCGCGGCCGAGCCGGCCAGCGTCGCGGGCATCAGGACCGCGCACCTGCGCACCGGCCTGGTTCTCTCACCGCAGGGCGGCACGCTGGGCCGGCTGGTGCCGCTGTTCCGGCTGGGGCTGGGCCTGCCCCTCGGGCCGGGGACCCAGTACATGAGCTGGATCTCGCTCGCCGACGAAGTAGCCGCGCTCCGCTTCCTGCTCGACCGGCCCGACGTGACCGGCCCGGTCAACGGCACCGCGCCCGGCCCGGTCACGAACGCCGACTTCACCGCCGCCCTGACCGCCGCGCTCGGCCGGCCGGCCCTGCTCCGCCTGCCGGTACCCGGGCTGCGCCTGCCGGCCTCGCTGCTGCGCGTTCCGACCCCGGCGCTGCGGCTCGCCCTCGGCGAGATGGCGGGCGAACTGCTGGCCAGCGCCCGGGTGCTGCCGCACCGGCTCCTCGAGGCCGGCTACCCCTTCCGGCACCCCGACATCACCACGGCCCTCGCCTACGCCACCAAGCCATCTGAGTGAACCGGGTCGTGGCCCGCCGCGTCGCCAATGTCCACCGCCTCGTCGACGCCGACCACGTCGCCGACCGCATCCTGCGCCACCTTGTCCTGCTCCATGCCCAGCAGCGCGACCCGCCACAGCGGCGGCACCGGGCCCGGCTGCCCCTGGCGGGCCATCGCCACCGCGATCGTCAGCCGCAGCAGCCGCCGCGCGCCGAGGATCATCAGCGCGGCCACCGGCAGCTCCGCGCAGACCGCCAGCAGCACGCTGAGCCCGAAGTCGCTGGTCCCCCAGTCCAGCGTGAGGTCAAACCACGCGTCGCAGCACAGCAGCGTCGCGGTGACCAGCAGGCACACGATCAGCAGCTGCTTGCCGCGCCAGGCGGTCCAGGCCACCGACGCGAACGAGATGAGCAGCGCCACGTCAAAGCCGACCCACGCCCCGCTCCAGCCTTCCACCCGGTAGGCCGTCGGCAGGGTCACGGCCAGGATGCCGATCCACGCGGCCAGCACGATGCAGCACGAGATGATGAACCCGAGGACGAACTTGCGGCGCCGCCGCGCCCGGGGGTCGTGCAGCGGAGGCGGCGGGTCTATCGCGGCCAGGACGCGGGCGATGCGGGCGCGCTGCTCCGGGCTCATCAGCCGCAGATCGGCCTCATCGAGCATTCCGGCTACCTCCTCGCCATCCGCCACCGCCGGGCCGACCCGGCGGACCGGACCACTCCCCGCTCTAGCAAGAACCTCGATCCGATCATCGTTCTTCCCCGGCAGACGGCTGACAATGCGAATGAATTTCGGCGAATCCCCCCGACTGCTCGGCGCGGATATGCTGGCTGACGTGACCGGCGAGCTAGTTTTCCGCTATCCCGGGTTCGTCCCGGCGGCGGTTCCCTACCGGGAGGGCTGGGACCTGCAGCGGCGCCTGCACGAGCAGCGGGTGGCCGGCGAGATTCCCGATACCTGCCTGCTGCTGGAGCATCAGCCGGTGTACACGGCGGGCAAGCGGACCGCCCCGGCGGACCGGCCGGCCGGCGACCCGGGCGCCCCGGTCATCGACGTGGACCGCGGCGGCAAGATCACCTGGCACGGCCCGGGCCAGCTCGTCGGCTACCCGATCATCAAGCTGGCCGAGCCGCTCGACGTGGTCGGATACGTGCGCGCGCTCGAGCAGGCCCTGATCGCCGTCTGCGCCGAGTTCGGCGTCACCGCCCGCCGGGTCGAGGGCCGCAGCGGCGCGTGGGTGCCGGCCGACGCATCCGGCCGGCCCGACCGCAAGGTCGCGGCCATCGGGGCGCGGGTTTCCCGCGGCGTCACGATGCACGGCTTCGCCCTCAACTGCGACTGCGACCTAAGCTGGTTTGGCAAGATCGTGCCGTGCGGCATCAGCGGTGCCGGGGTGACCTCACTGTCGGCCGAGAACGGACTGTCCGCCGAGACCGGGCGGCGCATCACGGTCGCCGACGTGCTGCCCGCCGCCGAGCGCGCCGTCGCCGCCGCCCTCGGCCTGACCGCCTCGGTCACAGCCGCCGCCATCTAGAGCCATCTAGGGCCGTCTAGGGTCAGGAACGGGCCGCGCCGCGGGGAACGTACCCTGAGGCTGTGGTACTCGCACCAGAGGGACGGCGGATGCTGCGGCTGGAGGCCCGCAACAGCCAGACGCCGATCGAGCGCAAGCCCCCGTGGATCAAGACGCGGCTGCGCACCGGCCCCCAGTACACCGCGCTGAAGGACCTGGTCCGCAGCGAGGGCCTGCACACCGTGTGCGAGGAAGCGGCCTGCCCGAACATCTTCGAGTGCTGGGAAGACCGCGAGGCGACGTTCCTGATCGGCGGCGATCAGTGCACCCGGCGCTGCGACTTCTGCCAGATCGACACCGGCAAGCCCGCCCCGCTCGACGTCGGCGAGCCGCTGCGGGTGGCCGAGTCGGTGGCCGCGATGGGCCTGGCCTACGCGACGGTGACGGGGGTGGCCAGGGACGACCTG
>DASXME010000006.1:0-7189 GCA_036495825.1 Streptosporangiaceae bacterium
ATTCGCCGTGGTGCTTGTCGATGGTGCCGCCGTGGCCGTGTCGGCCCTCGTGTTGTTGTTCTACCCGATCCACGCGCGGGATATAGCAGGAATTGCCTGGATTGCCGCATGTGCGATCGCTGGCGTGGAATCATCGCGGCGAGCCGAGCGCTTCCGGGAGCGGCATCGCGATATCCCGCACAAGTCGCTGAACGCGATGTGGTTCCTGCCCGCCGCGCTGCTGTTCCCGCCCGGGCTCGTCTGCCTGCTCGTCGCCGTCACCTACTGCTGGGTGTGGCTGCGGGTCGTCCGGCACAGCCCGCACCGCTGGATGTACAACGGGGCCACGGTCATGCTCGGCTACGCGAGCGCCAGCGTTTTCTATCACGCGATAGCCGGCCAGCCGGCCACTCACGCCCGTCACGCCGGTCAGATCGGGCTGCCGCACGGCTCCGGCATGCTGGCGGCCTGCTTCGTGGCCGGGGCGATCGCGCTGGCCGTCAACTTCTCCCTGGTCTCCGTCACGATCAGGCTGACCACGCCGGGGGCGTCGCTGCGACAGCTATTCGGCGGCCCGTCACAGAACCTGACCGAAGCGGCCGCGGTCTGCCTGGGCGTCCTGGGCGCGGCCAGCTACACGCTGCAGCCCTGGCTGGTCGTGGCCGGCCTGCCGGTGGCGGCGCTGTTGCAGCGCACGCTGCTGTTCTCCCAGCTGCAGCGGGCCGCGCATACCGACGCGAAGACCGGGCTCGCCACCGCCGCCTGGTGGCACGAGCTGGCCAGCAGGGAAGTCGAGCGCGCGCTGCGCCGCAGCGAAGAGGTATCGGTGCTGCTGGCCGACCTGGACCACTTCAAGCGCGTCAACGACACCTGGGGCCACCTGGCCGGCGATGTCGTGCTCGCCGCGGTGGCCAGCGAGTTCGCCGGCAACCTGCGAACCTACGACGTGGCCGGCCGGTTCGGCGGCGAGGAGTTCGTCGTGCTGCTGCCCGCCACCGGCCCGCTGCGCGCCCGCAGCGTCGCCGAGCGGCTCAGGCGCAGCATCGCCAGCATGGAGATCGCGGTGCTGGTCGGCGACGGCTCCGGCCGCGGAGTGCTCGCCGACCAGGTGACGGTCTCGATCGGCATCGCGGCCCTGCCCGCCCAGGCCCGGGATCTGACCGGCCTGCTCGCCCGCGCCGACATGGCGCTGTACGCCGCGAAGCAGGCGGGCCGCGACCTGGTCTGCTACCTCGACGGCCCGGGCGAGGAATCCGGCGCGGTGCCCCCGGTGCCGGGCTGACGAACGGTGCTACCTCGACGGCCCGGAGGAATCCTGTGCCGTCCCCCCGGTGCCGGGCTGGCGAACGCCGCCTCGGGCGGTGCCCGCCAGGCTCGGCCGCGGCCAGATCGTCGCCACCGCGAGCACCGCCAGCACGCCGGCCAGCCCGCACACGCCGATCACCGAGGTAGCGGCACGGTGCGTCGTGAGCACCCCGGCCAGGATCTGGGCCACCCCCTGGGTGGCGCTGACGCCGGCCACCGCGATGCCAAAGGCCCGCCCCCGGTAAGCAGCGGGCACCGCCCGGCCGAACAGCGGGTTCAGCAGCGTGCTGAACGTGCTGCCCACGCCGGCCGCGCACAGCAGGCAGAGCATTCCCCACAGCGGCGGCCTGGCCCACACGAGCACTAGCGCGGCGCAGCCGCAGGCGGCCAGCGGCACGATCAGCCGCGACCGCACCGCCGGCCGCACCAGGCGCGGCAGCAGCGCGCTGGTCACGGTCATCCCGAGCGGAGCCGCCGCCACGATCAGCCCTCCGGTCTGCGGGCCCCCGCCGTACTGCCGGGACAGCGGTGCCGCCAGCCCCTCGCTGGCGTACATGAAGCCCGACGCCAGCCAGAACAGCAGCACGTACGCGCGCAGCGCCGGGTCACCGAAGACGATCCTGGCCCCGGCGGCCAGGTCACGCCGCTCCCGGCCGCTCGCCGCCGCGGGACGCCGGGCCACGGTGCTGAAGATCAGCAGCCCGGAGACGGCGAACGTCACGGCGTCGAAGCCGAGCGCTCCGCGCGCGGTCAGCACCGCGACCAGCGCCCCGCCGCCCGCGAATCCGCCCACCGTGCACAGCTGATAGATGATCCCGTCCAGCGCGGTGCCCGCCACGTACCTGTCCCCGTCGAGGATTTCGGGCAGCAGCGCGGAGCGGGCCGTCTGGAACGGCGGCCGGAACAGGCCGGCCGCGAACAGCATCCCGATCAGCGCGCCGGGCGGCAGCCCCGGCAGCACCATCGCGCCGATCAGCACCGCCCGCACCGCGTCGCAGCACACCATCACCGCCCGCCGCGGCAGCCGGTCCGCGAGCGCCGACAGCGCGGGCCCGCCGATCACCCACGGCGCATAGGAGATCGCGAAGGCCGCCGCGGCCAGGCCGGCCGACCGGGTGGTGTCGAACACGAGGAAGGACAGGGCGATCTTGGCCATCTGATCCCCGGCCAGCGACAGCCCCCAGGCGGCAAACAGGTACCGGTACTCACGGATTCCGAGCACCTCGCGGTAGGTCACCGCGGCCTCTGCCATCCTCACCCTCCCCGGCAGTCACGTTCCGCAAGACCGGAATAGCACGCCTCTCGGTGATATCCCCAGCGAACGCTCCATCCGGACGGAAAAATGGTGGCCGGTTTACGCCGCCTCCCCTCCACTACCGCCTCTGGCGTTCGCGCCTCACCTGCCGGTCGACCCCGCAGGTGCAGGTCGTGCGCTTCCTTGACCTCGACTTGGCGGAAAAGTTGGAATTTCTTGCCCCCGTCGGGGAAGCTCCCCTAAGCTCTTGTCACCCAATGATCTATGTCCGGCTCTCTGCGGCTCGCGTTCACGAAGTGCGTCGTGTCGAGCCGAGGAGAGGGATGCCCGTGCCGGCTGGTCCGGAAAATCTGCGGCGGCTCTACGCGACCCGCTTCGCCGAAACGGAGACCTCCCGGCGCAACGCGACATGGCGGGTCCTCTGCGAGGACTTCTTCCAGAAATGGATCAACCCTGGTGCCACTGTCCTGGAGGTGGCGGCCGGGTACTGCGAGTTCATCAACAACATCCAGGCCGGCAAGAAGATAGCCGTCGACCTGAACCCCGAGGTCAAGCACCGGGCGGATAGCGATGTCTGTGCGGTTGTCGCCTCGGCGACGAGCTTCCCCGAAGTGCCCAGCGACTCCATCGACGTCGTGTTCATCAGCAACTTTTTCGAGCACATCCCCAAGGATGACATCCTGGAGACGCTCCATGAGGTTCACCGTGTCCTGCGCTCGACCGGGAAGATCCTGATCCTGCAGCCCAATATCCGGTTCTGCCGCACGGATTACTGGATGTTCTTCGATCACATAACGCCGCTGGACGACCGGTCGCTGAACGAAGCACTGGCCATGACGGACTTCGTGACCGAGAAGACCATTGTGCGCTTTCTGCCGTACACCACGAAGAGCTATCTGCCTAAGGCTGCGTTCCTGGTCCGCGCGTACCTCAAGGTCCCCTTGCTGTGGCGGATCTTCGGCCAGCAGACCTTCGTGATCGCCCGGCCCCGCCATTCCGCGCGGTAGCGCGATCCGGCGAGCGTAGCCCGTGCGGTCGGCGTGATCGGGCCGACGGCCGAGCCGATCCGGGCGGTCCGGCTGACCCTTGAGCCGCTGACCGCCGGGCACGCCGACGAGATGACCGAGGTGCTTGCCGCGCCCGAGTTGTACGCGTTCATCGGCGGCGCGCCGCCCGCCGCGGACGAGCTGCGGGCCCGCTACGAGCGGCTGACGGCCGGACCGCCCGCGGGCCGGCGCGAGGGCTGGCTCAACTGGGTCATCCGCCTCCACGAGGACCACCACCTGGCCGGCTTCGTCCAGGCCACGATCACGCCCGCGACGAGCAGTGCATCCGGGGAACTCCAGGCCGCCATCGCCTGGGTGGTCGGGGCCGGATGGCAGGGCCGCGGTATCGCCACCGAGGCGGCGCAGGCCCTGGTCGGCTGGCTGATCGAGCACGAGGTCAGCGCGATCATCGCGCTGATCCACCCCGACCACGCCGCATCGGCCGCGGTCGCCCGCCACGCCGGCCTGGCCCCCACCGCCGACCGCGCCGACGGCGAAGTCGTCTGGAAACGCCCGCGCCACCAAGACGGCGAAGCATTAGGTGTGCGGGGGCACTACTAAGTCTTCGTCATCACGGAAGCTGACGGGGCTACTCCTGGACGGTGACCAGGCTGCCGTAGGTCAGGTAGCGGTAGGCGACGGCCGACGGGCCGAGCGGCAGCTCGACGCAGCCCAGGCTCTGCGGCCAGCCGTAAGAGCCGCGCGGGAAGTAGTGCACGGCATCGCCGCCGTGGAAGTAGGAGACGTTCTGCACCGGGTCGGCGTAGTGGCTGCCGTCCGGGTTCGTCCCCTTCATGATCTGGAAGGGCAGCCGCTCGTACACCGGGTAGGTGCCGTCGGAGGTCGGCGCGGACGGGATCCCGGTGTTGGCGTAGGTGTGCAGCACTCTGCGCCCGTCATGCCAGATAGTCAGGGTCTCCGGGTTGTTCTTGCTGGCGATCGCGTAGGTGTACCCGTTCGGGTTGTTCGAGCCGCTCTCCGCGGCCGCCAGCAGATGCCGCCACACCGCAGGCCCGGCCACCCCGTCCATGGTCAGCCCCTCGACAGACTCGAACGCCCGGATCGCCCCGACGTCGATCATGTTGGCTGACCCGGCGGACCACATGCCCGTGAGCGTCCGCGGATAGCCGCTCTGCCAGCTGAAACTCCCGGCGGGCGGCGAATATGCCGCGGCCAGCTGTGCGGCCGCGTCGGTGGCGGGCGGGCTGCCGGAGGCCGGCGCCCAGGTCAGCGGCAGGTATCCGAGCTGAGCCAGCAGCTGCTGAAGCCGCATCGTGGAATACGAGCCGGTGTGGAACCTGACGGTGTACGGCGTGCTGAGCAGGCCGCCCGCGGCCGAACGGACCCCGGCCGGGCCGGCCGGCACGCTGACCCGCACGGTGGTCTGCGGCCGGAACGCGGTCGACGGCGTGAACACCAGCTCGTCCTTGCTCGTCGCGGCCGGAGCCCACGAACCGCTGACCGCGGGGGTGATCTTGGGCGTCGGCGAGCCGGGCGCCAGCGGGGCATTGAAGGTGATCGTTACCGGATCGGAACCGTTCACCTGCCGGGCCTCGAGCGCCGGGCTGGCCGACAGCACCTGCAGCGGCGTCGCGGGCTGGCTGGGGCGGGAGTGGGTCTGCGGCGGCTTCACCGCGGCCGACGCGCGCGAGCCGCCTCCCTGCCCCGAGGCAAGCGACCAGGTGACCCCGCCCGCAATGGCGATCAAGACGGCGATGGCCGCGGCCAGCGTCACGGCCTGCCGCCGGGGCCGACCGGAGAAGGGCGCCGCCAGACCGCGAAGCTTTCCCGCACCGAACAACTTCCTGCTCCTCTTACTCAGCCGGCGTGCCCACGTGGACCATGTCATGCCGTTCAGGTTCTACAACGTTCAGGCTCTGCACATCAGTTCAAGATCTACACAACAGTTGAGGCTCTACCCATATGACGCACGAACGGGCCAGGAAGTTGTGTGCAAGATGATCCGGTTTCTTCAGGCGCTCCGGCTCGTGTGCATCTATTCTGGCGGGTTCGCGTCGATCATGCGCCCTCCGGCGGCAACTTTCCCTATCCGCACCCGAAGGTTTGCCGTCACGCCGCCCGGGCGTTATCCAGAGCAGGGGACTGCAGCGGAGAACTGCCCTGCGCCGCCGGGAGCGTCGCGGGGTCGACGAACGTGCTGCCGCTCGGCCCGGCCTCCACCGCCTCGTGCAGCGCGCTGCGGCCGACCAGCTGGTTCCAGGACATGAACCAGTCGGTCCAGCCGTTGTCCCACACGCCGCCGGACGGGCTGCCGGTGATCGTGACCGGGTTACCGGGCACGGCCATCCTGTAGTAGGTCTCGGCGTTGGCCGGTGCCATGTTGACGCAGCCGTGGCTCACGTTCGTGAAGCCCTGCTCGCCGACCGACCAGTACGCGTCGTGCAGGTAGTCGCCGCTCCAGGTGAACCGGACCGACCAGGGCACCTCGAGGTTGTACCCGGGGCCCTTCATGTCCACCGGGTTGGCCTTCTCGATGGTGAGGTACGTGCCGTCCGGCGTGTTGTCGCCGGGCTTGCCGGTGCTGATCGACCAGTAGTGGATGCGGTGGCCGTTGTAGTACAGGCTCATGTGATGGGTGGCCGTGCTCGCCACCACGATCACCGAAGGGCCGATCCTGAACGACTGGGTCAGCTCGGCCGCCCCGTAGACCCCGTTGGCGCCCTCCACCCCGTTCAGGTGCCCGGCGAAGCTCACCTCCGTGCCGGCCGGCCAGTACGTCTGCGGCCTGAAGTCGAGCGACTCGTCGCCGTCCCAGTACCAGGCGCCGACCACGGGCTTGGACGCTGTCACCTCGAGCGAGCGCTCGACCGCGGCCTTGTTGGTGATCGGCCGGCTGAACGTGAGCTTGATCGGCATGCCGACGCCGTAGGTCTGGTTGAGGCCCTCGAAGATCTGGGTCTGGAAGGTCGCCCGGGGCGTGAGCGTACGGAATGAACTGGTCGCGGTCACCGTCTGGCCGGCCTTGTCGGTCGCGGTCGCGGTCACCGTGTACCGCTGCGCCACGTTCAGCGCCCACTGACTGTGCCACACCGTGCCGTCGCTGCTCAGCGTGCCCGCCACCGGATCGTGGTCGGCGGTGACGGTGACGTGCTGCACGGTGCCGTGCGTGGCCGTGACCGTGATGCCGTCACCGGGTGCGGCATCCTGGCTGCCGCTGGCCGGACTGATCGAGAGCCTGGCCGCGGCCGGCGTAGACCGGGGCGTACTGCCCGCCGTCCCGCCGCTCCCGCCATTGCCGCCCGAGCATGCGGCGGTCATCATGATCAGCGCCGCGGGGATGGCCGCCAATGTCGCGCCGCGCTTGCTAAACCGGCCCTGCCGTGAGCCGCCGCGACCGTCGCTGCTCCGCAAAACCGGACCTCCTCATGTCGGCCGGACCCAGGTCCCCACCGAAATGACCAATTACGACACGGAATCGTCGGGATTGTGTCCCGCCAGCACGCCGCTTCTGGACGCATCTTCGGTCTGGGAAACGGATGCGGCGCGCCGTTGGTTACCTCCCGAGAATATCCGCGGCAGGCGACCCGGATGACCGGAGCGCAGCGAACCCGCGGCCGCGAAAATCACCGCGATGGCCAGCGCC
>DASXME010000007.1:0-4212 GCA_036495825.1 Streptosporangiaceae bacterium
TCGGCCATGCACTCGCTGATGTTCGCCGAAACCGGGGTTCCCACTCTGCTCGGGCTGTTCTGCGAAGTCAACGCCGGGGTACTCGCCACGGCGATCGGCGCGGTGGCCGCGCACAGCGCGACTTCCTACTGGGACCAGGTCTACGCCGAGCCCCGGCGGCGGGTCACGCCCCTGGAACAGCAGGTGCACAGCCTGCTGGAAGTCTCACCGGTCATGGCGACATTCATGCTCACCGCCCTGCACTGGGACCAGGCCAAGGCACTCACTGGCCATGACAGGCAGCGGCCCGACTTCGGCCTCCGGCTCAAGCGCCGCGATCCCCTGTCCACGACCACGCGGGTGACGCTCCTGGCCGCGGTCACCGCGTTCGGGGTGCTGCCGTACGCCGAGGAGCTGCTGCGATGCTGGCGCGCCAGCCCCACGCTCAGCCCCCTTCCCGAACCGGCCGAACCAGCCACCGATACCCTGCGCGCCCCGGGCCAGGAGCAGGCCGGCGATCCCCGGCGGACCGGGTCATCGGAAGCGCCGGCCGGCGGGAATTAGCCGACGTCCGCCAGGCACTTCCTACATGCTCGCCGCCGGCTGGGGTAGCGAGCGTGCTCGCGAGGCGTGCGGCGAACAGGAGGCAAGAGCCATGGATGAGAGTCAGCTTCAACGTGACCTAGCCGCCGCGGTGGACGGCGAGGTCCGGTTCGACGCAGGCTCGCGGGCCGCGTACTCCACCGACGCGTCCAACTTCCGTCAGGTGCCGATCGGGGTCGTGGTGCCCCGAACGGTGGAGGCGGCGCAGGCGGCGGTCGCGGTCTGCCGTCAGCACGACGTCCCGCTGCTGTCCCGCGGCGGCGGCACCAGCCTGGCGGGCCAGTGCACCAATACGGCGGTGGTCATCGACTGGACCAAGTACTGCCACCGGGTGCTTGAGATCGACGCCGAGGCGCGGACCTGCACGGTCGAGCCCGGCATCGTCCTCGACGTGCTGAACAACGAGCACCTCAAGCCGTACGGCCTGCGGTTCGGTCCCGAGCCCGCGACGCACATGAACTGCACGCTCGGCGGGATGATCGGCAACAACTCGTGCGGGGCGACCGCGCAGCGCACCGGCAAGGTGGTGGACAACATCGCCGCTCTGGAGGTGCTGCTGTACGACGGCACCCGCTTCTGGTGCGGCCCGACCAGCGACGAAGAGTACGCGCAGATCGAGCAGCGCGGCGACCAGCAGGCGCGGGTCTACCGGCGGCTACGCAAGCTCCGCGACACCTACCAGGACCAGATCAAGGCGAAGTACCCGGATATCCCCCGCCGGGTCTCCGGCTATAACCTCGACTCCCTGCTCCCCGAGCACGGCTTCGATATCGCCGGGCTGCTCGTCGGCAGCGAGTCCACCCTGGTCACCGTGCTGCGGGCCAGGCTCAAGCTGGTTGACGTGCTCCCGGAGCGGTCGCTGGTAGTGCTGGGCTACCCAAGCGTGGACAGGGCCGCCGACGCGGTCCCGCGCATCCTGGAGTGCGAGCGCCAGCCGATCGCCCTGGAGGGCCTCGACCACCGGCTCATCACTGACGAGCAGATCAAGCACATGAATAGCCAGGCGCTCAAGGAGCTGCCGAAGGGCACTGCGTACCTGATGGTCCAGTTCGGCGGGCACACCCGCGACGAGGTCGACCAGTCCGCCACGGAAATGCTCGACGCGCTGCACGAGACCGAGCACGAGCCGGACGTCTCCTTTTACGACGATCCTGCTCGTGAAGACGAATTGTGGGCGGTGCGCGAGGCCGGCCTTGGCGCGACCGCGCACGTGCCCGGCCACCGCGACACCTGGGAGGGCTGGGAGGACTCGGCCGTTGCCCCGGCCCGGCTCGGCGACTACCTGCGTGACCTGAACAAGCTGTACGACGAGTTCGGCTACAGCGACGAGACCGGGCCGAGCCTGTACGGCCACTTCGGCCAGGGGTGCGTGCATACCCGCATCCCGTTCGACCTCTACACCGCTGAAGGCGTCAAGAAGTACCGTCGCTTCATGGAGCGCGCCGCCAGCCTGGTGGTCAGCTACGGCGGCTCGCTGTCAGGCGAGCACGGCGACGGCCAGTCCCGCGGCGAACTGCTGCGCCAGATGTTCGGCGACGACCTCATTGCCGCGTTCGGCGAGGTGAAGCACATCTTCGACCCGGGCGGCAAGATGAACCCGGGCAAGGTCGTCCACCCGGCCGGGCTCGATGAGCACCTGAAGCTCGGCGGTGACTGGGCGCCCGCTGCCCCTCAGGACCTGTTCTTCCGCTTCCCTCACGACGGCGGCTCCTTCGCCCAGGCCGCCAACCGCTGCGTCGGCGTCGGCAAGTGCCGCCATCACGACAACAAGGGCGGCAGCGTGATGTGCCCGTCGTACCAGGTCACCATGGAGGAAGAAGACTCCACCAGGGGCCGGGCCCGGCTGCTGTTCGAGATGCTCAACGGCCACGGCGACTCCCCGGTGACCGACGGCTGGCGCAGCGACGCGGTCAAGGACGCCCTCGACCTGTGCCTGGCCTGCAAAGGCTGCAAGAGTGACTGCCCGGCCAACGTCGACATGGCCACCTACAAGGCCGAATTCCTCGCCCACCACTGGCAGGGGCGCCAGTGGCGCCGTCCGCGCTCCGACCTGGCGCTGGGCTGGCTGCCGCTGACCGCCCGGACGGTGTCCCTGCTCAGGCTGGCCCCGGTGGTAAACGCTGCCCTCCAGGTGCCGCTGCTGCGTAAGGCCGCTACCGCGCTGGGCGGCCTCGAGGACCGTGAGGTGCCGCCGTTCGCCACCCAGACCCTCCAGGAGTGGTACGCCGCCCGCGGCCCGCGCGGCGACGGGCGCCGCGGGACCGTACTGCTCTGGCCGGACTCGTTCACCAACTACTTCCATCCCCATGTCGGCCAGGCCGCGGTCGAGGTCCTCGAATCAGCGGGATGGCGCGTCGAGCTGCCGGCCGGCCGGCTCTGCTGCGGCCTGACCTGGATCTCCACCGGCCAGCTGGCCACCGGCAAGAAGGTACTAGAAAAGACCGTGGCTGCCCTGGCACCGCACGTCCGCGCGGGCGGCTACGTGGTCGGACTCGAGCCGAGCTGCACCGCCGTGTTCCGCGGCGACGCGCCCGAGCTGTTTCCCGATAACCAGGACGTGCTCCGGCTGCGCGACCACACCAAGACCCTCGCCGAGCTGCTGACCGAGCACACCCCGGGCTACCAGCCGCCTGCGATCCGCAGGCCGGTGCTGGCCCAGGTGCACTGCCATCAGCACGCCGTTATGGGGTGGGATGCTGACGCCAAGCTGCTCAAGGAGGCCTGCGCGGAGGCCGAGCACCTGGAGACCGGCTGCTGCGGGCTGGCCGGCAATTTCGGCTTCCAGGCCGGGCACGGCGAGGTTAGCCGCGCGATCGCTGAGCGCGCGCTGCTGCCGAAGCTGCGGGCGGCCAGCCCGGGCGCGGTTGTCCTGGCCGACGGGTTCAGCTGCCGTACTCAGATCCACGAGCTGGACAGCGGCGGACGTGAGGGCATGCACCTGGCCGAGCTGCTCGCCACCGCGGGCAGCCTTGGCTACGATCGCCCGGAGCGGGCCGCCGCACCGCGGCCTGCCCCGCCCCGCGTGGGCACGCGCGCGGCGGCCGTGCTCGGCGCCGTAGGCGCGGCGGCGGCGCTGGCGGGAGTGCTGCTGCGCCGACGGCTCACCCGCCGGACCCGAGGCTGACGTCCCGCGACGGCGTGACCGCGCACTCCGGCATCCCGAGCGCGGGAAAGGCCACGGGCTTAGCCCGCGCCGGGCAGGCAGACCTGGAGGAACCCGCCGGTGATGCGGGTGCGGAACTTGGGCTGGGGTGCGGTCGCGGGCCCGCGTGCGACGGTGCCGTCGCTGACCCGGAAGGTGCTGCCGTGCCACGGGCAGGTTAGGCAGCCGTCGCGGTACTCGCCCTCGGACAGCGGCCCCGACAGGTGGCTGCAACGCTCGGCGAGAACGTAGACGCCCTGGTCGTCGCGGATCACGACGACAGGGACGTCGCCGAGCAGCCGCCTGGCTGGCTGCCCGCTGGGGAGACCGGCGAGTTCGGCGGCTGGCATGAGGTCGTGCCAGCCGGGTTCGGTCAGGTGCGGGACCGGCTCGGCCTGGTTGGCCCCGGCGGACTGGCGGAAGGCGAGGTGGCCGCCGAGTATCCCGCCGGCCGTCACCGCGGTAAGCCCGGCTAGGCGCCAGCCCCG
>DASXME010000008.1:0-2532 GCA_036495825.1 Streptosporangiaceae bacterium
GATGGCCGTCGCCCTGCTGGTGATCGGCTGGTCCACGCTGTTCAGCGCCGAGTTCCACCGGTCCGGCGAACGGCCGGGCACGTTCCTGCTCGCGCTCATCCACCCGCTGGCCGACCTGGCCGTGCTCGGCGCGCTGCTGCCGATGGTCACCACGGCCTGGCGGCGGGTCGCGCTGCCCTACCTGTCCCTGCTCGCCATCGCCGTCGGCGATGCGCTGGCCGTGGGCCAGCGGGTGCTCGGCGGCCACCTGGGTGTCGTGGGCCAGCTGATGCCGGTGGTGGCGGCGCTGCTGCTCGGCGCGGCGCCGTGGCGGATGACCGAAGGGTTCGGGACGGGCTGGGCCCGCCGGACGTCGAGTTCGGCGGCGGCCACCGTCATCGCGGTGCTGGCCGCCTGCGTGGCCACCCTGGTGGTGATAGCGAACGGCCTGGCCGGCGCGCCGGCGGCCGGGGTCGCGCTGATCGTGGCCGGCGGCGCCGGGGTGCTCGTGCTCGCCGCGCGGGTCTTCATGCTGGTACGGGAGAACCTGTCCGTGCTCGGCATCTGGCGTGAGTCCAGCCGGAGCCTGCGCGACCTGGCCAACCGCACCAGCGATGTCGTCCTGGTCTGCGACCTGGACGGCGTGGTCAGGTACGCGAGCCCGGCGGTCGAGGACTACGGCTATCCGCCCGGGACGCTGACCGGCCGGCGGCTGCTCGACTTCGTCCATCCCGAGGACCGGCCCGCCGTGCTGGCCTCGGTCCGGCTGGCCCTGGGCGGCTACGCCGAGGGAGCCGAGGCGTTCGAAGGGCTCGAAGGCTCCGGCCGGTTCCCGGTCCGGGTCCGGGCCGCCGACGGGACGTGGCGGCACGTCGAGTCCACCTTGCTCCGCTACCAGGCTCCCGGCGAGCCCGTCCAGATGCTGGTCACCGCGCGCGACGTGAGCGATCAGGTCGCGCTGCGCCAGCAGGTCACCCACCTCACCTTCCATGACGGACTGACCGGCCTGCCGAACCGGGCCTATGTCGAAGAGCGCGCCAGGGACGTGCTGCAGGACGCCGCGGTAGCCGCCAGGACCGGCGTCATCTTCCTGGACCTGGACCGGTTCACCGCGGTCAACGACTCGGTCGGCCACGGCGCAGGCGACCTCGTGCTGGCCCAGGCGGCCAGGCGGCTGCGCGCCGTCGTCCCGGTGCACGACACGGTGGCGCGCTGGGGCAGCGACGAGTTCGCCATCCTGGTCGAGAACGCCGGGGGCGCCCAGGATGTCGCGGAGATCGCCGAGCGGCTGGCCGGCGCGGTCGGCGGCGAGCCGTTCCGGGTGGCCGGCCAGCAGATCGCGCTGACCGCGAGCGTCGGCGTCGCGCTGGCCGACGTGGACCCGCCCGGGCTGGTGCTGCGCAACGCGGACGTAGCCATGGCGCGGGCCAAGGACGCGGGCGGTGACCGGGTCGAGGTCTACGCCGCGCACATGCACGCGGACGTGGTCCGCAGGCTGGAGATCGTCAGCGACCTGCAGCAGGCCATCGGCAACGGCGAGCTCACCCTGCAGTACCAGCCGATCGTGGAGCTGGCCACGTCGCGGGTGACCGGGGCCGAGGCACTGGTCCGCTGGTGGCGCGGCGACCAGATGGTCCCGCCGCAGGAGTTCCTCGGCGCGGCCGAGGAGTCCGGCCTGATCGTCCCGCTCGGCGAGTGGGTGCTGCGCGAGGCGTGCGCGCAGGGTGCCGCCTGGAGGCGCTCATCCTCGGGGTCGCCGGAGGACGTCGGGGTCTCGGTGAACCTGTCCGCCCGGCAGATCACGGCGCCCGCCTTCACCACGCGGGTAGCGGCCATCCTGGCCGACACCGGGCTGCCGCCCGGTGCGCTCACCGTCGAGGTGAACGAGCGGGTGCTGGTCGAGGAGGACGGGCTGATCGTCGAGCGGCTGGCCGAGCTGCACCGGCTCGGCGTCCGGATGGCCATCGACGACTTCGGCACCGGCTACGCGTCACTGGCCTGCCTGCGCAGGCTCCCGCTGGACATCATCAAGATCGATCCCTCGTTCGTGGCCGGCCTCGGCCAGGACGACACGCTCAGCCTGCTGACCAGGACCGTGGTGCAGGTCGGCCGCGACCTCGGCCTGCGGGTCATCGCCGAGGGCATCGAGCAGCCGCGCCAGCTCATCGCGCTGCGCGAGATGGGCTGCTGCTACGGCCAGGGATTCCTGGTGGGCAGGCCGATGGGCGCCCCCGGCGTCGAGGCCCTGATCAGGACGTCGGGGGATAACCGCGATGAGCCGGCCGTCTCGGAATGTGAGACAACTCGCGTCAGCAGTTGACGTCTCGATTCCGGATGGCAGTAAGGTGTTATCCGTGAAGTACCCGCAGATCCTCGTACTTGGCCGGCGCGCAGGCAGCTGACCAAGCAGCTCACTGCGCGCTCCCCTCGACTGCCGTCCGGCACGAGGGGATTTTTTATGCCGCCGGATCAAGCCGATGCCAATGGAGACCTACCGATGACCGAGCAGATGACGGGCCGCAAGGAGCCCGAAGGCACGGAGCGCCCCCCCGG
>DASXME010000009.1:0-30723 GCA_036495825.1 Streptosporangiaceae bacterium
GCGCCCAGCTCGACCAGCGTCTCGATCAGCACCGCCGTCTGCACGGTCATGTGCAGCGAGCCGGTGATCCGCGCGCCGCGCAGCGGCTGCGTGGCGGCGTATTCCTTGCGCACCGACATCAGGCCGGGCATCTCGTGCTCGGCGAGCTGGATCTCTTTCCTGCCGAACGCGGCAAGCGAGAGGTCAGCGACCTTGAACGGTACGGGCTCGGCGGGCATGAAAGGTCCTCCTCGGCTGATGTCGGCGGCCGGCAGCGCCACCGTGGTCACCCCTGACCGTAAGGCATCCTCCGCTCCGGTGGCACACCCGAATCGGTGTTCTTGACATAAAAATGTTAGATTGACTCGCATGCGCATCACGGAGGCCGCGCAGCGGCTGGGCACCTCCCCGCGAATGCTCCGGTACCGCGACTCGCTGGGGCTGCTGCCCGCGGTGCGCGGGCGGCCGCGGGGCGCGGGGCACCGGCACCGGCGGTTCGGCGGGGCGCAGCTTGACGCGGTGACGGCGGCGCTGCGGCTTGAGCAGCGTTATGACATCAGCCCGGCGGCGCTGGCATTCGGCCTGCGGGTGGTGGCCGAGCCGTCGGTCCGCGCCGCCGTGGCCGACCTGGGGCGGCGGGTGGGGCGGCTGCCGTCACCGCCGGAACGCGCGCTTGACTTCGAGAAGGAGCGGGCGCTGCGGCTGCTGGCCGGCCCGCCGGCGCCGTCGCCTGCCCGGGAAGGTCAGGTCTGATCGTCGGCCTGGCGGGCGGCCCGGACGGCCGGGTCGGTGGAGTCGGCGAGGTGTGACCAGTACAGGTCGGGCTCCAGGTAGATGACATCCGCGATGGGCACGGCGGCCCGCACCCGGCGCTCGGCCGCGTTGATGCCCGCCGCGACCTCGGCCGCCGTCTCGTCGTGCCGGACCGCGATCTTGGCCGCCACCAGCAGCGACTCGGGTCCCAGGTGCACGGTGCGCAAGTGGATGACCCGGTCCACCTCCGGGCCGTTCTCCAGCGCGGTGACGATCGTCCGCTCCGTCTCCGCGTTCGCCGACTCGCCGATCAGCAGGCTCTTCATCTCGATGGCGAGGATCACCCCGACGACGCCGAGCAGCACGCCGATCGCCAGCGAGCCCGCGCCGTCCCAGGCCCCGTTCCCGGTCACGACGGCGAGCGTCACGCCGAGCAGCGCGAGCGCCAGCCCGGTCAGTGCCGCGGTGTCCTCGAGCAGCACCACGGTCAACTCGGGCGCCTTGGACCGGCGGATGAAGGACCGCCAGCTGTGCGCGCCGCGCACGTCGTTGGAGCGGGCCACCGCGGTCCGCAGCGAGAAGCCCTCCAGGCCCACGCCGATGATCAGCACCACGAAGGCGACGACCGGCGATCGCACCGGCTCCGGATGCATGATCTTGTTCACGCCGTCGTAGACGGAGAAGACCCCGCCGATCGTGAACAGCATCACCGCGACGATGAACGCGTAGAAATAGCGCTCCTGGCCGAACCCGAACGGGTGCTCCCTGGTCTGCTCGCGTCGGGACCGGCGCTGCCCGACCAGCAGCAGCAGCTCGTTGCAGCTGTCGGCCAGCGAGTGCACGGTCTCGGCGAGCATCGAGGCCGAGCCGGTGATCAGGAACGCGGCCAGCTTGGTGGCCGCGATGCCCAGGTTGGCGGCGAACGCGGCCACGACCGCACTGGTGCCGCCTTCTTTGCTGATGCCCGCCCTCCCTCGCGCTGCTGCCCTGCTCGCCCCTGCTCGCTCTGCTATGGCCGTCTAGACGATGCTGGCCTTGAGCTCGGCGATGGCCGTGATCGGCGACGGGTCGTATCCCAGCGCGATACCCAGGTAGACGGTCGCGTAGTCAATGAGCTGGACCAGGCTGGCCAGCCGCTCCAGGGGATGCTCCCCCGCGGCGGCCAGTTCGGTCACGCCGATGCCGCGCTCGGCGGCCAGCCGGACCGAGGCCTCGCGGCGCTTGGCCACCTGCGGGTGCTCACGGACGTCGGCGAGCATGACCAGGCGCAGCGGCACAGCCGGGTCGCCGCCTTGATGGCTCGGGTCGCGCGCGAACGGGCCGTCGAACGAGACCACCTGGTTGTGGTTAGCCTCGGGCAGCACGCCGTTCAGCGCCGGGTACTTGGCGTTCTCGTTGAGCTGGCAGGCGAACCGGTAGGCGGCCACGCCGGTCAGCGGCGAGGTGCCCCAGATCATCGGCAGCGTGCCCGCGAGCTCAAGCGCCAGGCCCTTCCCCGGGTTGACGAACGACTCGCTGTCCGGCCTGCACCGCTGCGAGATGCCCTCGAGCACCTGGGCGGCTGCCTCGTGCGCCTCCGGGCTCGCATCGCACAGGCCCAGCTGGGCCGCCGCCCCGATCAGCGGGATAGACAGCCCCCACAGGGTTGACCGCGGCATGCCGGCGGAGCGGACCGGGACGAACGGGGCCCGCGCCTGCTCGGCCAGGCCGGCCAGCGGCGAGTCCGCCCCGCCGACGCCGATCAGCCGGCAGCCCCGGCGCACGCCATCCTCGGCCGCGGCCAGCGTCTCCTCGGTGCCGCCCGAGCAGGACACGGCGACGACGAGGTCGGCCGCGCTCACCCAGCCGGGCAGCTGGTACCCGTGCACCGACACGATCTGGACCGGAGAGCCGGTCCCGCAGACCGCGGCCAGCACGTCGCCGGCGATGCCGGAGCCGCCCATGCCCGCGACCACGATCGCCCGCGGCCTGCCCGCCGCGACTATCTCGCCGAAGTCGGTCTCCTGGGTCGCCTGCAGCGCCGAGCGCACCTGGGCCGCGGACGAGGCGACCTGCCTGAGCATGCCGCCGGGGTCCGCGGCCTCGAGCTGCGCCGGGTCATCGAGCCGCCGTTCGGCCAGCGCTTCCATCAGCCGGCCTCCCCGGCGGAGTCCCCCGCTGACCCGGAAGCGCCCGGACGCCGCGCCTCGTCCAGCAGCAGTACCGGGATGTCGTCGCGGACCGGGAAGGCCAGCCCGCAGTCAGCCCCGGTGCAGACGAGCTCGCTGGCCTCATCGTCGGCGCGCAGCGGCGAGTGGCACTGCGGGCAGGCCAGGATCTCCATCAGCCAGGCGTCGATGTTCATGCGTCCTCCCCGGTCCCTGAGGCGCCCCGGACGATGCTCAGCACCTCGTCGCGCAGCTCCGCCATCTGCTTGTCATTCGCCGCCTCGACGTTGAGCCGCAGCAACGGCTCGGTGTTGGACGGCCGCAGGTTGAACCACCAGTCCGGCGCGCTGACGGTCAGCCCGTCAAGCTCGTCGGTGGTGACGCCGGGCCGGCCGGCGAACTCGGTCTTGACCCGCTCGGTCATCGCGGCCTGGTCGGCTACCTCGCTGTTGATCTCGCCGGAGGCCGAGTACCTGGAGTACGCGGCGAGCACCTGCGACAGCGGCCCCGACTGGCCGCCGAGCGCGGCCAGCGTGTGCAGCCCGGCCAGCATGCCGGAGTCGGCGAACCAGAAGTCGCGGAAGTAGAAGTGGCCGGAGTGCTCGCCGCCGAACACCGCGTGCTCGGCGGCCATTTCCGCCTTGATGAAGGAGTGCCCGACCCGGGTGCGGACCGGGCGGCCGCCGTGCTCGATGACGATCTCCGGCACCGCGCGGGAGGTGATCAGGTTGTGGATGATGGCCGAGCCGGGCTCACGGGCGAGCTCGCGGGTGGCGATCAGCGCGGTGAGCACCGACGGCGAGACGATCCCGCCGCGCTCGTCCACGACGAAGCAGCGGTCGGCGTCGCCGTCGAAGGCCAGCCCGATGTCGGCGCCGTGCTCGGTGACCGCGCGCTGCAGGTCGGCGAGGTTGCGCGGGTCGATCGGGTTGGCCTCGTGGTTGGGGAAGGTGCCGTCCAGCTCGAAGTACAGCGGCACGACCTCGATCGGGAGTCCCTCGAAGACCTTCGGCACGGTGTGCCCGGCCATGCCGTTCCCGGCGTCCACGGCGACCTTGAGCGGCCGGATGGCGGACAGGTCCACCAGCGTCTTGAGGTAGTCGGCGTAGCCGGACAGCAGGTCCTTGCCGGTGACGGCACCGCGCGGCCCCGGGCCGGCCGGGACGCCCTGCTCGGCCATGGCGCGCAGCTCGGCCAGGCCGGTGTCCTGGCCGACCGGCTTGGCGCCCTCGCGGCACAGCTTGATGCCGTTGTACTTCGACGGGTTGTGGCTCGCGGTGATCATCGCCCCGGGCAGCCCCAGGCTGCCGCTGGCGTAGTAGAGCATGTCGGTGGAGCCGAGCCCGCCGTTCACCACGTCGGCGCCCTGGCCGGCCACGCCGCGGCCGAAGGCCTCGGCCAGCGGGACCGACGAGGTCCGCATGTCGTACACGATCGCGATGGCCCGGGCCCCGGTCAGCCGGGCGAACGCCGCGCCGATGGACTCCGCGGCCGCCTCGTCAAGCTCATCGGGCACGACACCCCGGATGTCGTACGCCTTGAAAATCTTCGAAAAATCACTCACTGCGGCCAGGCCTCCCGGCACGTCCGAACCAGTACGGAACGCCCGCGGCGACGTCAGCAGCCGCGATGCACGGACCCCGAGCCTACCGGGAACCCGGGTGCGGCCTGCTGCCCCGGCCCCGGGCTGTTGCCCCGGCTGCTCATCCGCGCCGGCCGGTGTCCTCGGGATCGGAACGCAGCACCCGCAGGTGACCTCGCCGTCCCACCTCGGTGCCCTGCCCGACGGGCTCGCCGCTGGCGGGGGGCATGGCCTCCCGCACGGCGTTGGCCAGCGCTTCCAGGTCGTCGATCTGGTCCGCGACCGGGTCACCCGGCAGCCGCACCACATCCCAGCCCCGGGGGGCGGTCAGCCGTCCCGCGTGGGCGTCGCACAGGTCGTAGCAATGCGGCTCGGTAGAGGCGGCCAGCGGGCCGAGCACGGCGGTCGACTCGCGGTAGACGTACGTGAGCGTGTAGAGCGCGGGCCGCTTGCAGCCGGTCCGGGAGCAGCGGCGAGAACTCACCAGCCCACCTCGCTCACCGTCTCGTCGGGATCTGCGAACGCGCCGCCCGGCAGCTCAGGCTGGCGTCGCTCACAACGGCAGACGGTACCTACTCGGGGGCGGTAACGCCACCACCCAGGGCACTGCGCGCGATCGTGTCTCGCTGCGCTGCGGCACGGCGCGCGCGGCGATCCACCCTTTTATTTTTCCGAACGGAGCTACGCTCGGTCGTTGTGCAAGATGGAGAGGCCAGCCCGGTGCCGACGTCATCCCGGATCAGGCGCAGAGATCGTCATGGTCGCGGGCTGCGCGGCCTGCTGACCCCGCCGGATATTCCGCTGCATCGCAGCCGGTCGGAGCAGTTCGGCGATCTGGTGCTCGAGGCCATCGCCCGGCTTGAGCCGCGGTGGGAGGCCGAGCTGGCCCGAGTCGAATTCGCGGTGCAGGAGGTTCCCGATCGCGAACCGCCCGAGGGCGCGGCCGATCCGGTGCCGCTGGCCCGGCTGGATCTGGGTCCGGCCGGGCGCGGCGAGAGTGGCGGCGGCTCCGGTTCCGGCGAGGGTGCTGAGCCCGGGGACCAGGGCGAGGGCGAGGGCAGCGAGCATGATCAGCCGGACGCCGGTCCGCGCATCGTCCTGTACCGGCGCGCGCTGCTCGCCCGCGCGGACGACGAGGAAGAACTGGCCGTGCTCGTACTCGACGTGGTGATCGAGGAGTTCGCCCGGCTGCTCGGCGTCGATCCCGAGGTTATCGATCCCGGCTACGAGGACGAATAAACCGCGGCGCGGCTCACGGCGTGACGGCGGCCGGCCAGACCGCGGACCCCGGGGCCGGCCGGGGGTCAGGGCGAGACGGTGACCGCCAGACCACGGACGGGTGGCCCGCCGCTCAGGGCGTGACGGTGAGCAGCGAATCGCGGACCTGGGGCAGCGGGATCGAGGTCGGGGCGCTCAGCACCGGGATGATGCCGAGCACGGTCCCGCCGGAGCCGGCAAGCACCCGCCCGGCGTACACCAGGCCCGAGCCGCGCAGCGGGGTCAGCACGATGGCGAAGCTGGAGTTGCTGGGCGCGCCCTTCGGCCGTCCCAGCTTGATGGTGACCGAGTGCTTGGCCGGGATAGAGACCACCTGGGGGGCGCCAGAGCCGCCCGCCGCGCCCGCTGCCGCGCTGCTCACCTCGCTGACCTGGACGTGCACGGCCGCGCCGGGCGCCGTGATCACCAGGCTCGTGCCCTCGTGGGCCTGGCCGCCGCCGTCCGCGACCACGCCCTGCTGTTCGACCGGGGGCACGGCGACGGTAAAGGCGCCGGGGGCGCCCTGCGCCCCGCCGGGCGTGACGAACGACGCGGTGACCGGCACGCTCGACGTCAGGACGACGGCGCCGGATACTCCGGCCAGCGAGGTCAGCTCGACCTTGCTGGCCGAGCCGGCCGGGATGTCGATCCCGCTGGCCCCGGTCGGCTGGTAGGAACCGCCCGAGGAGATCACGGTCAGCTTGACCTGCGCGTCGCTTTCGCCCGATGTGGCTATGTAGAGCGCGCGGCCGCCCGACGCCGCGGGCAGGCCGGGGATGACCAGCCGCTTGGCGGGCGCCTGCGTGGCCGGCAGCCACTGGCCTTGCTGACTCGCGCGCGAGCTTTCCCGCACCGCGGCGACGACCCGGCCGACGCTGGTGCGGACGTGCAGCTCGATTGCCCGCGAGCCGTGCACCAGCCCGTCCAGAGGCTGCATGACGAGGCCATGCGGGGGCACGGTGATCCCGGTGTCGGTGCTTCCCTGCAGCGGCCCGGCGTCGGTAACGATATCGACGTCCACGTTGCTGGGCTGATTGTCGACATTCATCAGGTAGAGCTGGATGGAGCCGGCCGACTGCTGCCCCGGCCCGGTGAACCAGAAGTCGGTGCCCGGCGCGCCGCAGCTGGCCGTGGCCGTGCCGCTGGTGGTCTGCTCCGCCTCGAGCCCCTGCGCCATCGAGCCCCGGGCCTGGATCAGCACGCCACCGGGCTGGCCTGTGGCCGCCGAGGCTTTCGTCGAACCGCTACCGGACGTCCCGGCAGACGCCCCTGCCGGCGTCCCTGTGGCGGCCGGGGCGGGCGAGACCGCGGAAAGGCTCAGTTCGCCGGGCTGGGACAAGGTGAGCAGCGATCCCGCGCTGCTGCCGCCTGCCGCGGACAGCCGGCTGACGGTGGCCTGGCCAGAGGCGTGGCCGGCCGCCGCGGCGATGATCGCCAGCCCGGCGGTGCGGCTGCCGGGAGTACCGGGGCCCGGGCAGGCCCGCAGGCCGACCGCGACGGCGGCCGCCGAGGCCGACGGGGACTGCTGGCCGGCCGACACGCTGACCGGCTTGCTGTACCAGGCCACCCCGAACAGCGCGCTGAGCGCGAGCACGACGAGTGCGAACAGCGTGAACCTGTTGACGGCGGGCATCCTCACCAGTCAGCCTCCCTGCCCTGGCTGACCGGACCGCCTGGCACCCAGCCGGTCTCCGGCCGGTCGTCATCCGCCTCCGGGTAACGGTAAGCGTCGTCGCCGGACGGGTAGCCGCCGGGCGGGTAGCCGGCGTCGTGCGAAGCCCGGTAGCCCGATGCCTCGTCCGGCGACGCCGGGTAGTCGTACTTCTCGGCCGGCTCGGCCGGCTGCTCGTATGCGTCCTCCGGCCCGCCTGGGTAGTCGTACTCCCCGGCCGGCCCGCCCGGGTAGTCATCTCGGCCGGTCGGCTCCGCCGCGTGCTCGTAGGCGCCGTCCGGGCCGCCCGGGTAGTCGTACCCCCCGGCCGGGCCGCCCTGATACTCATCCCGGCCGGCCGGCTCCGCCTCGTGCTCGTAGGCGCCGTCCCCTCCGCCCGGGTAGTCGTATCCTCCGGCTGCCCCGCCCAGGCCACCTCGATAGTCATCCCGCCCCTCAGCCGACCCGGCCGCATGCTCGTATGCGCCGTCCGGGCCGCCCGGGTAGCCGTATTCCCTGGCCGACCCGCCCTGATGGTCATCCCGGCCAGTCGGCCCGGCCGCGTGCTCGTATGCGCCGCCCGGGTAGTCGTACTCACCGGCCGCCCCGCCCGGGCCACCTCGGTAGTCATCCCGGCCGACCGGCTCTGCCGGGTAGCCGTGCTCGCCGCCGCGCTGCGCGGGGTACTCATACGCTCCGCCTGGCCCGCCCGGATAGTCATAATCCTCGGCCAGTGTCTCCGGCCTTCCCAGCGGCCCGGCCGGCGCCTCGGCGTACTCGTACTCCTCATCCGGCACGGCCGCCGGGTAGCCGAGCTCCTCGTCCGGCGGCACCGGTGACGGGGTGCGGCCGCGCTGGCCGCGCGACCTGGAGCCGTCAGGGACGCGCGACGAGCGTCGCCCCGCCCCCGCCATGACGCGGCGCGGGCCGGTCTCCTCGGCTTCCTCGCCGACCGGCCGGCGCCGCCGTCCCTTGCCGCGGCTGCCGCCGCGCGGGCTACGGCGCGAGGTCGGCGGCGGGCTTTCCTCCCGGCCGCGCGTGCCGCGCCTGGCCGCGTGACCGCCGTCAGGGATCGAGTCCTTGGCGCCGGGCAGCGCCAGCGCCCCGACGATCATCAGGGCCACGAGCTCCAGGACCACCGCCAGCGTCCGGCCGGTCTCGTCGCGGCTGATGTCCAGCTTGCCGCCGCCGGGCGGAAGCTGGAATCCCTGCGCCCAGCCGCCGACCGGGCTGGCCAGCGGGGTGAGCGGCCTGCCGTTGAGCGAGGCGTGCCAGCTGCCGCTGGCGGGCTCGGCCAGCACCAGCGTCCCGCCCGTCGCGGGCGCGGTCGCGCCGCTGACGGCCAGTTCCCCGGACGGCAGGGCCACCTGGGTGCCGCCCGGCTCGGTCACCCGGACCCGGGCGACGGTATCGGAGACGCGCCACAGCGCGAAGGTGGGCGTCTGGCTCACCGGCCGCAGGCCGGATACCCCGTCGAGCAGCCGGGCGAGCCCCGGGTCGACGGGGGCGGGCAGCAGCACGTAGCCGATGGCGAACTGGGCGAGCGACTGGCCTTCGTCGCCGATATCGGTTCCGCCCGGCGTGGCCAGGCCGGCCACGACGCGGGCCAGGGCCTGCTCGGCGGGGGCGGGCTCAGCCAGCTCCGGCGCGCCGAGCGGCGGCTCGGTGCCGCGCAGCACCGTGTACGACAGCGAGTTGTGCTCGGTACGCAGGACCAGGGTGCGCAGGCGCAGCCCGCTGGTCGACGACACAGACACGAACTCGGGCAGCACCGGCTCGGCCACCCGGGTAACCGGGCCGCTGACGCCGCTGACCAGCCAGAATCCCGCCGCGAGCACGGGCATGGAGCACGCGGCGATCGCCGCCACCCCGGCTGCCGTCCGGCGCAGGCCGCCCGCGGCCAGCAGCTCCTGCAGGCTCCCGCCGGCCAGCGCGACCGCCAGCAGCAGGCCCGTCGCGGCGATGAGCAGCGCGACCCCCGGCCACGCGGGGACGGCCGCGCCGCCGCCAGGCGGGCTGACCACCATCCGGCTGACCACGATGGCCACCAGCAGCCCGGACAGCGCGACTCCCCAGGAGGCCGCGACGGCGAGCCAGCGCCCGCGCAGCAGCAGCGCGGCCAGCGCGGCGAGCAAGAGGCCCGCGGTGACCCAGGACGGCGGGGTACCCGGGCCGCCCGGGCCGAGCAGCAGCAGCGAACTGGCCGGCAGGCTCCGGCTGGCCAGGCCCGGCTGCTGCAGGCCGGCTTCGAGCAGCAGCACGGAGGGGTGCTGGGCGACCTGGAGCGTCCACGGCGCCAGCAGCACGGGCGGGACGATCGCGACGATGGCCAGGTTCACCGCGAGGGTACGCCGCGCCCGACCGAACGCGAGCCCGGCGAACGCGGCGATGACGACCGCCACCACCGCGACCAGCGGAACGAATGCGGCCGCGACCGCGACCAGCAGGCCGGTCGCCCAGGCCGCCCGGCGTGCCCGCCGCCGCGGCCCGGTTAGCGTCCGCCATGCCGCCGAGGCGATCAGCGGGGTGAGCACGAAGACGACGGCCGTGCCTAGCCTGCCCGCCGCCACGGCCCCGGCGGCCACCGGCAGCAGGGCGTACGACGCGGCCAGCCACACCCGCACGGAGGCCTGGCTGCTGACCCGCCGGGCCGTGAGGTATGCGGTGAGCCCGGAGAACGGGACGCAGCCGATCATGATCACGGCTACCGCGAGCCAGGGTTTCCCGCCCAGGATCGTGGACAGCGCGGCCAGGACGGCGACGTACGGCGGCGCGCTCGCGGCCGAGCCCACGCCCACGGCGTGGAAGCCGGACAGGTACTCGCTCCACAGGCCGGACGCTCCGCCCCACGCGGGCAGCAGCGCGCCGCCGCCCAGCGGGCCGCTGCCCAGCAGGGAGCGCTCGGCGACGAGGGTGATGACCGTGAGGGCGGTGAAGAGCAGAACGCCGGGGTTGGTGATGATGCGCTGCGCCAGTCCCGAGTCGATCAGGAGCGAGTCGTCGTCTGACGGGTCATCGGACGCGTGGTGCGCTCCGACGGCGTCGGTCGAGGAGGACCGGGAAAGCGTGGCCGCCGCGAACTCGGCCAGCTTGCGTATCGACTGACCCCGCGGCACCTGCGATCGCAGCGCCCCGTAGGCCCGGCGCCGGCCGGGCGGCCGCCGCCGCCTGGCGACGAGCAGTCGCCTAGGGTGAGCGAGCACGGAACCGAACGCGGCGGCCTCGTCGCGTGCGGCTTCAGGGCGCTTGGCCAGCAGGAAGAACAACGTCCTGGCCGCGGAGAGCGCGAAGTTCCCGCACAGCGAGGCGAGCATCGCGGCCAGCGGCAGGTTCGCGAAGAGCACGAACAAGGCGTTGCGCCGGTCCAGCCTGCGGGGATGCGGGGTCGCGGAGATCAGCCTGCGACCACGGGCGGCCGCCTCGACGTGGTAGACGACCGAATCGGTGATCACCCGCACCCGGTAGCCAGCCGCATGCACCCGCCAGCAGAAGTCGACATCCTCGCGGAACAGGATGAGCCCGGCGTCGAACCCGCCGACCTCGTCCCAGACGTCCCTGCGGATCAGCATGCCGGCGCTGCCTACGGCGAGCACGTCCCGGTCGCCGTCGTGCTGGCCCTGGTCGATTTCCCGCGGCTCGGTGCCGCTGACCCGGCGGCCGGCCGTATCCACGGCTAGGCCAACCTCCAGGATGACCTGCCGGTCCTGCCAGTCGAGGATCTTGGGCCCGAGCACGGCCGCGCTGGGCGTCTCGGTGGCCCCGCGCAGCAACTCCTCCAGCGCGTCCGGTGCCGGCGCGCAGTCGTCATGCAGCAGCCAGATCCATTCCGTCACGCCCCCGCCGGCCGGGGTGTTCGCAGCCGGATGGCGCAGCGCGCGCGCCACCGCGGCCCCGTAGCCGGTCTCCCGGTCCATCCCGAACACGACCGCCGGGCCGACCATCTCGGCCAGCAGCGTCCCGCTGCGATCTCGGCTGCCGGTGTCCGCGGCGACGAGGCGGTGCACCTGGTGGGTCTGGTCAAGCACCGCAGGGATGGCGTCAGGCAGCCACTGGGCGCCATCGTGCGCGACGACGACCGCAGTGACTACGTGCTCGGGATACGTATCGTTATGCGACAAGGGTCCCGCTCGCTGGTGGTGATGTCCCGCGCCGACTGGGTTGCACGGCTTCGCTCCGGCCTCGGCTTGGCGGGCATGTACGCGTGAACAATACGCGAACTGGCTGCTCGCCGTCCGGCAAGTCGGTGGCTTGGCCGCCGGCAAACCCGGCTCCGGAAAGCGACCCCGGCCCGGCCCGCGGGGCTCCGGGGGCTCGGCCCCCGGAAAAATACTGCGGGCCGACGGCGAAGCCGATCACAGACCGGCGAGCATGCCTGTCCGCCTCGGCTCCGGCTAGACCGCCTGCCGCTTCAGCCGACGACGCTCGCGCTCGGACAGCCCTCCCCAGATGCCGAACCGCTCGTCGTTCTCGAGTGCGTAGCCCAGGCACTCGGCGCGAACCTCGCAGCTCCCGCAGACACGCTTTGCCTCGCGGGTCGAGCCGCCCTTCTCAGGAAAGAACGACTCTGGATCCGTCTGCGCACACAGGGCGCGCTCCTGCCAGCCCAGCTCTTCGCCATCTTCTGCCATGAAACCGAAGATGCCGGGAACTGACGCGGCGATGGTCTCAGTCACGACGCACCTCCTACCCCCTCCCGGAGTCCCCGTAGTTCGCGCCTCCTCCCCGGGCGCGCGAACTACATTAGTGGAATTACACGCGCGTGTCTTGGGCTACGTCAAGCTGGGTTGGTGATAATGACAGCGCGTTGCCCTGGGATGACGGAAAAGTCTGTACAGCGTCCCAGGATGGTCCGACAAAAGACCGGCCGATCACGTCTAGTCACACTGCGCGTACTAGGCGTTGCTTACCGACAGGAGAGGTCAGGAGCTGCGGGTCATCCGGCCATTGGTCATGGGCCGGTGGTCCTGGAGTTGGCCTGTCCGACCCGGCGCACTGCTCCCGGCCCGGCGGCATGGCGGTCAACGGCACCCTCGGGTGGGGGCCGGCGGCATGGCGGTCAACGGCACATCGACACCCTCGGGTGGGGGCCGGTGGCACATCGACCGCCTTGGCTTCACCGGTGAGGGGCGGCGGCTTGGTGGTCCGGTGGCGCGGTGGCTCATTGATGGCCCGGCGAGCTCGGAGGTAACCCACGGACCTGACTGGCAACGTTAGCCGACGGTCTCGCCCGGCAGGTCTGCCCGGCGAGGTCTGGCCGCCATCGCTGACCGGACCGTGCTCACCTCGGCATCAGCAGCGCGAGCCTGCGGCTCCGCCTCGGCGGCCCGGTGACACATCAGCGATGGCCGAGTTGCGGCCGGCTCAGGCGGGATCCTCGTCCTCCGCGTCGGGCCGGTCGGCGGTGCCATGCTGCTGGCCCGACGCTTCGTGCGTACCGCCCGCAGCCTGCTGGCCGTAGCCGGCCGTGCGGCCGGGCTGACCGTACGCCTGCTGCCCGTAGCCCTGCTGACCCGGCTGCGCGTAGCCCTGCTGCTGCGCGTAGCCCTGCTGACCGTACGCCTGCTGCTGCCCGGCCTGCGGGTACGCCTGATACTGTCCCGTCTGCGGATATGCCGGCTGACCTGCCTGCGCCTGCTGACCCGCCTGCGCCTGCTGACCTGCCTGCGCCTGCTGACCTGCCTGCGCCTGCTGACCTGCCTGTGCCTGCTGACCTGCCTGTGCCTGCTGACCTGCCTGTGCGTAGCTCTGCTGGCCTGCTTGCGCGTACCCCTGATGGCCCGGCTGGGCGTAACCCTGCTGACCCGAGGGGGTGTAGGCCTGCTGCCCTGGCTGAGCGTAGGCCTGCTGACCCGGCTGCGCGTAGCCCTGCTGACCCTGCTGGCCTTGACCCTGCTGCCCTGGCTGGCCCTGCTGGCCTGGCTGACCGTAAGCCTGCTGCCCCGGCTGCGCATAGGCCTGCTGCCCCGGCTGCGCGTAACCCGGCTGGGCGTAGCCGCCCGGCTGAGCGTTCGCCTGCTGACCCGGCTGCGTGCGTCCTGGCTGCTGCGCGTAGCCCGGCTGCGCGTACCCGTGCTGCCCTGCCTGCCCTGGCTGGCCCGGCTGGGCGTGTGCCTGCTGCCCGGCCGGCACCCGGCCCGGCTGCTGCGCGTAGCCCGGCTGACCGTAACCGGCCTGGGCCGTCATCTGCTGGGTGGCAGTCGTCGCGCCGGCCACCGGAGCCGCGCTGCCCTGCATGTCGGCCGCGCGCAGCACCGCCAGGGTGAACAGCATCCCCGCCACGGCCACGACGATGCCCACGACGTCGGCGATGAAGATCTGCGTTTTCCCTGTTGTGGTCAGGTGCGAGCCGAACGCGGCTAGCCAGCTGATCACGCCGAGCACCAGGGCAATCGCCTGCAGCACGACGGCCGCCCGCGTCAGCTTCCGCGCGCGCGGAACCTTCTCGCCGATGACCGCGGCCAGCAGCACCGCGGTCACGGGCAAGGCGGTCACGTACACGGCACCGAAGTAGCCGAAGGCCTCAAGCCCGCGGTCGCCGAAGTTCAGCCCGCCCGCTGTCACCACGTCGATCAGTTGGCTTCGCGCATCGAGCAGGATCCAGATTCCGACAATCACGCTCAGCGCCGTGGCGGCCAGGAGCAGCATGGCGGCCGGCTCGCGAACCCGCTGCGCTTCGTTGCGTATCACGTGGACTCCCTGGAGTGTCGGGTGATGGCTGGCAGCTTTCCATAAGTCCGCCTGCCATGTCGCCGTGGCACGCGAAGACGCGGGCGGCGGCGCGACCTGCGAGACTGTCCGCCATGCGCATCACCGTGCTCGCCGGCGGCGTCGGGGCCGCCCGGTTTCTCCGCGGCCTGCAAGCTGCCGTCCCGGACGCCGAGATCACCGTCATCGGCAACACCGGGGACGATATCACCCTGTTCGGCCTGCGAGTCTGCCCGGACCTGGACACCGTCATGTACACGCTCGGCGGCGGGATCAGCGAGGAACAGGGCTGGGGCCGCGCCGATGAGTCCTTCACCGTACAGCGGGAACTGACCGCCTACGGCGAGGGCCCGGACTGGTTTTCGCTGGGTGACAGGGATATTGCCACGCACATCGTCCGCTCCAGGATGATGGCCGCCGGGCAGCCGCTGTCCGCCGTGACCGCCGCGCTGTGCCAGCGCTGGCAGCCGGGCGTGCGCCTGCTGCCGATGTCCGACGAGCGGATCGAGACCCACGTCCTGATCGAGGACGGCGAGGGCCGGCGCAGCATTCACTTCCAGGAGTGGTGGGTGCGGATGCACGCGGCGACGCCCGCCCTGGCCATCACTCCGGTCGGGGCGGCGGACGCCGCCCCCGCGCCCGGCGTCCTGGAGGCCATCGCGGAGGCCGACTTCATCGTGCTGCCGCCGTCGAACCCGGTGGTGAGCATCGGCCCGATCATGGCGGTGCCCGGCATCCGCCAGGCGGCCAGCGGCAAGGTCGTCGTCGGGGTATCGCCGATCATCGGCGGCGCTCCGGTACGCGGCATGGCCGATGCCTGCCTGACCGCGATCGGCGTGCAGACAAGCGCCGCCGCGGTCGGCGCGCACTACGGAGCGGACCTGATCGGCGGCTGGCTCGTCGACGAGCAGGACAAGGCCGCCGTCGATGACCCCGCGCTCACCGGCATCGAGGTACGTGCGCTCCCGCTCTACATGCGGGACCCGCCGTCCACGGCCGAGATCGCCCGGGCGGCGGTGGCGCTGGCCGCGGAGCTCCGGTCATGACCGGCATCAGCGTCACCGGGCTGGCCGGGCTGCCCGAGGTCACGCCGGGAACCGACCTGGCGGAGCTGATCGAGGCCGCGGCACCGGATCTCCGCGACGGCGACATCCTGGTCGTGACCTCGAAGATCGTGAGCAAGGCCGAGGGGCGGATACTCCGCGCCGACGACAGGGAACAGGCGATCGACGCCGAAAGCGTCCGGCTGGTGGCGCAGCGCGGCCCGACCAGGATCGTGGAGACCAGGCACGGCCTGGTCCTTGCCGCCGCGGGCGTGGACAACTCCAATACCCCGCCCGGCACGGTGGTGCTGCTGCCCGAGGACCCCGACGCGTCGGCCCGGCGGCTGCGCAAGGACCTGGCCGCCCGGCTCGGCGTTCGCGTCGGCGTCGTCATCACCGACACCCTCGGCAGGCCGTGGCGGGCCGGGCAGACCGACGCCGCGATCGGCGCGGCCGGCCTGATCCCGCTGCGTGATCTTCGCGGTCAGGCGGACTCGTTCGGCAACCCGCTGGAGGTCACGCTGGCCGCGGTGGCCGACGAGATCGCCGCGGCCGCCGACCTGGTCAAGGGCAAGATCACCGGCGTCCCCGTCGCGCTGCTGCGCGGCCTGGCCGACCTGGTCACGGAGGCCGACGGCCCAGGAGCCGCGGCGCTGATCAGGCCGGCCGCCGAGGACATGTTCCGGTTCGGCTCGGCCGAGGTTCCGCTGGCCCGCCGGACCGTACGGGAGTTCTCCGCCGAGCCAGTCGATGCCGCGGCGGTCCGCCGGGCTCTGGACGCCGCCTTCACCGCGCCCGCGCCGCATCACAGCGTGCCCTGGCGTTTCGCCGTCGTCGAGTCCCCCGCAGGCAGGCAGGGACTGCTCGACGCGATGCTCAGCGCCTGGCAGGCCGACCTGCGCGCCGACGGGATGACCGAGGAGCAGATCGCCCGCCGGGTGCGGCGCGGCGAGCCGCTGCGCCGGGCGCCGCTGATCATCGTGCCCTGCCTGGTGACCGAGGCCGCGCACGCCTACCCGGACGAGCGCAGGTCAGCCGCCGAGCGCGAGATGTTCCTGGTCTCGATGGGCGCCGCGGTGGAGAACCTGCTGATCTCGCTGGCCGCCCAGAGCCTGGGCTCATGCTGGGTGTCGAGCACGATGTTCTGCCGCCCGGTCGCCGTGGCCGCGCTCGGCCTGCCGCCCGACTGGGAGCCCATGGGCGCGATCGGCGTGGGCCACGCCATAGCTCCCCCGCCCCCCCGGCCGGCCCGCGACCCCTCCGCCTACCTCCACTACGTCTAACCCCGCAACAGCCCCGCGCGGCCGCACGAGCGCGCCTCAGCTGGTGACCAGGGGGAGGGGGGTGCGGACGGTGGCGCAGATGCCGTCGCTGGCGGCGGCAGCGGCCTGGCGCTCGGCGGGCACCGGGCCGTAGGTCGTGCCGCGCTGGCGCAGCGGGCGGCCGGTGGGGGCCACCATCTCGGCCATCTGGCTGATCGTCTTGTACGACCCGTTCTGCGAGCCTGCCATCCGGCTGATGGTCTCTTCCATCAGCGTGCCGCCCAGGTCGTTAACCCCGCCGCGGAGCACGTCCAGGCATAGGTCGGCGCCCAGCTTGACCCAGGAGCACTGGATGGAGCCGATCGCGCCGTGCAGCATCAGCCGGGAGACCGCGTGCACGGCCCGGTTCTCGCGCGCGGTCGGCCCGGTCCTGGCCAGCCCGGCCAGGTAGATCGGCGCGTTCTGGTGAACGAACGGCAGCAGCACGAACTCGGTGAAACCGCCGGTCTGCTCCTGGATGCCGCGGATCACCCGCAGGTGCCCGACCCAGTGAGCCGGGGTGTCCACGTGCCCGTACATCATCGTCGCCGAGGTCGGGATGCCCAGCCGGTGCGCGGTGGTGATCACCTCGACCCAGGTGGCGGTGGGCAGCTTGCCCTTGGTCAGCACCCAGCGCACGTCGTCGTCCAGGATCTCCGCCGCGGTGCCGGGCAGCGAGCCGACCCCGGCCTCGCGGGCCCGCACCAGCCAGTCGCGGATGGACAGCCCGGTGCGGGACGCGCCGTTGACCACCTCCATCGGCGAGAACGCGTGCACGTGCATGTCCGGGCAGCGGCGCTTCACCTCGGCCGCGATGTCAAAGTAGGCGGTGCCGGGCAGGTCGGGATCGATGCCGCCCTGCATGCACACCTCGGTCGCCCCGGCCGCCCACGCCTCGACCGCCCGGTCGCCGATCTGCTCCAGGGACAGGCTGTAGGCGTCGGCATCGGAGCGACGCTGGGCGAATGCGCAGAACCGGCAGCCGGTGTAGCAGATGTTGGTGAAGTTGATGTTGCGGTTGACGACGTAGGTGACGTCCTCGCCGGACACGTCGGCCCTGATCGCGTCGGCCAGCGCGGCGAGCGCGTCCAGCTCGGGCCCTTCGGCGTCCAGCAGCGCCAGCGCCTGGTCGTCGCTGAGCCGGGCCGGGTCGGACTCGGCCCGCCGCATCGCGGCCGCCACGTCGGCCCGCAGCCGCTCCGGCGCCGAGCGACCAGCCCCCAAACCGCCGCCAGACCCCACGCCGCCCGGCCGGGGCACCGGGGGCGCGATCCTGGCGCGCACCTCGGTCCAGTCGCCGTAGACCTCGGCGAAGTCGTCCCTGCGGTCCTTGGTCCGGCCGGTCGTGTCGATCGTGACGTGCAGGTCGGTCCGGCCCGCCGCCTCGCCCCAGCTGCCGTCCGGCTGCTGCCAGGGCCGCCCGCGCACGGCCGCCTGCTCGTCGGCCAGCCCGGTCGCGGTGTCGGCGAGCTGGGCCACGTGCGCGGCCAGCCTCGGGTCCAGCCACGGCTCGCGGATGTAGCCGGGGTAGATCGTGAGCCGCTCGCGCAGCGTGAACCCGGCCGCGCGGGTGTGCCCGGCCAGCTCATCGACCTGGGGCCAGGGACGTTCGGGGTTGACGTGGTCCGGGGTGAGCGGCGAGACGCCGCCCCAGTCGTCGATGCCCGCCCGCAGGATCAGCGCGTACTGCTCGCCGATGAGGTTGGGCGGCGCCTGGATGCGCATCGCCGGGCCGAGCACGAGCCGGGCGACGGCGATCGTCGCGGCGAGATCCTCCAGGTCGGCGTCGGGAACGCCGCGCATCTTGGTGTCCGGCTTGGCCCGGAAGTTCTGCACGATCACTTCCTGGATGCCGCCGTACTCCCTGGCGACCTTCCTGATGGCCAGGATCGACTCGGCCCGCTCGGCCAGCGTCTCGCCGATGCCGATCAGGATGCCGGTGGTGAACGGGACCGCGCAGCGGCCCGCGTCTTCGAGCACCCGCAGCCGGACGGCGGGGTCCTTGTCCGGGCTGCCGAAATGCGGGCCGCCGCGCTCGGTGAACAGCCGGGTCGCGGTGGTCTCCAGCATCATGCCCATCGACGGGGCGACCGGCTTCAGCCGCTGGAAGTCCTGCCAGGAGAGCACGCCGGGGTTGAGGTGCGGCAGCAGGCCGGTCTCCTCGAGGACCATGATGGCCATCGCCCTGACGTAGGACAGCGTGTCGTCGTAACCCTGCTCGTCCAGCCACTCCCGGGCGGCGGACCAGCGGTCCTCAGGCCGGTCGCCCAGGGTGAAGAGAGCTTCCTTGCAGCCCAGCTCGGCGCCGCGGCGGGCGATGTCGAGCACCTCGTCCGGCGACAGGTAGGGGCTGTCCAGCTTGCCGGGCACGGTGGCGAAGGTGCAGTACCCGCAGCGGTCCCGGCACAGCCGGGTGAGCGGGATGAACACCTTGCGCGAGTAGGTGATGATGCCAGGCCGGCCCGCGGCCTGCAGGCCGGCGTCCCTGACCCTGGCGGCGTGGTCGAGCAGCGCGGCGAGCTGATCGCCGCGGGCCTGCAGCGCGACCTGCGCCTCGGCCAGGTCGAGGGGCTTGCCGTCCCGTGCCCTGGCCAGCACCCGCCGCATCGCACCGTCGGTTACACCCATAGATCGACCCTACGTTGCCCCCGGCGGCGCGCCGCACGCGGCGGCCGGCCACAACCGCGCCACGCGGAGCACCACAGCACGCACCGATCGAGGACCTGGCACCGGGCCGAGCCACACGCCCGGCACAAGGCCTCCGGCCGCGTCACGCGTCGGTGGAGAACCTGATCGACACCGGGTCTAGCTCGACCCCTGGCCAGACCCGCAGCCCGCCGCGCAGCTCGTTACCCGTGCCGATGCGGGCCTCGTCCCCGATGACCACGCCGTCGAGCACCGCATCGGCGTCCACGCTCGCACCGCGGCCCAGCACGCTGTCGCGGACCTGCGCGCCCGCACCCACCACGGCCGTGTCGAAGATCACGCTGCCGTCGACCTGAGCACCCGCGCCGACGACCGCACCGGCACCGACCACGGTGCCGCCGGTCAGGCTCGCGCTCGGATCGACCACGGCGCCGGGCAGCAGCAGCGCCTCACCGCTCGCGGCCGGCGAGGCCAGCAGGGCCGGCGAGGCCAGGCGGCCGAGCACCAGGTCGCAGGAGCCGCGCACGAAGGCCTCGGGCGTGCCCACGTCCAGCCAGTACGCGTTGTCCGGATAGCCCATCACGACCTGGCCCGACTCGATCAGGGCCGGGAACGTCTCGCGCTCGACCGACACCACCCGGCCCGCCGGGATCTCGTCGATGAACCGCCGGGCGAACACGTAGCAGCCGGCGTTGATCCGGTTGGTCACCGGGCTCGGCGTCTTCTCCAGGAACGCGGTCACCTGGCCGGCGTCGTCGGTCGGCACGCAGCCGAACCGAGCCGGGTCCGGCACCTCGACCAGGTGCAGCGTGACCGCGGCCTCCGCCTTGCGGTGCATGTCCAGCTGCGCCGCCAGGTCATGACCGGACAGGATGTCCCCGTTCAGCACCACGACCGGGTCATCGGGGCCGCTGCGCAGCCCGGACGCCGCGTTCCTGATGCCGCCGCCGGTGCCGAGCGGCTCCTCCTCGTGCACGTAGTCCAGCTCCAGCCCGAACGCGGACCCATCGCCGAAGCACTCGGCGAACATCCCGGCCCGGTAGGAGGTGGCCAGCACCACCCGGGTCACGCCGAAGGACGCGGCCCTGGCCAGCTGGTGCGCAAGGAAGGGAACGCCCGCCGTGGGCAGCAGCGGCTTGGGCACCGAGACGGTGAGCGGGCGGAGCCTGGTCCCCCGTCCGCCGACGAGGAGAATGGCCTCCAACGGTTCACCTGTGCCGATCGGGTGTCGTGTATCTCCTGGCATGAGGTGCGAGGTTACTCTGCCCGCTGCTCGGCCGCACGCTGATACGAGACGAGATGGGCTTCGGCCGAGGCCGACCAGGTGAATTCCTGGGCCCGCGCGTGGCCGGCCGCGCCCAGCGACTCACGGCGGCCCTGATCGAGGATCAGCGCGCGCAGCGCGTCGCGGATGCTGTCCGCGTCCGGCTCGGTGTAGCCGACCGCGTCGCCGCCCACCTCGGGCAGCGAGGTCCGGTGCGTGGTCAGCACGGGCGCGCCGCAGGCCATCGCCTCCAGCACCGGCAGCCCGAACCCCTCGCCCCGGCTGGGGAAGGCCACCACGAGCGCACAGCCCAGGTAGCCGGGCAGGTCGGTGAAGCGCAGGTAGCCGGGCCGGACCAGGCGCAGGTGCGCGGGGACGGCCGCCACGGCCGAGTCCACCTCTTCGCTCCAGCCGCTACCGCCGCCCAGCACCAGGGCCGGCGGGTTGTCCAGGTCGGCCACCGCGGCCGCCCACCCGGTGATCAGCGCCGGGACGTTCTTGCGCGGCTCCAGCGTGCCGAGGTACGCGATGTAGGGCATCCCGTGCAGGCCGAGCCGGTCCGAGACGTGCTGCACCTCGGCGGGGTCGGGCCGGCGGAAGAGCGTGTGGTCCACGCCGTGGTAGGCGACGTCAATCCGGGTCGGGTCCGTGGACAGCACCCGCACCAGCTCGTCCCTGGTCGCCTTGGAGGGCACGATCAGCCTGCTCGCGCGGCGGACGGCGGTCCTGATCGCTGACTTGAAGAACGCCGAGGATACCGCGCTGTGCAGCGCGGGCTCGGTGAAGAACGTCAGGTCGTGGATGGTGACCACGGTCGGGGCAGGCGGCCGCAGCGGCATCGAGTAGTGCGGCGCGTGGATCACGTCCGCGTTCACCTGCTGCGCGATCAGCGGCAGGCCGGTCTGCTCCCAGGCCAGCCGGGCCGGGCGGTGCGCGATCGCGGTCGGCCCGGCCACGATGTGCGCACCGGGCACGAGCCTGGAGTATCTCTCCTCGTCCGCGCGCTGGCAGGCTACGGCGAGGTCCGCGCCAGCGGCGCCGAGAGCGGCTATGAGTCCATCGACGTAACGGCCGAGTGCGCCGCGGTCGGCCGGAACGGTGGTCGCGTCAACAAGCACACGAGGCGACACAACCGATCTTGCTCCTCTCCTCAGGCCCCCAGCTCTGGGCCCCGGGCCGCGAACCCAGCGGCGTGCCAGTAGCTGCGAAGATCAACACTCTGGTCAAGTATCCCGTCAGAATCGAAGCGTACGCCCACCGCCGGCCTGCTGCGCGCACCGCCGCCAACGCCGCCGCCAACGTCGCCGTGAATGCCGCCGTCAACGCCGGGCGACGCTACGGAGAGGCATGCGCGGGCGGAGCACCGCCCGGCTGGCCCTCCGCCGCCTGCTGAGCGCGGTCGAGCGCGGTCTTCATGCTCGCCATGTCCAGGCCGTACGCGCCGAAATTCCCGTCCTTGAGCGCCGCCTGGCCGCGCTGGTAATCGGCCTGCGCCTGCTTCAGGTAACCGAGCACGGCGGCCTCCTGCGCCGCGGCGGCCGCGGCGGAACTGCCCTTGACCGCGGCGCCGGCCGTCCCGGGCGCGGCAGACCCGGGCGCGGACCCGGCGGTGCCGGCCGGCGAACCCGCCGATACGCCGAACAGCTGGCTGAGCGCGGCGCTCAGCGTGCTGGCGTAGCCGACGTCGCCGCCAATCGACGCGAACACCCGCTGCACGGTGGGGTACGCCCCGGCGGTCGTCGCGCTGGCCTGCGCCGCCCCCTCCACGTACACCGGTTCGACGTAGAGGAACCCGCCGCTGACCGGCAGCGTGATCAGGTTGCCCAGAGTCACCCTGGAGCCCCCCCGGCGCAGCTGGGAGAGCTGGATGGACGCCGTGGGATCGGTCTCGAAGGAGTTCTGCACCTGCTGGGGCCCGGCGATGGCGGTGTCCTGCGGCAGCCCGAGGATCCTGATCGTGCCGTAGCCGGGCGAGAGCGGATTGCTGTCCACGGCCATGAACGCGGCCATGTTGGGCCGGCCGCGCTGCACGAACGACGTGCTGAGCGAGAACTCCGGCTGCGAGTAGCCCGGCATGCTCATGGTCAGGTAGTAGGGCGGCTGCGAGGCGCCGTCCGGCGTGTCGCCGCTCGGGTCGGCGGGCACCGTCCAGAAGTTCTGCCCGTCGTAGAACGCCTGCGCCTGCGTGACGTGGTAGCTAGCCAGGATCTGGCGCTGTGCGTCGAACAGCCCCAGCGGGTAGCGCAGGTGCGGCAGCAGCGCGGCGGGGATGTCGCGGCGCGGCTTGACCAGCCCGGGGAATGCCTTCATCCAGGTGCGGAGCACGGGATCGGCGGTGTCCCACTGGTAGAGCGAGACCGAGCCGGTGTAGGCGTTCACTACGGCCTTGACCGAGTTACGGATGTAGTTCAGCTCGCCGCCGGGCTGCCGGTAGGGCGAAACGTTGGAGTCGTCGGCCGCCGCCAAGCCCAGCCCCTGGGAGTAGGGGTACTGGCCGGACGTGGTGTAGCCGTCCACCACCCAGTAGATGCCGTGATCTGCGACCACCGGGTACGCGTCGCCGTCCAGGGTGAGGAACGGCGCCGCCTTGGCCACCCGTGACAGCGGGTCGCGGACGTAGAGGATGCGCGAGTTGCCGTTGATCGCGCCGGACAGCAGGATGTTGGGCTCGTGCAGCTTGATCGCGTACAGCAGCCGGTTCAGCGGCGAGCCGATGGGCACGCCGCCCCGGCCGGCGTAGGTGGTGTCACGCTGGCCCGCCGCGCTCTGCACCGGGTAGTCGAGTTCCATCGGCGCCCGGCCGCGCGGCGCTCCCACGATCGCGTACTGGGTGTCCTGGTCACCGAAGTACACCCGGGGCTGGAATGAGCCCAGCACCCCGCTGGGCGGGATGTCGCTTTCGGTGAAGGAGGGATCCCCGTTGGCCTGCACGGTATTGGCGGACGCCGCCACGAACCCGAAGCCGTGCGTGTACACGAGGTGCGTGTTGATCCAGTTGCCCTGCCCGGGCGGCGGCCCGGCCATGTCCCTGACCCCGACCACCATGTCGCGCGGCTGCGGGCCGCCGCCGGGCACCTGGTAGCGGTCCATGTCGAGCTGCCCGGGGAACCGGTAGAACCCCTTGACCTGCTGCAGTTGCTGGAACGTCTGGGACACCACGCCGGGGTCGATCAGGCGCAGGCTGGGCAGCGCCGCGGCCTGGGCGGCGAGGCTCGCGCTCGGCTGAGCGGCGATCGTCGCCTGGTACGGCGTCGTCACCGTGTGGCCGACGGCGTAAGCGGCCCTGGTCGCGCTGATCTCCCGCTGCAGGTACGGCGACTCCTTGGCCAGCGCGTTCGGCTTGACGACGAACTGCTGGATGACCGCCGGGTACACGCCGCCGATGAGGATCGCGGACAGCACGAGCAGCCCGAAGCCGACGGCCGGCATCATCGCGCTGCGCCGGGCCGCGCCGGCGAAGAACAGCAGCGCGCAGACCAGCGCGATGACAGCGAGCACGGTCTTGGCCGGCAGGATCGCGTTGACGTCGGTGTAGGACGCGCCGCTGCTGACGGTTCCGCCGCGGGCTTCGTCGATGCCGAACCGGTCGATCCAGTAGGCGACGGCTTTGAGCAGGACGAACACGCCGAGCAGTGCGAACAGGTGAGCGCGCGCCGCGACCGTGGCCCGGCGGCCAGAACCGGGCGGCCTGCCCCCTGCGCTGGTGGCCTGGGCGCCCGAAGCCGAGCCGGCGCTGCCGCCCGGCGAGGCGCTGCCGCCGTCACCCGCCGCACCGCCGTCGGGGTCGCTGCCGCGGCTGCCCCAGGCCCGGCCTCCCCACGCGCGGCCGCCCAGGCCCGGAGCCCCGCCGCCCGCCGCGTGGCCGCCCGGCGGCCGGCCGCCGGCGGCCGGCGGCCGGCTCGGCACCCGCTGCACCCGCACCCCGCCGTACAGGTAGTGCACGGCCGCCGCGACGAGCACGCTGACCAGCACCGCCGCGAACAGGTAGGTCAGCACCATCCGGATGAACGGGTACACGAAGACGAAGAACGAGACGTCGAGGTGGAACTGCGGATCCCGGGCGTGAAACGACGTCCGGTTGGCGAACAGCAGCCACGTCCGCCATGAGCCGCTGGCGTTGAGCCCGGATATCAGGCCCACCAGGGCCGCGGCCGCGGCGACCATGAGCCTGCGCCGCCGGTCCAGGGCGATCCGGTACCCGTCAAGCGCGCGCTGCTCGGCCGTGCCGGGCCGGTGCATCGGCCGCAGCCGGTAGGCGAGAACGGCGTTGAACGTGACCAGCGCCGCCATGAACACGCCGACGATGCCGAACAGCGCCCACTTCACGCCGTAGGTCGTCGCGAACACCGAGGTGTAGTGGACCGAGGCGAACCACAGGTAATCGGTCCACACGCCGCTGACGATGACGGCCACGATGACGAACGCCACGATCGAGGCCGCCGCCACGGCGAGGATCCTGGGCCAGCGCCGCGTCTTCATCAGCAGGACGGCACGCTGCGGCCCGCCTTTATTCGCTGCAGGTCGTTCACCGCGCCGGCCAGCGTGCTCACCTTGACCAGCCGCAGGCCGGCCACAGCGGCCCCGGCGGCGTCGGAGCAGTTGGCCGCCGGGACCAGGAAGACCGTCGCCCCCATCGCCCTCGCGCCGGCCATCTTCTGCTGAATGCCGCCTATGGGTTGGATGGAACCGTTCGGAGTAATCTCGCCTGTTCCCGCGATGAACTTGCCACCCGTGAGATCCACCGAGCCAAGCTTGTCAATGATCCCGAGCGCGAACATCAGGCCGGCGCTGGGGCCGCCAATATCACCAACACTGATTTTTATTCCGAACGGGAAGGTGTACCCGGGCTGCACCACGACTCCGATGACCTGCCGGCCCTGGGCGCTGACGGTGCCGACCTTCAGCTGCTGGGTCTTGCCGCTCCGGGTGATGGTCAGGGTGAGCTGCTGGCCGGCCGGGTGCGCGCGGACGCTCGCGCTGAGCGCGGCCAGGGTGGCGACCGGGGTGCCGTTCACGGCGGTGATGATGTCGCCCGCTTTGAGAACCTTGGCGGCCGGCATCCCCGGCTCCGTCTGAGCTATCTGGATGTAGGTCTTGAAGGGGATCTTGAGCTGGGTCAGCGCGGCCGCGGTGGCGTCCTGCTGCGAGCCGGTCATCTCCTGTACGTCCTGGTGCAGCACCTGCTGCTGCGTCTGGCCGGTGCCGAACACTTCGGCCTGCGGCACCACCGCGTCATGCGAGCTCAGCCAGCCGCGCAGTGCGGTGAAGATGTTGATCTCGTCGCCCGGGCCGCCCTGGAAGTTGACCGTCACCAGGTTGAGGTGGCCGCGGGCGGCGTGCGCCCTGGCGCTGTCGATCTGGATGAGGGGCTTGCCGCTGACCGTGCCCAGCGTGTTCAGCGTCGGCCCGGGGCTGAGGATCACGTAAGGGACCGGCAAGGCCGCGGCTATGACGGCGGCTACGACCACCGCGACGCCGGCCACCAGCAGGGTCAGGGCACGCCTGGACATGCTGGGAAGACTACGCGCCGTTGACCCACTCGTCAGATCCGTCCCCGAAGTACTGGTGTTTCCAGATCGGGACGCACCGCTTGATATCGTCGATCAGCACCTGGCAGCCGGCCAGCGCCTCGCCGCGATGCGGGCAGGACACGGCCACGACCACGGCGAGGTCGCCGATCTCCAGCTCACCGACCCGGTGCACGGCGGCCACCCCGCAGACGGGGAAGTCGGCGGCGATTTTCTCGGCGACGCGGTGCAGTTCGGCGGCGGCGGACGGGTGGGCGGAGTACGACAGCCGGCTGACCTGGCGGCCGTGATCGTCGTCGCGCACGGCGCCGGCGAACAGGGCGATGCCGCCGGCCGCCGGATCGGCGACCGCCATCCGCACCTCGTCTACCGACAGCGGAGTATCGCGCACGTCGATGAGCCTGATGACCTCCACCAAGCCACGTTATACCGGACCGGCACGACCACCTACTAGCTTCCCTGACGCCGGCGGCGCGCGCGGCGGACGATCGCGGCCGTTCCGATGACCGCGACGGTCGCCCCGGCGGCGGTGATCGTCGCCTCCTTGCCGGCCAGCCGACGGCCGGCCACCGCGTGGTGGCCGGTCCGCTGCTCGAGCAGCGCGGCCAGCGCGGAGGTGTTGTCGTGGCTGGGCCGCCATCCTGCCCCGCGCAGCGCCGCGCAGTCGACGACCCACGGGTACATGACGAAGCTCAGGTCGGTGGCGGGCGCCGGGGTGATGCCGACCCGGTGCAGCCGCTGCATGGCCCCGAAGGTCAGGCCGGGAGGCAGCTCGATCCGGCGCATCCCGCTGAGCTCTTCCACCTGCTCCTGCTCCAGCCAGCCGTCGCAGCCCACCGCGAAGGCGCCGGTGACCTCGCCCGCCACGGCCAGCTCGATCGCGGAGATGAGATCGTCGGTATGGCAGAACTGCCAGCGGGGCGCGCTGCCCTTGACCGTCAGCAGCCGGGGCGCCTCGAAGTGCCTGGTCACCAGCGTGTCCACGCCGGAGCCGACCAGGGCGGCGGGGCGGACCACGGTGACCGCCATGCCGGGGTGGGTGCGCGGCGAGCGTTGCGCCAGATCTTCGATTTCCAGCAGGTCGCCTACGACGCTGCCGTCGGAGTCGGCGCCGAGCGGCGCGGTCTCGGGCAGCGGCACCGGGTTGTCCGGGCTGGCGCCGTAGACCATCGCGCTGGTGAGCAGGATCACCCGGGCGACCCGGCCGGCCGCCGCCGCGGTGAGCACGGTCTGCACGCCGCGGACGTTGAACGCCCGCCTGGCGCTGCGGTCCGAATCGGGCGCCAGGTCAATGTCGGTGTGCACCAGCACGTCGACTTCGGCCAGCCGGCTGGCCAGCACGGGATCGCGCACGTCCACGACGCGCCAGGTCACGCCGGTCGCCTCGCCCCGGTGGTCATCGATCGCGATGACCCGGCTGACCCGCGCGGATGCGGCCAGCCTGACGGCCAGTTCGTGACCGACCCCGCGCGCGGCGCCGGTGACCGCGACGACCGGGCCGTGGCCGCTGCCGTCGCCGCTGCCCTCGGCGCGGGTTCGCCGCCCGCGAGCCTGGGTGTCTCGGATCGTCAAAGTAGACTGCTCCAGTGAGACTTATTCAAAACTTCAATGGATGATCAGCGTAGCCGGGGTTCGCCTGCGGCTACGCTGGCCCGTCGACCGGGGTTTTGAATAAGCCTCCGTATAACGTGGACCGACATGACTCTTCCATCCTGCCCGAGAGGCCGCGAAGATGGCTGATCCTCCCTTCGGCTTCGGGCTGCCCGGCGACCCGGACGAGGGCCCGGACGACCCAGAGCCGAGTTCCGGTGCCGGCTCCGGGGGCGGGCAGACGCCGGGTGCGGGCGGGCCTGCGGGTCCGCTGGGCCCGCTCGGGCCGATGGGCGCCATGGGGCCGATGGGCGCCGGGAGTCCCTTCGGTGACCCGCAGCAGATCGCGGATGCGCTGCGGCAGTTCGCCGACCTGATGTCCTGGCAGGGCGGCCCGGTCAACTGGGATCTCGCGAAGAACGTGGCCAGGCACACCGTCGCCGCCGAGGGCGATCCCAGCGTGCTGGACAACCAGCGGCAGAAGGTGGACGAAGCGCTCCGGCTGGCCGACCTGTGGCTCGAGGACGTCACCACGTTCCCGTCCGGCATCAGGTCCACGCAGGCGTGGAGCCGGTCGGAATGGGTCGAGGCCACGCTGCCGGTCTGGTCCAAGCTCTGCGACCCGATCGCTGCGAAGGCCGTCGAGACCATGGGCGGCATGTTCACGCTGGACCCGGACGAACTGGCCGACATCCCGCCGGAGATGCGCTCGGCCATGACCGCGATGACCGGCGGCATGGGCGGTCTCGGCGGCCTGGCGCCGATGATGCAGCAACTCGGCGGGGCGATGGTCGGCGGCCAGACCGGGGCTGCGGTCGGCGCGCTAGCCCGCGAGGTGGTCAGCTCGACCGATGTCGGCCTGCCGCTCGGTCCCGAGGGCGTCGCCGCGCTGCTGCCGGCCGGGGTCACGGCGTTCGGCGAGGGACTTTCGGTGGGCGAGGAGGAGGTACGGCTGTTCCTCGCGCTGCGGGAGGCGGCCCACCACCGGCTGTTCGCCCACGTGCCGTGGCTGCGGGCGCACCTGCTCCACGCCGTAGCCGAGTACGCCGGCGGGATGACCGTCGACACGTCGCTGCTGCGCGAGGCCATGCCGCAGGTCGACCTGGCCAACCCGGAGGCGCTGCGCGAGGCACTGTCCGGCGGCCAGCTGTTCCAGCCGCAGGACACGCCGGAGCAGAAGGCCGCGCTGGCCCGGCTGGAGACCGCGCTTGCCCTGGTCGAGGGCTGGGTCGCCACCGTGGTCGACGCGGCCGCGGGCCAGCGGCTGCCGCACGCCAGCGCGCTGGCCGAGGCGATCAGGCGGCGGCGCGCGACCGGCGGGCCGGCCGAGCGGACTTTCGCCACCCTGGTGGGTCTCGAGTTGCGGCCGCGCCGGCTGCGCGAGGCGGCGACCATCTGGCTGGGCCTCACCGAGGCGCGCGGCATCGAAGGCAGGGACGCGCTGTGGGCGCACCCCGACCTGATGCCGACGGCCGAAGACTTCGACGACCCCGACGGCTTCGTCCGCGGCCGCCCCGAACTCGACATGTCCGCCCTCGACGCCGACGGCTCCGGTGACTCGGGCGGCTCGGCTGATCCCGGCGGTCCCGATAGCCTCGGCGACTCCGAGGGGCCCGGCGGTCCCGAAGGTCCCAGTGGCTCCAGTGGCTCCGGCGGTTCCGGTCCTGGCGACGGTTAGCCGGAAGCTTTTCTGTTTCCACAGGCGGTGGATAACACTTTCCCAGCCAGTCGGCGCGGGCCGGGGCTAGCAGCTCCGTCGTCCCCAGGGCTGTTCCCGGTTGTGCACAGCGACACCCCGCGATCTCCCCACGTTGTCCACACCACCGTCCACAGCGACATTTGATCCGGTCTGCTCGCCCTTCTACCTTCGGTAGCGCAGAGTCCCCGGGCGGCCGACGGCCGCACGCACTTCGGGGAAGGGGGCGAACGGCCGTCGTCGCGTCTCGTCGTCACCACGCGACCGCCGCCCGGGGACTCGTCGGCTTTGCTGCGGCCCGCCGCATCCCGGACCGCATCCTGCCCAGCCTCCACGTCCAAAACCCCCGCACCAGCGTCCTCACCGAACGCATCTACGCCACAGACGGCCACTACCGATGGAGCTGGACCGAAAAATCGCCCCCCGCGACCAGCCAGCCCGCGCCGCCGACACCATCGCCCGCGTCCTGGCCACCGCCACTGGCGAATAACCCCGCACCCCGCCCGCCGCCAGCCCACCCAGCCACCGCTCGCAGCCAGGCCGCCGCCTAGGCCCTGGACCCTGACCTACCCCCCAAGTCACTTGTTCAGGCGCCCGGCCTTCCAGCCGGCCCGTTAGCTCCGTCGGCTTGTGGCCATACGACATCGGCGCGGCTGGCCGCTTCGGTCAGCCGCGCGCCGTCCAGGAGACCCGATCCGGTCAGGCCATCCGCGCCGCCGAGATGAATCACCAGCTCAACCGCGCCGGGAGGCGGCAACGGGGTGACCCACCACATGCTCCTGAACCATCCGTCCGCCCACACGCCGTCCTGCATCGTCACCTGCGGTCTCTGCGGCTGATCCGGCGGTGTGTTCGCGTTCAGGTCCACCCCCCGTCGCCGACCGTCAGCAAACCGGACCTCCAGCCAGGTCATCCGGCCCCGATCGGGCACGTCCAGCGCGAAATCCGCCGGCGGAACCCGGCTGGTGTCAAACAAGGTCAGCAGCGTGAACTGGAATCCCTCGGGGAAAACCGTGACCGCCCCGGCCCACACCACCAGCCCCGGCTCGCGCACCAGCACCACATCGCCCGGCACCACCACCGGGACGGTACCGCCCGGCGGGGTCGGCCGGTAATGCCGCTGCATCATCCCGGCTCCGCCCACAGCACCGCCGACCGGCCGGCCGCACTGATGACCTGGCTGGCGTCCATCCGCGCGGCACCGCTCTGCTCCGCTTCTCCCGGCAGGAAAACAGCGAACTCCACCGGCCCGGCCTGCGGCAGCGGCGACACCCACCACCTGCTCTCACTGCGCGGATGCGGATGACCGACACGCCCCGTCGAACGCGCACCGCAATCCCGCAGCAGCGACCGGCCCGCCACGACCCTCCCCGTCCCGCGCACAGCCGAATCCACCACCTCACCGCCGAACCGGACCTGTACCCGGATCACCGGCCCGCGCCCCTGCACCCCCCCGGCGCCGAACCCGATCATCGCGTCACCGGCACCCCCCGGGGCCGGGCAGATCGTCAGAGAGAACAGGAAGCCCGTCGGGTAAGCACACACCGGCCCGATGTAGGCCAGCACATCGGCCCGGCGGAC
>DASXME010000010.1:0-9347 GCA_036495825.1 Streptosporangiaceae bacterium
AGTGCGTGGCCGTCGGGGTCCCCGGGGGCGGCCCGGCCGCCGGGCTGGCCTTGAGCTCGTCCACGCCGGCGGCCGCGGCGGCCGCCGCCATCCGGGAGGAGGTCCAGTACGCGCGGGTGGCCGCCTGCGCGGCCTGGCTCACATCCTGCGTGACCCCGCCCGCCGGGTGCAGGGCGGCTGCCCTGGTCGCGGCTGTTGCCGGGGTAGCCGCCGCCGCTGCTCTGGATGGGCCGGTCGTGGCTGCTCTGGCTGGGCCGGCTGTCGCGACTGTGGCCGCAGTGGTGACGGCCGTGGCGGTGGTCGCTATGGCCAGCGCGAACGCGGCGGCGGCCGCCCGGCCTCGCGCCGATCTTGCCCAGATGCCCATCCGCGCTCCCTGCCGTGTCGCTGGTGTTGGTGTGGTTAGTGATTCCACTCGCGAATCGTTGCCACTGTCAACCCGTAACCCCCGGGTGCCGCCGGACTGTCGGACCCGGCTCATAAGCTTGGAACATGGACTGGAAGATCGAACTCGTGGCCATCCCGGTGACCGACGTAGACAAGGCGAAGGCGTTTTACGTAGACCAGGTCGGCTTCAACGCCGATCACGACTACCAGGTAAACGAGAACCTGCGCTTCGTGCAGCTGACTCCGCCCGGCTCGGCCTGCTCGGTGGTGCTCGGCACCGGCATCACCGACATGCCGCCAGGGTCGCAGCGGGGCGTCCAGGTAGTCGTCGCCGACGCCACGGCCGCGCGCGAGGAACTGCTCAGCCGGGGCGTGCAGGCCAGCGACGTCGACGTGCAGCCCTGGGGCTCGTTCGTGAGGTTCAGCGACCCGGACGGCAACACCTGGACCCTGCAGCAACTGCCACCCTGGACCGGCAGCTAGCTCCGCGTCGCGGGCTCAGGGTCGTCGCCTGCCGCCGCACCGCCCTCAGTCTGGCGCTGGTCGGCTGCACCGGCGTCGTCGCCTGCCGCCGCGGCTGCGGCTGGCGCCGCGACTGCGGTTCCCGTTCCGGCCGGTGGCGGCAGGCCGGATTGATTCCAGACCTCGCGGATCATCACCTGGATGGCTCCCGCGCTGGGGATGGCCAGCAGCGCCGCCACGAACGCGCCGAAGACTCCGCCGATCCAGCTGCCGACCGACGCCCCGACCAGGATGGACACCAGCACCAGCAGCGGGTTCACCCGGACCGTCCGGCTCATCACGACCGGGTTGAGCACGTGGTTCTCGATTTGCGTGTAGACGAGGAACACCACCAGCGTGACGATGCCCGCGGTCAGCGAGTGGCCGACCGCGAACAGGATGGTGGGGATGCCCGCCAGCGCGCCGCCGATCATCGGCAGGAAGTCGACCAGGGCCACCCACAGCGCCCACAAGAAGGGGAACGGGACGCCCACGATCACCAGCGTCACGAACACGACGATGCCGGCGATGAGCGACGTCAGGAAGTTCCCGAGCATGTACCCGATCACCGAGCGGTTGACCTCGCGCGCCACCTCGGTGTAGCGCTCCGCCCGCTTGGGCGACATGAGCCGCAGCAGGCCGGTCCGCATCTTCGGGCCCTCGAGTAGCAGGAGCAGTACGAGAACGAAGATCGTCAACAGCGAGATCAGTAGCGAAGCGGCGCCCTTGCCCAGCGAGAGGGCCGGCTTGGCCAGCCCCTGCCCGAAGGTCACCAGCTTGGGCGCGTTGCTCTGAACCCACTTCTGCACGTGGTACTTGCGCACCAGGTGCCCGATCCAGCCCCGGCCGTGCGTCGCCTGGTTCACGTACGACGGCAGGTCGCTCGCGAGGTGCGTGATCGCGTTGGCGAGCGGGTAGCCGAACGCTACGGCCAGCCCGAGGAAGACCAGCAGCCCCAGCAGCGTCACCACGGCCACGGCCCCGCCGCGCCGACGGATGCCGATCCGCTGCAGGCCGAGGACGAGCGGGTTCAGGATCAGCGCGACGAACCCCGCGACGACCATCAGCAGGATGACGTCACGCAGCCGGTAGACCAGCTTGCCCGCCATGAAGGCCAGCGCCACCACCGCGACGCTGACCAGAATGGCCCGCAACGGCACGTGGTTGGACTCCGCGGCTTCCCAGAGGCGGGCTCGCCGGGTATCGGGCGGCGGCAGGTCATCAGGCACGTGGCCATCATGGCACTTAACGGGCGTCGCTCATCCCGCCTCGCGGCCGGCCATGCCGCCAGCCGCGCCCATACGCTGGCACTGTGACAGCGATCGCCCTGCGAGCGGCCAGCCCGGCTGACGATGAGTTCTGCTTCCGGCTGCACAAGGCCGCCATGGGTGACGTCATCACGGCGATCTGGGGCTGGGACGACCAAGAGCAGCGCGACTTTCACGACCAGGTCTTCAAGCCGGACCGCTGGCGGATCATCACCGCCGACGGGGCGGACATCGGCATGCTCGACGTCGAGTACCGTCCCGGCGAGATCTATCTCGCCCGCATCGAGATCCACCCCGACCATCAGGGCCGCGGCTTCGGCACCCGCCTGATCAGCGCCCTCATCGAGGAGGCCCGCCAGCGGGGCCAGTCCTTCACCCTCGACGTGCTCGCCCCCAACCAGCGCGCCCAGGCCCTCTACCGCCGGCTCGGCCTCCAGGAAGTAGCCAGGCACGGCGACAACAACATCAAGATCGCCATGCGCTACTCCCTACCCCCGCCGGCTGGGCCAGGCTAGGCAGACTGGGCGGGGCTAGAGTTTCTGATCAGTGTCTAGGCGAGGAGACGAGGATCGGGTTATGGATGTCCGCGGGTACATCGAGGCGAACTCGGGCGAGTACTTCGGCGCGCTCAAGGAATGGCTGGCTATCCCGTCGATTTCGGCCGACCCGGAGCGCCACGGTGACGTGCTCCGGTCCGCCGAATGGCTCGCCGCGCGGCTGCGCCTCACCGGGTTCCCCGTGACGGAAGTCTGGCCGACCCGGGGCGAAGACGGTACGGCAGGCCTGCCCGCGGTCTTCGCCGAATGGCCGTCCGGCGACCCGGCCGCACCCACCGTCCTCGTCTACGGGCACCACGACGTGCAGCCGGTCGAGCCGCTGGAGCTGTGGGACAGCCCGCCGTTCGAGCCCGCCGAGCGGGACGGTCAGCTGCTGGCCCGGGGCGTGTCCGACGACAAGGGCCAGGTGCTGTTCCACGACCTCGGCCTGCGGGCCTGCCTGGCGGCCGGCGGGACGGCCCCCCGGACCGCGCCGCCGGTCACGCTCAAGCTGCTCATCGAGGGCGAGGAGGAGTCCGGCTCGCCGAACCTGGCCGACCTGCTGCATCGCGAGCGCGAGCGGCTGGCCTGCGACGTCATCGTGATCACCGACACCTCGATATGGTCTGCCGACGTGCCGTCGATGTGCACCGCCATGCGCGGGGTCATCGCCGCCCAGATCGACATGACCGGGGCCGAGCAGGACCTGCACTCCGGGTCGTTCGGCGGTGCCGTGCCCAACCCGCTGCACGCGATGGCCGCGCTGCTGGCCGGCCTGCACGACGCCGGCGGCCGGGTGACGCTCCGCGGGTACTACGACAAGGTTGTGCCCCTGTCAGAGCAGGATCGCGAGCTGATCAGCCGCCTCCCGTTCGGGGAATCCGAATGGCTGGCCACGGCCGCAAACAGCCGCGCGGCGAGCGGCGAAGAGGGGTTCTCGACGCTGGAGCGGCTCTGGGCCCGGCCGACCGCCGAGATCAACGGCATGTGGGGCGGTCACACCGGCCCCGGCGGGAAGACCATCGTGCCCCGCGAGGCGCACGCCAAGCTGTCGTTCCGGCTGGTCGCGCACCAGGATCCCGCCGACGTCACCGCGGCGCTCGAGGAATACGTGGCCGCTAACACGCCGCCGGGGATCACGGCGACGGTCGAGATGGATGGTCCCGGGGTGCGGGCGTGCTTCTCGCCGATCGACGCCCCGGCGGTCGCGGCCGGCCGCCGGGCGATGGAGCGTGCGTTCGACCGCGAGGTGCTGTTCACCCGGGAGGGCGGCAGCGGCCCCGAGGCCGACCTGGCCGACATCCTGGGCGCGCCGCTGGTCTTCATCGGCGTCGGGCTCGACGAGGACCGCATTCATGCCCCGAACGAGAAGGCGGAGATGGCCCTGCTGCTCAAGGGGGCCGAGGCGGCCGCGTACCTGTGGGACGAGCTCGCGGCGGGCGGCCTGCAGCTCGCCGCCGGCCGCACCGCGATCACGGGGCGCGGTTGAGCGAGCCCCGGCCGCCGCAGCAGGACGGGCCGCCGGGACCGAACGGGCCGCTGCGCAGGCCGCTGGCCGCGCTGGCCCTGGCCCGCGGCACCGTGGACCGGTCCGGCGTCCGCCGTTCGGACGCCGAATGGCTGACCGCGGCCTGGGCGCGCGACGACACCCGGGTGCTCGTCATCGACGACGGCCGCACGCTGGTCCGGTTCGGTGACGAGGGCGCCGGGCTGGTCTTCCTGGCGCCCGCGCAGGCGCCCGACGGCGAGCGCCACCTGCTGGGCGTAGACGGCGACGGGCACGTCTACTTCAGCGTGACCGCCCCGCTGCCCCCCGCTCCCGCGGCCGGCCCGAAGGACGGCCGGATCGAGCCGGCCGGGCTGCGCCGGGCCGGCGCGCTGCTCGACGACAGGGACGCCGGGCTGCTCACGCACGCCGTGGCGCTGGCCAACTGGCACCGCACCCACACGCACTGCCCGCGGTGCGGCTCGCTGACCGATCCCGTCATGGGCGGGCATTCACGGATCTGCCGGACCGACGGCTCCGAGCATTTCCCGCGCACCGACCCCGCGGTGATCATGCTGGTCACCGATCCGGACGAGCGGGCCCTGCTGGCCCGCAACCGGGCCTGGCCGCCCGGCCGCGTATCGCTGCTCGCCGGGTTCGTCGAGCCGGGGGAGTCGGCCGAGCGGGCCGTCGCGCGCGAGGTCGCCGAAGAGACCGGGATAACCGTCGGCGACGTCGCCTACCTGGGCAGCCAGCCGTGGCCGATGCCGCAGAGCCTGATGCTCGGCTTCCGGGCCGCCGCACCCGGCGGTCAGCCCATCAGGGTCGACGAGGAGGAGATCTCCGAGGCGCGCTGGTTCAGCCGGGACGAGCTGCGGGCCGGCCTGGCGACGGCCGAGGTGCTGATGCCCCCGCCGGTGTCGATCGCGCACCGGATCATCGAGTCCTGGTACGGCGAGGACCTGCCCGGCAGCTGGTAGACCTCAGCGCGGGGCCAGCGCGCGCACCGCGCCCGGCACATCGACGCCAGGCGCGGGGATGACCGCGATGACCGGCGTGTCCAGTCCCTGCGCCTGGTACTGCGCGACCCGCTCCCGGCAGGCGCCGGGCTCGCCGTGCACCACGAGCTCGTCCACCAGGCTGTCGGGGATCGCGGCCAGCGCCGCCCGGCGGTCGCCCGCCGCCCACGCCTCCAGCATCGGCTTGATCACCTCGCCGCGGCCCAGCCAGGCATGGAACTGCGCGTAGACCGGCACGGTCAGGTAGCCGGCGATGAGCCGCCGGCCGATCTCCCGTGCCACCGCCGCGTCCGCGGTCGGGCAGACGAAGATCCTGGCCACGAGCTCGTGGCCTGCCCCAGCCACGGCGCGGACCTTGGGCACGTCGGCCGGCGCCAGCCAGTTGGTGATGACGGCGTCCGACTCGGCCGCGGCCAGCCGCACCATGCCGGGCCGCAGCGCCGCGAGGGCCAGCCCGGGCGGCGTGGCCGGCGCTTGCTCCAGCCGGAAGCCGTGCACCGAGAACGTCTCGTAGTCCTCGGTCACCTTCTCGCCGGCCAGCGCGCGGCGCAGGAACCGCAGCGTGTCGCGGCAGCGCTGATAGGGCCGGTCGAACTCGATGCCGTTCCACTGCGCGACGATCACCGGCGACGACGTGCCGATGCCGAGCACGAACCGCCCGGGCGCCAGCGCGCCGATCGTCGCCGCCTGCATCGCGAGCAGGGCCGGGCCCCGGGTGAACACCGGCACGATCGCGGTGCCCAGCCGCAGCCGCTGCGACCAGCCGGCCGCGAGGGCCAGCGGGGTGAACGCGTCCGTCCCGCTGCCTTCGGCAGACCAGGCGTCGGTGTAACCGAGGGATTCCAGGCTGGTGACGATCTCGCGATGGTCGGGCAGCGCCAGCCCGGCCAGGGGGAGTGTGATGCCCCATCGTGCTGTCAGCTCCGAGGCTGTCATCTGCCGTCCCTTCCGTCGCGCGGTTAACCATTCTCCGATTAGACCCGGGGCAGCCGGGGCGCCGGGGCCACCTCGACGGCCACCTCGACAGCCGCCTCGACGGCGAGCGCCCAGTCGGCGCCGCCGAGCCTGACGTACCGCCCGCCCGCCGCCCGCCCCGCGCCGCCGCCGCTCGCGTCCGCGTCGGGAGCGGGCCCGTCGCTCGCGGTCCCGCACCGGGCCAGCCGGGCGCTGACGAACTCGCCGGGACCCGGCACCGGCAGCCCCAGCGCGGCGGCCAGCGCCTGGTGCCCGGCGTAGTCCCCGAAGATCACGATGCCCTCGTCGCGCAGCTGATCGCGCGCCCCGCCGCCGGCCCGCACTCGCTTCATGTAGTCGTCCTGCATGGCCACGGTGGCGACGACGGCCCGGCTGACCCGCCGGCCCAGCGCCCGCCGGAACAGCTCGTTCACCCGCCGCTGGCCCGGCGGGCAGCCGAATATCGCCGCCGTGTCCCGCTCCGCCAGCCGCAGCAGCACGTTCTCCGGCAGCGCCGCGCCGCGCACCAGCCACCGGATCGTGGCCCGCCCGCCGTCGTTCAGCGCTCGCTTGAGATCCCGGTTGCCGGCCTCCCGCAGGCAGGACTGTCTGGCCCGCAGCAGCCCGGCCGACCAGGTGCCCTCATCGTCGCTGGCGTGCACCAGCAGCATTAGCTGGTCGGCGGCCTCCGGCGGGATCATCCAGCCGCCGCTGCGGTGCGAGAACTTGCAGTCCACCTCCACGCCGGCGATCGAGTAGTCGAGCGCGGCGCCGTCGGCCAGCCCGAGCCGCCGCTGGATGCCGATCTCGACCAGCGTGCCCGCGTGCGTCTTCTCGGTCTTGTGCAGCTGGTCCCAGCGGTACCGCCCGGTGTGCTGGCCGTCGAGCAGCAGGTCGAAGGCGGAGCGGATCGCGGTGGCTATCCCGCTGAAGTCGGGGTCGGCGGCGCGCAACGCCGTGGCCACCCGGTCCAGCTCGGCATCGGGCTCGGCGGCGGGCCGCGCGAGCGACGCGTCGTCCATCCCCGGCAGCACCGGCTGCCCGTCGCCAGGCGAGGCTCCGCAGGCCGGCCCGGGGTCAGGCTCCCAGCCGGGGAACGCCATCTGGCCCGGCAGTTGCTCCGCCACCCCGTCGGCCGTGGCACCCTGCGCGTCGGCCCTGCTCACCCGGCGACTGTAGCCCACCGCGGGCCGGACATCCGGGAGCACGCGTCCCATATGTTCTGGGAGTGTCACTGACCTGCCCCGCCCGAAGATCCCGCAGGGGCCTGGGAATGCGCGCCCATTCGTGATGGCATAGGCAAGAGGTAAGGAGGCAGCGCGCGCGTGAGCGATCGTGGGGCTGGGTCACGTCGCTACCGGGCCGTCTTTGCCGAGCGCACCTCGTCGCGGCTGTGGGTCGCGGCCACGATCTCCTACCTCGGCGACTTCGTCGGCCTCGGCGCCCTCCTGCTGATCGCCTACCAGCGGTCCGGCGGTCGCGCGCTCGGGTCGGCGGCTGTGTTCGGCGTCCAGGCGATACCGGCGTTCGCCGTCGCCATCGGCCTCGGTCCCTGGCTGGATCGGATCCCCCGCCGCGGCGGCCTGATCACGCTGTGCCTGACCGGCGCCGCCGCGCTCGCCCTGCCGCTGCTGCTCGGCGGGCTGGCCCCGGTGCTGGCCGCCGCCGCGGTGCTCGGCGGGGTCAGGTCCGCGTTCAACGCGATCAGGGCCGGCGTGATCGCGGAGAACGTGCCGCGGGACGTCCGCGGCCGGCTCATCGCGCTGATCAGCACGTCGAACCAGGTGTCGGAGGTGTTCGGCTACCTGGCCGGATCGGGGATCGCGCTCGGTGCCGGTGCCGGGCCCGCGCTGCTCGGCGACGCGGGCACGTTCGCGGTGGCGGCGCTGCTGATCAGCAACCTGCGGCTGCGCGTCCCCGCCCGCGCCACCTCGACGGCCCGCCGCGCCTCGATGACCACCGGCATCCGGACGATCTTCGCCGACCCGACGCTGGCCCTGCTGGCCCCGGTCACCTGGTTAGGCCTGTCCTTGGGCGCGCTGCCGCAGACGCTGGCCGCGCCCGCGCTGGCCGGCGCCGATCATGACTGGACGCCGGCTGCGCTGGCCGGCATGGCGGCCGGCCTGGCGATCTCGGCGACGCTGGTCGGCCGCAGCGGCCTGGGCGAGCGGGTGCTCGGCCAGTTCACGTTCATCATGATCAACGGGCTGATCTTCATGCTGACCTCGGCGGGGCTGACCGGGCACCCGCTCATCCTGGTCGCCGGGAACGTCGCGATCGGCCTGGGCACCGGCTGGACGGTGGCCGCGCAGACGACGTTCCTGCTGGTCACCCCGCCAGAGCGGATGGCGCACGTGACCGGCACGATGATCGGCAGCCTGGTCGTGCTCGAAGGCGCCGGCGCGGTCGCGTTCGGTGCCGTCGCCGGGCAGTGGGGGGTGGCGGTCGCCTACCTCGCGGCCGGCGTCATGCTGACCGGCGCCGGGCTGGCCGGGTACCTGTACGGACGCCGGCATCCGCAGTCGCTCGATACGCACCGTACGGAATCCTCGGTACAAGGCAACCGGACCGCTGCACACGGCCGGTAGCGGCCACGGCGGGCCCACCTGGGTTAAGGCCGGCCGCCGCCGGGTTCGCCGGGGTCAGGGTCGGCCGGGCGCGGCGGCTCCGGGCTGGCCGGGCTCAGCGGGCCGAGGACCTCGGTGATGAGCGGGCGGACCAGCCGGGTCACGTCGCTCGCCGTGGTCTGCGGGTCGGCGCCCGGCGCCACCGCGTGGCTGATCGCCAGTCGGACCAGCGAGTCGGCCAGCAGCCCGGCGTCGGCCGGGCCGGCCTGCGGCCAGACTTCGGTGATCAGCCGGGCGATCCGCTCGCCGGCCACCGAACGGCCGAGGTTGGTCAGCAGCCCGATGAGCTCCCCTTCCTCGGCGTTGCTCGTGATCATCTGGATGACCGGCTGGTCGGAGGCGAGCTTGAGGAACAGGCCGAACGCGGCGTGCACCGCGGTGCCGGGATCGTCGGCGTGCTCGCGCACCACCAGCTCGACCTCGGTCACCAGGCTCTCGATCTGGTGCCGCACGTACGCCTCGACCAGCGCCTGCCGCGAGCCGAATTCCTTGTAGACGGTCTGCCTGCTCACGCCCGCGGTCCTGGCCACGTGCGCCATCGTGGTGGCCGGCCAGCCGCGGGTGCGGGC
>DASXME010000011.1:0-11628 GCA_036495825.1 Streptosporangiaceae bacterium
CGATGGTGCGGGTGCGCCAGTGCGGGGCGGCGTGCCGTGCGGTGCACGGCCAGGGCCGGCCCGCGAATATCCGGGGCGTGCTGGCGCAGCCGCTGCGTGACGACGACGACCATGATCAGGGCGACGACGAAGACGATCAGCATGAGCAGCCCGACCAGGTCCAGGAGGAACGAAGCGGTTCCTCCGGTCGCGGGTTTCGCCGCGATCACGACGGCGATGATGAAGCCCGCCAGGCTGACCGCCAGCGTCCAGATCCAGCCGCGCCGGTGGTGCAGCAGCCCGGCGGTGGCCAGGACAGCAGGGTCGGCTGCCGCAGCGGTGTCGCCGGCCTGCTGACCTGGGGCCATCGGCACAGCATAGACCTGGCATGGGGGCGGCTGGCGTCGAAGGCGTGGGCGTGGGTGGCGTCTCACATGCTGGACATAAGCATGCCGCGAAGCCCTCAATTCCATGATCGTTTCGACTCTGCACGCGGTATGACCAAAAATGCGAGTAGTTTGTCATGATTCCGTGGTCCTAACGCGTGCTATGTGGGGGCCGCGTCTCACAATGCGAGATCGCTACCGATCCCGCAGCAGCCCGCTATAGGCGGGCGGGCCGAAGTCGAGCATGGCGGGGAGGGCGCCTTCGAAGGTGAGGAGCCAGCGCTTGAATTCGACGCCGGTGCCGCCGCTGAAGCCGCCCAGGCCGTCGGCGGCGACGACGCGGTGGCAGGGCACGATCACCGGGATGGGGTTGGAGCCCATGATGCCGCCGATCGCGCGGGCCGGGATCTCGGGGCCGTTCTCGCGCAGCGCGAGGCGGCGCGCCAGCGCGCCGTAGCTGATCGTCTCGCCGTAGCCGACCGTCTCGAACAGCAGTGACAGCACCCGCCGCGCGGCCGATGAGGCGGTGCCCCAGTCAAGGGCGAGGTCGAAGCCATGGCGCGTTCCGGAGAAATACTCGGCGAGCTGGTCGTGCGCCGCCGAGACAGCGTTGCCGACCACAGCGTTGCCGACCACAGCGTCGTCGGCCACGGCGAGGGGGGCACCAGGAGGCGGGGGACCGAACCTGACGTCGGCCACGCCGGTGGCACTGCACCCGGCGGAAATCTGGCCGAGCGGGGTCTCGATCACGGTCCAGCTGAGGGTCACCGTCCCATTGTGGCCCGGACGTCGGACAGTTCGGTCAGGGATCGGCGCCCGAGGCGCCGGATGAGCGGCGGCGGCGCAGCAGGTGCCTCGCGACGAGCGCCGCGATCACGACGGCCAGGGCGATCAGCAGGTACAGCGAGTACCTGGTCGCCTCCTGGTAGATGGCGGCGATGTGGTCTCCGGCCAGGTAGCCGACGCTGGTCCAGGCGGCGACCCACAGGACCGCGCCCAGGCTGGTGAAGGCCAGGAAGCGCAGCCAGGCCATCTCGGTGATGCCGGCGATGATCCCGTTAGCCTGGCGGAGTCCTTCGAGGAAGCGGGCGAGCGTGACCACGATCGCGCCGCGCCTGGTGAAGAACGCCTCCGCCCGGTCGAGCCGCTCGGCGGTCAGGAACACGTAGCGGCCGTAGCGCAGCACCAGGGCCCGGCCGCCGAAGCGGCCGATCGCGTAGCCGCCGGCGCTGCCCGCGATCGAGGCGGCGACCGCGATCACGCCGAGCAGCACGACGTTGAGCCGGCCGGTGCCCGCGTAGATCGCGCCGGCGATGAGCACGGTCTCGCCCGGCACGATCGGGGCGCCGAGGTTCTCCAGGAACAGCGCGCCCGCGACGGCCAGGTAGCCGTCGTGGTCGAGAAGCGGCGCCAGGGTCGCGAACACCCCGGGCAGCGGTGCGGGAGTCATTCAGGCTCGGGCCCGGGCTCAAGGCGGTCAGGCTCGGGCCCAGTCTCAAGGCCGGCCAGTGCCGCGGTGATCGCGCCGACGGTGATCTCGACCTGCCAGGCGCGCGCGCCGTCGGCGGCCAGTTGCCGGGCGATCTCCTCGCGCCCCGGCGGGTCCGGCGGCTGCCAGGCCAGCCTGCGCACGGCGTCCGGATGCAGCAGGTTCTCGGCGGGCACGTTGCGCGACCCGGCCAGCTTGGCGACCGCCGCTCTGACCGCCGCGAGGCGCCGGGCCGCCGCCGGGTCGCGCTCGGCCCACCGGTTCGTCGGCGGCGGGCCGTCGGCGGCGGGCGCGGACGGGGCGGGCAGCGCTGAATCCGGCCCGGCACTGGCCCGGCCGACCGCGGCCAGCCAGTCGCGGATGTGCCTGCGGGCGCCGCGTCCGGTGAACCCGGGGATGGCGGTGAGCTGATCACCCGCCGTCGGCACGGTCCTGGCCGCCTCGATGATCGCGGCGTCCGGCAGCACCCGGCCGGGGGACAGGTCCCGCTGCCGGGCGATCGCATCCCGCTCCAGCCAGAGCTCGCGGACCACGGCCAGGCCGCGGCGGGTGCGGACGCGGTGGATGCCTGAGGTCCGCCGCCACGGATCCGTGCGCGGGGCCGGCGGCCTGGCCGCGAGCACCGCGGCGAACTCCTGGCGGGCCCACTCGGTCTTTCCCTCGTCTTCGAGCCGCTGGGCCAGCGCGTCGCGCAGCTCGACCAGGACCTCGACGTCCAGCGCCGCGTAGACCAGCCAGCCCTCGGGCAGCGGCCGGGTGGACCAGTCCTCGGCGCCGTGTCCCTTGGCCAGCCGGTAGCCGAGCACCTCCTCGACCAGCGCGGCCAGGCCGACCCGCGGGAACCCGAGCAGTCGGCCGGCCAGCTCGGTGTCGAACAGCAGCCTGGGGCGATAGCCGACCTCGGCCAGGCAGGGCAGGTCCTGACCGGCCGCGTGCAGCACCGCTTCGGCCGGCGCGAGCGCGGCGTCGAGGCAGGACAGGTCAGGGCAGGCGACCGGGTCGACGAGCACGGTGCCCGCGCCGCGCCTGCGGAACTGCACGAGGAAGGCCCGCTGGCCGTAGCGGAAGCCCGAGGCACGTTCGGCGTCCACGGCCACCGGCCCGTCGCCCTGGCCGAGCGCGCGAGCGGCCCGGTCGAGCGCCGCGGCCGTCGTGACCACCGTGGGCAGCCCGTCGCTCAGTTCGAGCAGCGGTACCGGGGCAGCCTCCGGTGCGGCCCCGTCCTCCGGTGGAGCGCTGCTGTCCAGGGGGGCACTGTCTTTTCCCAGGGGAGTACTGCCTTCCAGGGGAGCCCTGTCTTCTACGGGGGCACTGCCTTCGGTCACGCGCGCCGCCTGCGGGTCGGCATGACGCTCACGCCGGCCGCGGTGAGGGGGGTTGGGGAGGCGGGTGGGAGGCCAGCCGACGCGCACAGCGCGTCGCACCAGGCCGCGACGTGTCCGGCCAGGCCGGGCATGTCGGGTGACCAGGACGCCCGCAGCTCCAGCCCGGTCGCGGGCGGCTCGTCCTGCTTGCCGCCGAATCCCTCGGTCACCACCCTGGTGACGGTACCGCTTGGCGCCGCGTACCCGACCGCCCGGCTGTCGAGCGCCTCGGTCAGCCAGCTCCAGCTCACCGCTCCGAGCAGCGGGTCGACCGCGAGCTCGGGCTCGATCTCGGCCCTGATGTAGGCGATCAGGCGGAACTGGCCCGCCCAGCCGGGCTGCCCGGCCGGGTCGTACAGCAGCACGAGCCGGCCCCACGCGATGTCTTCCTGATCCTGGCCGTCGGGGACCCTGACGGTGGCCGCGATCGCCGCGGCGTGCGGCGCGAGCTTGCGCGGCGCCGGGATGTCCTCGAAGACCACCTGGCGGCGGATCAGGCGCTGCGCGTCCCGGCCCGCGTAAAGATCGGCAGCGGCGGCGTCGAAAACCGCGTCGCCCGCGACGCTATCTTGCCCCTCCTGGCCCGTCGGCCTCATGGTCCGAGGGTACGTCGCCGCGGCTTCGGGCTCACGCCACCCGGCTCCGTGCCGCGATGCCGGCCACGGCCATCAGGCCCGGGTCGCCGATCAGCAGGGCCGCGTCGCATCCGGTGCAGGCCCACTCGGGGCAGCCGCCTGGCGCGTCGGGGCAGTGCTCATTACTGGGCTCATCATTGGGCTCCCCGTGCGGCTGGTCGAACAGCCGATCCGCGCCGCAGTCACGGCAGTAGCGCGTCATCTGGTCCATCTCCGGCGACCTCCTCACCCCGGCCTGGGCTGATCACGATGTTGACATGGTTTGCCGCCCGGCCGGTGGATCTCCCGCGGTGTGTCACGAATGCGATCCAGGTGCTTGCCCAGTGCAGCGCTCTCCAGTGCGGCGCTGGCCAGCACGGTGCTGGCCAGCGGCTGTCCAGCGCAGGGCCTGTGAGACGATCTCTGGTGTGACGCAGCCCGCGGGTGATTCGCCGTTCCTGCTGGCCTGCATGCGCAAACCAGTGCCATATACCCCGGTCTGGTACATGCGGCAGGCGGGCCGGTCGCTGCCCGAATACCGCACCGCGCGGGCCGGCACGCCGATGCTGGAGGCCTGCTGGCGTCCTGACATGATCGTCGAGATCACCCTGCAGCCGCTGCGCAGGTACGCGGTCGACGCGGCGATCCTGTTCAGCGACATCGTGGTCCCGCTCAAGGCGGTCGGGGTCAGCCTGGACATCACCCCTGGCGTCGGGCCGGTGATCGAGCACCCGGTCAGGGACTTCCGTGACCTCGAGCGGCTCCGCCAGCTCGATGAGAGCGACGTGCCGTTCATCACCCAGGCGGTGCGCGAGCTGACCGCGCAGCTCGGCGGGCGCCCGCTGATCGGCTTCGCCGGCGGCCCGTTCACGCTGGCCTCCTACCTGATCGAAGGCGGCCCGTCCAAGACGCACGACCGGACCAAGGCGCTGATGTACGGCGACCCGGTGATGTGGCACGCGCTGCTCGGCCGGCTGACCGACATCACGCTGGCCTTCCTGGCTGTCCAGGTGGCGGCGGGAGTATCCGCGGTGCAGCTGTTCGACTCGTGGGTGGGCTCGATCGCCCCCGATGACTACCGGCGCTCGGTGCTGCCGTACAGCAAGCGGATCTTCGACTCGCTGGCCGGCACGGGCGTGCCGCGCATTCACTTCGGCGTCGGCACCGGCGAGCTGCTCGGCCTGATGGGCGAGGCCGGCGCCGACGTGGTCGGGGTGGACTGGCGGGTGCCGCTGGACGAGGCGGTGCGCCGGGTGGAGCCGGGCAAGGCGCTGCAGGGCAACCTGGATCCCGCGGTGCTGATGGCCCCCTGGGACGTGATCGAGGCCAGGGCGAAGGACGCGCTCGGCCGGGGCCGTGCCGCCGAGGGGCACATCTTCAACCTGGGGCACGGCGTGCCGCCCGAGGCCAGCCCGGACGTGCTGGCCCGGCTGACCGACCTGGTGCACGCGGAGTCCACCCGGGATCCCGGCGCCAGCTCCTGACGAAGCCGCGCTACGCCGCCCGACGGCGCGCTACGCGCCGCCCGGCCTGGCCCGGCGGCGCAGCATCCGGACGCCGCGGTAGCCCAGCAGCAGGGCCAGCGCGAGCGCGGCGCCGATCGGCAGCACGGCGCCGGCGGCCTGCAGCAGCCAGGAGATCACCGTCCGCAGCGCCCGCCAGCCGGCCGTGAGCCCGCCGGTGAAGCCGCCGCCCGCGTGGTGGCGCGGGGGCGCCGCGGCGGGCGCCGGGCCGGCGAGCGTGAGGGTCACGGTGGCGTAGGCGGTCTGGTGGTCGAGCGTGCGCTGCTGGGCCTGCAGCGCTTCCAGGCTGGACTCCTGGGCGTTGATCTGGTCCTGCACGCTGAGCAGCTCGGCGACCGACCCGGCGCGGCGCAGCAGCGCGCGCAGCTGGGCGATGCCAGCCTGGTCGGAGGCGACCAGGCTGGCCGTGTCGGTGACCTGCTGGGTGACCTCCTGCGCCTGCTGGCGCAGGTAGGTTTCGGTGCCCAGGCCGCCGGCCAGTTCGCTGAGCACGGCCGGGTAGCCGGCCACCGGGATCTTCAGCTGGATGCTCACCGTGCCGTAGCCCCGGCGCCCAGGCGGCAGGGCCGCGTTCTCGCTGGACACGTATCCGCCCGCGCGGCCGGCGATCTGGGTGGCACGGGTCGCGGCCCGGCTGACGCTGGCGACCCGGACCGTCATGCTCGCGGTGTAGACGATGTCCTGGCCCGCGGGCGCGAGCCTGGCCGCGGTCCCGGCGTCGGGCCGCCCGCCCGCCGCCGTCCCGGCCGGGCCCTGGTCGGCCTTGCCCAGGTCGGCCGGGGCGGGGGCGGGCGCGCCGATGCTTCGCCCGGCGAAGCCGTGGCCCGCCGAGGCCGCGCTACCGGCGCCGCTCCCGCTGGCCCCGCTAGCCGAGCAGCCGCCGAGCACCAGGCCGGTGATGATAATCAGCCCGGCGGCGGCCGGGCGGGTGAGTCGCGGCGCTGCCGCGTGCTGCCGAGCCCCGTGCTGGATGGCCCCGTGCTCGATGACGCTGTTCTGCATGACACTCTGACGTCGGCGGGCGGCGGCCGGTTCCGTCCCGGGGGCGTGTCTGGCCCAGTCCATTTGACCCGGCTGGGTATATAACAGTGCGGGTGGCTCCGGCAGGCCTGGCGCGCGGGAGGCCCTGGTGGCACGCAGTGCACGCGAGCAGTGGAGGTAAGCCGTGGCTGAGAGCCAGCATCCGGTCAAGGTTGACGCCAGCATCGCCCACTCGGCCCGGGTGTACGACTACTGGCTGGGCGGCAAGGACAATTTCGCCGTGGACCGGGAGGCGGCCCAGCAGGTGATCGACGCCTTTCCCGGCATTATCCCGGGGGTCAGGGCGCAGCGCGCGTTCCTCGGCCGCGCGGTCCGCTACCTGGTCGGCGAGGCCGGCATCCGGCAGTTCCTCGACATCGGCACCGGGCTGCCGGCCGCGGGCAACACCCACGAGGTGGCGCAGCAGACCGCGGCCGACACCCGGATCGTGTACGTGGACAACGACCCCATGGTGCTGACGCACGCCCGCGCGCTGCTCACCAGCACCAGCGAGGGGGCCTGCGCGTACATCGACGCCGACCTGAGGGACACCGAGAAGATCCTGTCCGAGGCGAAGACGACGCTGGACTTCGGCCGGCCGGTCGGGCTCGTGCTGCTGGGCATCATGCAGTTCATCGGCGACCGGGACCAGCCGTACGCGATCGTCGAGCGGCTGAAGGCCGCGCTCGCACCCGGCAGCTACCTGGTGCTCGGCCAGCCGGCCAGTGACATCCAGATGGCTGAGATCGGCGAGGCCGCGGCCCGGCTGAGCAGGCAGGTCTCCGGCCCCGTCGACGCGCGCACGCAGACCCAGGTGCAGAGCTTCTTCGACGGCCTGGAGCTGGTCGAGCCCGGCATCGTCCAGTCGCCCCAGTGGCGGCCTGACGGGACGATGGTCACCACGGTGCCGTTCTGGTGCGGGGTCGGCCGCAAGCCCTGACAGGCAAGCACGGCAGACTGGGCGCCATGACGGAAGCTGGACAGGCGCCGCGGGTCGCGGTCGTGGGCGGCGGCATCGCCGGGCTGGCGGCCGCGTTTTTCCTCCGGGACGCCGGGGTGTCGGTCACGGTCTTCGAGGGCTCGGCCCGGCTCGGCGGCAAGCTGGCCGTCTCCCCGCTGGCGGGCATCGCCGCCGATGAAGGGGCCGAGGCGCTGCTGGCCCGCCGTCCGGAGGGCACCGACCTGATCCGGGCCGTCGGCCTGGGGGACAGGCTCAGGGATCCCGGCACCACAGCGGCCCTGATCTGGACGCGCGGCGAGTTCAGGGGTCTGCCCGGCCGGCAGCTGATGGGGGTGCCGTCCGACTTCGGCGAGCTGGCCAGATCCGGCGTGCTGTCGGCGGCCGGGCTGGCCCGCGCCCGGCTGGACGCGGAGCTGCCGGCCACGCCGCTGGACGGCGACGTGCCGGTGGCCGCGCAGGTGGCGGCGCGGCTGGGCCGCGAGGTGGTGGACCGGCTGGTCGATCCGCTGCTCGGCGGCGTCTACGCGGGCCGCAGCGAGGAGCTGTCGTTCACCGCGACGCTGCCCGGGCTGGCCGCGGCGGCGCGGCAGCACCGCTCGCTGGCCGAGGCGGCGGCCACCCTGCTGCCGTCGACGCCGAGCGCCGCGCCGGTGTTCACCACGCTCGACGGCGGGCTCGGCACGCTGCCGCCCGCGGTGGCCGCGGCGTCCGGCGCCAGGCTGCGCACCGGAGCGATGGTCCGCGAGCTTAGCCGCGCCCCGCACGGCTGGCGGCTGGTCATCGGGCCGGCCAGCGCGCCGGAGCTGGCCGATGCGGACGCGGTGGTGCTGGCCGTGCCCGCCGGACCCGCCGCCCGGCTGCTGTCCGGCGTGTCGGCCGCCGCGGCGGCCGGGCTCGGCGAGATCCGGTACGCCAGCATGGCCATCGTCACGCTGGCCTATCCGGAGGCCGCGCTGCCCGAGCCGCTGACCGGCAGCGGGTACCTGGTGCCGGCCGTGGACGGGCACGCGGTCAAGGCGGTCACGTTCAGCATGGTCAAGTGGCCGCACCTGCTAGCCGGCCAGAAGACGGGCCAGGACAAGGGCCTGCAGCTGGTCCGCTGCTCGGTTGGCCGGATCGGCGAGGAGCGGATCCTGCAGCGGGACGACGCCGAGCTGGCCGCCCTGGCCGCCGCGGAGTTCGCCGCGGCGACCGGGGCCAGCGGGCCGCCCGCGCAGGCCAGGGTCACCCGGTGGGGCGGCGGGCTGCCGCAGTACACGGTCGGGCACCTGGACCGGGTCGCGAGAATCCGCGCGGCGGTCGCGGCCCAGCCGGGCCTCGCGATCTGCGGCGCCGCCTACGACGGGCTGGGCATCCCGGCCTGCATCGCGACCGCCAGGACGGCGGCCGACCAGGTGCTCGGGCACCTGGCGAGCCATCGCGCCGGGGCCACCGAGCAGGCTGAGCTCGGCCAGCCCCGGGCGTTGCCTTCGGCAAGGTAAGCGTTCCACCGGTAGAGGCGCGCTAGTAGCGCTTGACGAAACTGTCTTCCCAGGTCAGAGGCCCGCTGGCCTCATTCAGGCCGGAACGCTTGGGTCCGTCCGGGTTCTTGCTGTCACGGACGGCGATGGTGCCGGGCCGGCCCGGGCGGCGACCGCGGCCAGTCCGCACGCTGGCCCCGAAGGGCAGCGGCTCGCTGGCCTGACGGTACCGTCCGGACTCGGCCCGGCGGGCTATCGCGGTATCCGCGTTATGAGGCGGACGCCGCGGCCGACTTGCACAGCTGCACGCAGTCACGGCATGTGGCTGCGCATTCACGGCACGCGGGGTCGTCGTGCTTGCTGCACTCGGCCGCGCACTGCTCGCATACCCGGGCGCAGAGCCCGGCCATGGCGGCCGCCAGAGGCGACCCTCGCGCAATCAGCGTCGCGGTCGTCGCGCAGATGCTCGCGCAATCGAAGCAGAGCCGGGTACATGCCGCCAACTCAGCGCCGCTGGCACAGCAGTCATAGCCGCACGATTCACAAGCCCGCTGACAGGCCGTGCATGCGTCCAGCGTGGCCGTGTCTCGGTTGCTGATGAGCGTTGCCATCCCAGATCCCTCCTTCCTGTGGTTGTCCGCTTGCTGCTGACTCGGTATCCCACATAACTGGTTATGCGGATACTTCGGCCCCACTACCCGGTGAGTCGGGCGGTTAACCACTGCCCCCCTGTGATCCATGTCCTGTTGTCGTCTCCCCGGGCCCATCCGTGGTATCGGCCCTGCTCCTGGGCCAGGCACAGATTCACCCCAGGCATGGATTCGCGCGGTAATTTTGTTCCGGACCCGTCCGCGGTGGCCTAACACCCCGCTGGAGGAACCCCTCCCTACCGGAAAACCTCCGGGGAAATGTTATCCGGCTGTGCGGATAACTACGGGCCAAGATCAGCCGGGCCTGCGTCGAGGTCGGCTCGGCGAGCCGGGTTATCGCACGACCTGCCCCTGAGCGCAAGCCGTAGCGTCCAGGCCAGGCTGATGGCCGGCAGTCCCCGGCCGATGACCGACAATGGAGAGCATGACGCAGAACGACCGCGACCGGGCGGCAGCCGGGTCCAAGCCCAGGGCGCGCGAGCTGAACGAGCTGATCCGCTACACGATGTGGTCGGTGTTCCGGGTCAGCGGGCCGGGCGCGCTGGACGCGGCCGGAGCGCAGGCGCGCGGCGGGCGGACCGGCCTGGCCGCCGAGGTCAGCGAGCTGTGCCAGCAGGCCACCGGCAAGGACATCGTCACCCGCGGCTGCTATGACCTGCAGGGGCTGCGGGCCGACGCCGATTACATGTTCTGGTGGGTCGCGTCCTCCCCGGATGACCTGCAGGAGATGTACGCGCGATTCCGCCGGACCGGCCTGGGCCGGGCCAGCGACCCGGTGTGGTCGGTGATGGCGCTGCACCGGCCGGCCGAGTTCAACAAGAGCCACGTCCCGGCGTTCCTCGCCGGGGAGGAGCCGCGCGACTACGTCAGCGTGTACCCGTTCGTCCGGTCCTACGACTGGTACCTGCTCGACGACGCCGAGCGCCGCGAGATGCTGGCCGAGCACGGGATGATGGCCCGCGAGTACCCGGACGTCCGGGCCAACACGGTGGCCTGCTTCGCGCTGAACGACTTCGAGTGGATTCTCGCCTTCGAAGCCGACGAGCTGCACCGGATCGTGGATCTGATGCGTCACCTGCGCGGCGCCAGGGCCCGCGTGCACACCAGGGAAGAGATCCCGTTCTACACCGGCCGCCGCAAGCCCCCCCGCGAGCTCATCGACGCACTCCCGTAGAAGGACCCGGCGGGCGGCTCCCCGGCCGTATCCTGGCTGCCAGCATGTCAGGCGCCGCACGTAGAGGGCAATAAATGGCAATATCCCAGCAAAAGGTGCTTTTCGGAGTGCCGCGATTCACCGCAGAGCTTCCCTGGACCGACCTAGCCGCCGACCTGCCCGGCTGGGAGATTTCGGTCAGCCCGCGTGGCCAGATCGCCGATCACGTCGCGGGCGTGGACGTGGTCTGCCCGTGGGGATCGCCGGTGGACGCGCAGACGCTCAAGGCCGGGACGTTCGGCCTGGTCCAGCAGTTCGGGGTCGGACTGGAGAAGGTCGACGTGGCCGCGGCCACCGAACTGGGCGTCTGGGTGTCGCGGATTCCCGGCGACGCGGGCGGCAACGCCGACAGCGTCGCCGAGCTTGCCCTGCTGCAGATGCTCGCCCTCACCCGGCGGCTGGACCAGGCCAGGGAAGCGCTGTGGAACCAGCGCTGGGAGCAGCGGCCGCTCGGCGGCACGCTGCTCGGGTCGACGATCCTGATCGTCGGCCTGGGCTCGATCGGCGAGGCGCTGGTGGCCCGGCTGGCCGGCTTCGGCGCCCGGCTGCTCGGCGTGCGGGAGCATCCGGAGCGCGGCGGGCCGGACGGGCTCGACGAGGTCGCGGGTCCCGGTGACCTCGGCCGGCTGCTCGGGCAGGCGGACGTGGTGGTGTGCTGCGCGATGCTGCACGGCGGCAACCGGGCGATGTTCGGCGAGGCCGCCTTCGCGGCCATGCGCGAGGGCGCGCTGTTCATCAACGTCGCCCGCGGCGGCCTGGTGGACGAGGCCGCGCTGCTCGCCGCGCTGGAATCGGGCCGGCTCGCCGGGGCCGGGCTGGACGTGCACGCGACCGAGCCGGCCGACCCCGAGTCCGCGCTGCTGCGCCACCCGCGGGTGTTCGCCACCCCGCATGTCGGCGGGCTCACCAGGACGATGTTCACCAGGACGGGCCGGGTGTTCGCGGAGAACCTGGACCGCTGGGCCAAGC
>DASXME010000012.1:0-8990 GCA_036495825.1 Streptosporangiaceae bacterium
CGAGCGGCTCGGCACGGATTACCGGTGGCGGCTGGTCGCGGCCGACACCACCGCGACGGCGACCGCGGTGAGCGGGTTTCCTGGTGAGCCCGCACCGGAGGCCTGGATGTACTACTCCGGTCCGTGGCCCAGCCATCAGCCGGGCGAGCTGCCCGGGTTCGTCGCCGACCTGCTAGCCGAGATGGAATCGATGGGCGGCGACGACCGCCGCCGCTGGCCGCTGGACCAGCCCTACCCGCTGCAGCACTAGCGGCCCGGTCTCAGCCAGCCGGGTGTCAGTCCTTGATCTCGCAGATGACGCCGCCGGCCGAGACCGTCTGGCCGAGTTCAACGGCCAGGCCGGTCACCGTCCCGTCCTTGTGCGCGGTTAGCGGCTGCTCCATCTTCATGGCCTCGAGCACGACGACCGTATCCCCGGTCGTGACGTGCTGCCCTTCCTCGACCGCGATCTTGGCGATGGTGCCCTGCATCGGGCTGACCAGGGCATCGCCGCCGGTCGCCGGCGCCCCGCTCCGGGCGCGGCCGCCCGGACGGTGCTCCCGGCCGCGACCGGGAGCAGCCGGCCCGGCGGCCTGGCCGGTCCCGGCCAGCCCGGCGGGCAGCACCACCTCCAGCCGCTTGCCGCCCACCTCCACGGTGATCCGCTCGCGCTCGGCCTGCGCTTCGGCCTCGGCCGCCTCGCCGGAGAACGCGGGTATGCCGCCGCTGAACTCGGTCTCGATCCACCGCGTGTGCACGGTGAACGGCTCGCTGGTGAACGCGGGGTCGCTGACCACGGCGCGGTGAAACGGCAGCACGGTCGGCAGCCCAGTGATCTCGAACTCCGCCAGCGCCCGCCGCGACCTGGCCAGCGTTTCCCGGCGGTCGCGGCCGGTCACGATCAGCTTGGCGATCAGCGAATCGAACGCCTGCGGGATCGTCATGCCGGCCGCGTACCCGGCATCGAGCCGGACGCCCGGTCCCGACGGCGGGCGCATGGCCGCGATCGTTCCTGGCGCGGGCAGGAAGTTCCGGCCGGGATCTTCGGCGTTGATCCGGAACTCGATCGAGTGGCCGCGGGCCGGCGGGTCGTCGTAGCCGAGCGACTCGCCCTCGGCGATCCGGAACATCTCGAGGACCAGGTCGATGCCGCTGACCTCTTCGGTGACCGGGTGCTCGACCTGCAGCCTGGTGTTCACCTCCAGGAAGGACACGGTGCCGTCCTGGCCGACGAGGAACTCGCACGTCCCGGCGCCGACGTAGCCGGCCCGGCGCAGGATCTCCTTGGACGACTGGCGAAGCTGCTCTTCCTGCTCGCCGGACAGGAACGGCGCCGGGGCCTCCTCGACCAGCTTCTGATGGCGGCGCTGCAGCGAGCAGTCGCGGGTGGACACCACGACCACGTTGCCGTGGCTGTCGGCCAGGCACTGCGTCTCAACGTGCCGCGGCCGGTCCAGGTACCGCTCGACGAAGCACTCGCCGCGGCCGAACGCCGCGACCGCCTCCCGGACGGCCGAGGCGTAAAGTTCCTCGATCTCGTCGGCCGAACGCGCGACCTTCAGCCCGCGGCCGCCGCCGCCGTAGGCGGCCTTGATCGCGATGGGCAGTCCGTGCTCGCGGGCGAACGCGACGACCTCCTCGGCGCCGGACACCGGCCCCGGCGTGCCCGGCGCCAGCGGCGCGCCTGCCGCGGCGGCGATGGCACGGGCGCTCACCTTGTCGCCGAGCGCCTCGATCGCCTCGGGCGGCGGGCCGATCCAGGTCAGCCCGGCCGCGATCACCGCGCGGGCGAAGTCTGCGTTCTCGGCGAGGAACCCGTATCCCGGATGCACGGCATCGGCACCGGACTCGGCGGCCGCCTTGAGTATCCGGTCGATGTCCAGGTAGCTGTCGGCGGCACTCTGCCCGCCCAGCGCGAACGCCTCGTCCACCATCGAGACGTGCAGCGCGTCGAGGTCGGGTTGCGCGTAGACGCCGACGCTGGCCAGCCCGGCGTCGCGGCAAGCCCGGGCGATACGTATCGCGATCTCGCCGCGATTCGCGATCAGGACCTTGCGCAAGAAATCCCCTCCTGTCGGCTCAGAGGAGTCTAGTGGCCTGGCTGCCGATTCCCGGCCCGGTGCGGTCAGAGACGATCTTCTCCCATCCGCGGTCGCCAGCGAATACTCGGCGCTGCTGTCTACCGGGCCCCGCCAGGCTCGTCACCGCGGAGCTGGTCGGCCGTCATGGCGTGCCTGGGGCCGTTGCTCGTGAGCTGCGGAGCACGAGGTCCACGTCTGCTATCGCGGGCTGATGGCCGGCGGTGCAGGTCAGCGTGGCCCGTACCGGATGCCCGCACTCGTGATGGCGCAGTTCCACCCCGGCCGGGCCGAGCCACCGCTCGCCCCACTGCATCAGCGCGACGAGGGCAGGGAACAGGTCCGCGCCCTTGTCGGTCAGCCGGTACTCCATCCGGGTTCGCTGGCCCGGCTCCTGGTACGGCACGCGCTCGACCAGGCCGTGGTCGGCGAGTTCGCGTAGCCTGGCGGCCGCCACCGGCTCGCTGATCCCCACCCGCTCGGCGAAATCAGCGAATCGGGTGGTCCCGTAGAAGGCCTCCCGCAGCAGCAGCAGCGCGGAGCGGGTGCCCACCAGGTCCAGCGTCCGGGCGATCGGGCAGTTCGCCGCCGCCCAGCCGCCGCGCGGATCGAGCGGCCCGGTCAGCCTGATCGTCGACGTCTGCACAGCAATCAACCTCCTCTGGCTTGTATTCACTTTAGCTAGATGGTTAGGGTGTGGCTATGGTTAGCCTAAGCCAGCAATCGGGAAGTCAGGCCGGACCGGGTCAGCAGACGGGGTCGGCCAGCCCCGCCCAGGTGCTGATCATCGTGTGCGCCGGCGTCGTGCTGGCCAGCCTGGACCTGTTCATCGTGAACGTGGCGCTGCCGGCCATCGCCCGGGACTTCCACCAGGCCGGGCTGAGCGAGCTGTCCTGGGTGCTCAACGGCTACGCGATCGTCTACGCGTCGCTGCTCGTGCTCTTCGGCCGGCTCGCCGACCGCTACCGCCGCGACTACGGCTTCCTGGTCGGAGTGGCGATCTTCACCCTGGCCTCCGCCGCCTGCGCGGCCGCCACCAGCGTGGGCATGCTGGTGGCCTTCAGGCTCGTCCAGGCGGCCGGGGCGGCGCTGGTGACCCCGACTTCGCTGGGCCTGGTGCTGGCCTCGTACCCGGCCGAACGCCGCAGCGGCGCGGTCCGCGCCTGGACGGCAGTCGGCGGACTGGCCGCCGCCTTCGGCCCGGTGGCCGGCGGCTTGCTCGTCTCGGCCAGCTGGCGCTGGGTCTTCCTGGTCAACGTCCCGGTCGGCGTGGCGGCGCTGGTGGCCGGCTGGCGCAAGTTGCCGCACATCCCCGGCCACCCCGGGCCGAGGCCCGACACGCTGGCGGCGCTGCTGATCACCGCCGGGGTCGGGGCGCTCAGCTTCGGGCTGGTCAAGGGCGGCGGCTGGGGCTGGAGCTCGCCCGGCATCGTGGAAATCTTGGCGGCGTCGGCTGTCCTGCTCGCGCTCTTTGTGCTGCGCTGCGCCCGCCACCACAATCCGCTGATCGAGCTGGCGCTGTTCCGGACCCGCGGGTTTTCCGGCGCCTCGGCGGTCGCCTTCCTGTTCTCCGCTGCGTTCGGCGCGATGCTGCTGTCGATCGTGCTGTGGGCGCAGGACAACTGGGGCTGGTCGGCGCTGAGGACGGGCCTGGCCATCGCGCCCGGACCGCTGATGGTCCCGCTCTTCTCCTTCCTCGTCGCGGGCCGGGTCATCGCCAGGTTTGGCGAGGCGGTCGCGATCTCGGCAGGCTCCGCCATCTTCGCCGCGGGGCTGGCCTGGTGGGCGCTCGCCATGGGAGTGCAACCGGACTATCCCGGGGGCGCGCTCGGCGGGATGCTGCTGACCGGCGTCGGAGTCGGCCTCACCCTGCCGACGATGATGTCCACCGCGGCCGCCGCGCTGCCGCCCCGGTCCTTCGCCACCGGCTCAGCGGTGATCAACATGATCCGGCAGATCGGCCTGGCCGTCGGCGTGGCCCTGCTGGTAGCCGTGCTCGGCACCCCGGTCGGCCCGGCCGCCCACCTGACGGCCTTCCGGCACGGCTGGTGGGTCGCCGCCGGCCTCGCCGCGGCCGGCATCATCCCAGCCGTCACCCTGCTCGCCCGCCGCACCGCCCGGCGGTAAAGCGGTCAACGCGCGCACTGACCCCACGGGGGCGGTCTAGCGATCCTCCAGCCCAGCGCGAAAGAACACCAATGTGACAGCGACGGTCATAGAGCAACACCAAACTGGCAGCGACGTTGATCGTCGCGGCGCCTGGTGCGGCGGATGGGGCGAGCGGGGCAGGTGAGGCAAGCACGGGCGCGGCGCGGGCCGATCGGCCAGCACGGTCAGTGGTAGGCATGGCGGTCAGCGCGCCATCGACCGCCATCGGCGAGAGGGGCGGGCGCGGCGCGAGGCGAGGCGGCTGGCCGGGATGGGGGCATGCCGCCAGGGTGCGTCCGCGGGAATGGCTCAGACGGCGAGGGCGGCGCCTGAGGCGTCGCGGTCGTTCGCGGCCTCGTCGTCGAACCACAGGCCGCCCTCGCCCAGGTAGCGGAAGTGCAGCCTGCTGCCGGCCGGGATCTTGACCACGGCGCTGCGGGTGCCGTTGCTCCGGCGGCGCAGCGGGTGAGCGAACGGGTCCCAGTCGTTGAAGTTGCCGACGACAGAGACGGCGCCGACCGGCTGATCGGCCGGCAGCACGAAGGTGACACGGACGACGTCGTCGTGGTCGGGCCTGCTTTTCTTGATCAACTTCGCCCCCCAAAGCGATAAGTCTTTCCTGGTGAGAGCACATCATTGCACGCCCGCATGACCGCGGTGTGTCCGGGCCATGACGGCTGGTTAACTGTCTGGTTGGTCGCGACAAGCCCGGCTCGCCGACGGCGAGTGACGGCTGCGAACGACGGGGCGGCTAGCCTGGCCGGCCGCTGGCCTGCCAGGCGCCAGGGCCGTGGCTGAGCGGCTTGCGCAGCAGCGCCGAACGATCGCCCCACCCCCGGCCGGAACCGGCACCAGCACCGGAGCCGCCCGGCCCGGCAGCAGCGGCAGCCGAAGCCGCCGCAGCAGCGGCCTGACGAGCGGCGAGCACGGCCACCAGCGCGGCGATTTCGGTCGCGGAGGCGTCGCCCCTGACCACGGCCAGCACCGGCGGCGAGCCAGCCGGGCCGACGGAGCCAGCCAAGGAACCTCCAGCCGAGCCAGGGGGGCCAGCCGAGGAACCACCGGAGGAAGACATCAGGTGCCCGACTTTCCGACGCTGATGCCAAACTGCCGGTGCACTCGCGCCCAGAACGCGTCCCGCAGCCACTCCCTGGCCTCCTGGTAGGGCCGCAGCGACAGGCCGAGTTCCTTCTCGGCCTCCACCAAAAGCTCTTTGTCGATCACCAGCGGCAGGATAGGCCCGGGCAGCAAGTCCCTGATGTTGTCCTCGCCGCGGGTCAGGATCCACTTCTGCGCCACGTGCTCGCCGGCTTCCTCGACCCGCTCCCGGTCCGGCCCTAGCTTGCTCGCCGCCGCAATGCCCAGCTGACCCGGCTGACCGTGCGACGCCGGACGCCCCGGCGGCCGCGGCGCCGTCCGCTCGCCGAATAGCTGTGCAGGCGACGGCACCGCCGTCGCCGCCGAAGCCGCGTCGGCGTCGGCCGCGGCAACAGACGCAGCAGCCGACGCGTCCAGCCGCGGCGGCTCCGCCTCGCTGACCGGATGGCCGGTGAAGTACGGCTTGACGAACGCCGCGTCGAGCACCTCGACCGTGTCGGACTCCCAGACCAGCCGTTCGGCCTGGTTGGTGCCGTACGGCGGCTCGATTCCCCACAGGTGCACCCGCACCCCGTAAGCCTGCGCCGCCTCCACCGCGGGCACCATGTCCTCGTCGCCGGCCACCAGCACCGCGTCGGTGATCGCCCGGTGCCGGGCCAGCGCCTCCATGTCCGCGCGGATCTGCGCGTCCACGCCCTTCTGCTGGCCGCGCGCGTTCAGGTTGCCGAGCCGCAGCTTGACCCACGGCATCTGGGCGATCACGCGCTGGTCGATCGTGGGCACCCGGTCCCTGGCAGCGTCGTACCAGTACACCCGGAGCAGTTCGCCGCGGATCTGCTCCTCGGCGTTCTTGGTGAGCGCCTGGATGAGGTTGGCGGCGTCCACCCGGTAGTCCCGGCGCGAGCTCGCGCCGAGCAGCAGCTCGCCGGCGGCGGCATAGATGTACCCGACATCGACCATGACCGCATAGCGGGCCAGGATCGGCAGCGAACTCGAGTACTCGGTCATCGTGCTCATGACTCTAAGGCAGCCGGCCGCCTGTCGCGTCCGGCACCTTGCTGTGTGTCCGCCAGACCCGCCTGCTATGGGCGGCCAGAGTCAACCCCAGGGCTTCGCCCGCGCGTAGGGCGTCTTTCCGCGCTAATAAGCTAGAGCGGAATGTTTCCGTGCTTCTTGGGCGGCAGGGTCTGCCGCTTGGTGCGCAGCGCCCGCAGCGCGACGGTGACCTGCCCGCGCGTCTCGGCCGGGCGGATCACGGCGTCGACGTAGCCGCGTTCGGCGGCGGTGTAGGGATTGGCGAGCCGGTCTTCGTATTCGGTCACCCGCTCCGCGCGCAGCGCGGCCGGGTCGTCGGCGGCCGCCAGCTCACGCCGGTACAGGATGTTCACCGCGCCCTGCGCGCCCATCACGGCGATCTGCGCGGTCGGCCAGGCCAGGTTGATGTCGGCCCGCAGGTGCTTGGAGCCCATCACGTCGTACGCGCCGCCGTACGCCTTGCGGGTGATCACCGTGATCTTGGGCACGGTCGCTTCCGAATACGCGTAGATGAGCTTGGCGCCGCGCCGGATGATGCCGCCCCACTCCTGGGCCGTGCCGGGCAGGAAGCCGGGCACGTCCACGAACGTCAGGATCGGGATGTTGAACGCGTCGCAGGTCCGGACGAAGCGCGCCGCCTTCTCCGACGCGTCGATGTCCAGGCAGCCGGCGAAGTGCAGCGGCTGGTTGGCCACCACTCCGACCGGCGAGCCCTCCACCCGGCCGAATCCCACGATGATGTTCGCGGCGAACAGCTGGTGCACCTCGAGGAACTCGCCGTTGTCCACGACGTGCGCGATCACCTCGTGCATGTCGTACGGCTGGTTGGGCGAATCGGGGATCAGGGTGTCGAGCTCGGCGTCCAGAGGCGTCGGCTCGGGGGCGCCACCGTACGGGCCGTAAAGGGGTTGACCCTGAACAGGCAGCCGCGGCGGGTCGTCCATGTTGTTGGACGGCAGGTAGGACAGCAGCTCGCGGGCGAAGTCGAGGCAGTCATCCTCGTCGCTGGCCTGGAAGTGCGCCACCCCCGACTTGACGTTGTGCGCGTGCGCGCCGCCGAGTTCCTCGAAGCTGACCTCCTCGCCGGTCACCGTCTTGATCACGTCGGGACCGGTGATGAACATGTGCGAGGTCCCCTCCACCATCAGCGTGAAGTCGGTGATGGCCGGGGAGTAGACCGCGCCGCCGGCGCACGGGCCCATGATCAGCGAGATCTGCGGGATCACCCCGGACGCGATCACATTCCGGTAGAAGATCTCGGCGAACAGGCCGAGCGCGACCACGCCCTCCTGGATCCGCGCGCCGCCGCCGTCGTTGATGCCGATCACCGGGCAGCCGGTCGTCAGCGCGTGATCCATCACCTTGACGATTTTCTCGCCGTAGACCTCGCCGAGCGAGCCGCCGAACACGGTGAAATCCTGGCTGAACACGCAGACCGGGCGGCCGTCGATGGTGCCCTGGCCGGTGACGACGCCGTCGCTGTAGGGCCGGTTCGCCGCGATGCCGAAGTCGGTGGCCCGGTGCCGGGCCAGCTGGTCGAACTCGACGAAAGAGCCGGGGTCGAGCAGCTTGTCGATTCGCTCGCGCGCCGTCATCTTGCCGCGGGCGTGCTGGGTCTGCACGGCGCGTTCGGAGCCGGCGTGGATCGCTTCGTACCTGCGCCGCTCGAGGTCGGCGATCTTCCCCGCCGTGGTGTGCGGATCCGGTGCGCCCCCGTCGGCCTGGTCGTGCGCCGCCGTCTGGACTGGCCCTGAAGCTTCGCTGGTCATGCGGACAGGGTAGCGGCGGCCTCGCGCGGCAGGTCGATACGCTGGCCGCCGTGAGCAGAGCCAGCAGCGGAGCCGTCAGCCGAGAGGCCGATCGCCAGCAGAGCCCTGAGGCCATGCGGCGCGACGTCAGGCTGCTGGGCGCGCTGCTCGGCGAGGTGCTCGCCGAGTCCGAAGGCGAGGACCTGTTCGACGACGTCGAGCGGCTGCGCCGCGCGGTGATCGAGGTCCGGGCCGGCCAGCCTGGCGCGTCCGGCGATGACGTCGCCGCGCTGGTGGCCGCGTGGCCGGTGGACCGCGCCGAGCTGGTTGCCCGCGCCTTCACCGTCTACTTTCACCTGGCCAACCTGGCCGAGGAGCACCAGCGGATCCGCACCCTGCGCGAGCGGGCCCGCGGCGGCGGGCCGGTGCGCGAGTCGCTGCCGCAGGCCGTGGCGCAGAGCCGGGCCAGCCTGCCGCCGGGCGGGCTGGACGGCCTGCTCGCCGGGCTGCGGGTGCACCCGGTGTTCACCGCGCACCCGACCGAGGCACGGCGCCGCGCGGTGACCACCGCCCTGCGCCGGATCAGCGGCCTGCTCACCGCGCTCGATGACGGGCCCGGCGCGGACGCGCCGGCCGAGACCCGGCGCCGGCTGCGCGAGGAGATCGACCTGCTCTGGCGGACATCGCAGCTGCGGGTCAAGGCGATGACCCCGCTGGACGAGGTGCGCACCGTGATGGCGGCGTTCGACGAGACGCTGTTCCGCATCGTCCCCGTGCTCTACCGGTCGCTTGATCACGTGCTGAACGGCGAGGACAGCGGCCGGGTGCCGGCCGCCGCCCCTGCGTTCCTGCGGTTCGGCAGCTGGGTCGGCGCCGACCGGGACGGCAACCCGTTCGTGACCGC
>DASXME010000013.1:0-19129 GCA_036495825.1 Streptosporangiaceae bacterium
CTGCTCCGCCTGCCGGACAGCACGCCCAACCCGCACCTGTGGTACGCCCCGGCCACGATGCCGGCCGTAGCGAAGGCGCTGGCCGGCGACCTGTCCGCGCTGCAGCCCGCGCACTCGGCGTACTTCCGGGCGAACCTGCGCGCCTTCGACCGCTCGCTGGCGCCCTGGCTGCAGGCCCTCGCGCACGTCAAGGCCGCCTACCCGGGCACTCCGGTCGCCGTCACCGAGCCGGTCGGCGATTACCTGCTGCAGGCGGCCGGGGTGAAGATCCTTACTCCGTTCCGGTTCCAGGCGGACGTGATGAACGGCGTGGATCCGGCCCCGCAGGACATCTCGCTGGAGGGCGCCCTGTTCAAGGAGCACAAGGTGCGTGCGTTCCTCTACAACCAGCAGGTGACCGACGCGCTGACCGAGTCGTTCCTCGGCCAGGCCCGGCAGTACGGCATCCCGGTGGTCGGCGTGTACGAGACCATGCCGGCCGGCTACGACTACCAGTCCTGGATGCTCGCCGAGACCCGAGCCCTGCAGCGGGCCGTGGCCAGCAAGATCTCGACGCAGAGGCTGGGCCTGTGACCGGACGGCGGCCGGACGGCACCGCGGCCGAGATCCAGCCGGTTGAGATCCAGCCGGTCGAGGCCCAGCCCGTCGAGGCACTGCCCGCCGAGGCCCAGCCGGTCGAGGCGCTGTCGGTCGACGGGATCAGCGTCTGGCTGTCCGGCCGGGAAGTGCTGCACGACGTGCGGTTCGGCCTGCGCCCCGGCGAGTTCGCCGGCCTGATCGGCTCGAACGGCGCGGGCAAGACGACGCTGCTGCGGGTCATCCTCGGGCTGACGTCACCGTCGGCCGGCGATGTCCGCATCGACGGCCGGCCGCGGTCGCGGAGCAGCCGGGCGATCGGCTACGTGCCGCAGAAGATCCAGCTCGACCCGGACATGCCGCTGCGGGCCCGGGATCTGGTCGGGCTGGGCCTGGACGGGCACCGGCTCGGCCTCCCGCTGCCGTCTCGCGGCCGCAGGCAACTGGTCGACGAGATGCTCCGCGCGGTCGGCGCGGAGAAGTTCGCCGGCGCCCGGGTGGGCAACCTGTCCGGCGGCGAACAGCAGCGGGTGCTGATCGCGCACGCCCTGATCAGCAGGCCCAGGCTGCTGCTGCTGGACGAGCCGCTGGCCAACCTCGACTTGCGCAGCGAGCAGGAGGTCATCGGCCTGCTCGCGCGCATCGCCAGGGAGCAGCAGGTCGCCGTGCTGCTCTCCGCGCATGAGATCAACCCGCTGCTGCCGGTGATGGACCGGGTGGTCTACCTGGCGGCTGGCCGCGCGGCCAGCGGCACGGCCAGCGAGGTGGTCAGGACCGAGGTGCTCAGCAAGCTGTACGGCCACCACGTCGACGTGATCCAGGTGCACGACCGGATCCTGGTCGTGGCCGGGCGGGGCGACGAGCCGCATGCGCCCGCCGGGCACCACGAGCCCACGTCGGTCGCCAGGACGCTGTAGACCGTGTCCGGCGTCTTCAGCTCCGTCTTCGAACCCGGCTTCTTCGGCAGCGCGCCCGTCCATGTGGCCGTGACCGTCGGCGGCCTGGCCGCGGTCGTCTCGGGCATACTCGGCGTTTTCACCGTGATGCGCGGCCAGTCGTACGCGGGACACGCATTCGCCGACATCAGTGTCACCGGCGGCTCCGGCTCTTTCCTCATCGGGATCAGCCCGATCTGGGGCTTCGCCGGCACCAGCGTGCTGGCGGCCGGGATCATGGACATGATCGGGGTCCAGCGGCCGCGCGGCCGCGACCTGGCCACCGGCATCGTACGCGGCGCCGGGCTCGGCCTGGCGGCACTGTTCCTCTACTGGGACACGCAGCACACCAGCACGACCGGCGCGACGATCACGATCCTGTTCGGCTCGATGTTCGTCATCAGCAACTCGGTGATCCCGGTCATCACGGCGCTCGGCGTGCTGGCCGTCGGCATCGCGGCCGCGCTGTACCGGCCGCTGCTGCTCAGCTCGGTCAGCAGCGATCTCGCCTTCGCTCGCGGCATCCGGATCCGGCTGGCCGGCATCGCGTGCCTGGTCGCGATCGCGATCGCCGTGTCGCTGTCCAGCCTGGCCATCGGCACGATCCTGAGCACCGCGCTGCTGGTCGGGCCGCCCGCGACCGCGCTGCGGCTGACCAGCAAGCCCGGCCTGGCGATCGCCTGGTCGGCGCTGATCGGCCTGGCCGCGACCTGGCTGGGCATCCTGCTCGCCTGGGACAGCTTCTACTGGCCGCCGGGCCGGCACGGCTGGCCGGTGAGCTTCTTCGTGGTCACGCTCGTCTTCCTGTTCTACCTGGCCGCCCAGCTGGCTGGCCGGGGCGACCGGGCGGGCCGGGCCGACACGCCAGGCCGACGCGGCCGTCAGAGCCGAGCCGACCGGCCGGCGGACCCGCGGCCGAGGGCACTGGCCGGGCCGGGACAGGGCGAGTAGGGGCGGCCGGCATGTTCTCCGGATTCATGGTGAATACCTGGACGGTGGCGACGATCGTCGCGGTCGTGGCCGGCGTCGTGGGCTTCTTCGTCGTGATCCGCGGCTCGGCCTTCGTCGCCGACGCGCTGCCGACCGGAGCGTTCGCCGGCGCCGCCAGGGCCAGCCTGATCGGGGTCAGCACGCTCGTCGGGCTCGCCGTGTTCTCGCTGGCCGGCGCGCTCGGTATCGGCTGGCTCGGCCGCCGGAGCCGCCACGACGTGGCCACCGCCCTCACCCTGGTCGTGATGCTCGGGCTCGGCGCGCTGTTCCTCAGCTTCAGCGTCGAATACGCGCCGGAGATCGAGTCGCTGCTGTTCGGTGAGGTACTCGGCATCAGCGTGAACGAGGTGGCGCCGGTGGCGGTGCTCGGTGCGGTCTGCATCGTCGCGATCCTGGTGATGTTCCGCCCGCTCATGCTCGCGTCGGTGATGCCGGAGCTCGCCGAGGCGCGGGGCGTGCGCAGCCACCGGATCGAGATGTACTTCCTGGTCGTCATCGCGCTGGCGACGAGCATGGCGCTGCCCGTCGTGGGCGCGCTGCTGATCTTCAGCCTGATGATCGGGCCGCCCGCCGCGGCCAGGTCGTTCACCAGCGACCCGTACCTGGCCATGGCGCTCTCGGTGGTCATCGCGATCGCGACGGTGTGGGCCGCCATCGCCGCGTCCTACACCTCGAACTGGCCGGTGGGGTTCTTCGTCGGCGTCATCGGCGCCTTCTGCTACGGGGCCGGGCGCGGCTGGGCCGCCTGGCGCCGGACCCGCGTCCGCCCCAGCACAGGGCAAAGCCGAGGCCAGGGAGCGCCTGCCGTTGCCTGCTAATGTGCGCAGAGTGACGCCACCGCCGCCTGCCAAGTCGCCGTCGGGCGGAACGCGGTTCCGCGGGACCCGGCAGGCCGAGGCGCTATCCGCGGCGCTGGACGGCCTGGCTGGCTTCTGCAGCGCCCAGCAGATCCACGCCGAGCTTCGCCGCCACGGCGAGCAGATCGGCCTGACCACGGTGTACCGGCACCTTCAGGTGCTCAGCGAAGACGGCCGGGTGGACACGATCAGGGACCCGGGCGGCGAGACGCTGTACCGGCGGTGCCGCAGCAACGCCCACCATCATCACCTGACCTGCCGCTCCTGCGGGCGGAGCGTAGAGGTGGAGGGCCGCGCCGTGGAGCGCTGGGCCGAGCAGGTGGCCACCGAGGCCGGTTTCACCGACGTGAACCACACGGTCGAGCTCTTCGGCCTGTGCCCCGACTGCGCGAGCGGCTAGCGCCGCGCTGCCGACCGCCCCTGCCGATGAAGCCATGGCGGTCGATGGGCGCTTTCACCCCCACCGGTGGGCGTCGATGGCATATCGACCGCCTTGCCGCCGGGCCGCAAACAGCGGCCGATCACCCGCCATCGTGATCATCGCCTGACGCGATGAGCACGTGCAGGGTGCGGGGGCCGTGCACGCCCTCCACCCGGACCAGTTCGATGTCGCTGGTCGCCGAAGGTCCCGAGATCAGCGTCTGCGGCCGCGCCGGATCCAGCCGGGCCAGGGCGTCCGCGAGGTCGGCCGCGATCTGGTCGTGCCGGACCACCACGAGGTGGAAGTCGGGCACCAGGGTGAGCGCGCGCCGGCCCTGGCCCGGCCCGTGGTCGAGCACGATCGTTCCGGTCTCGGCGATCGCCGCGGCGCAGCCGGTGATCACCCCGGCGCACGCGTCGAGCTCAGGCGCGGACAGCGGCGGATCGTCGGTGACCAGCATGGCGCGGCCGGCCACGTCCGGGAGGCGCGCGAGCCACTCAGGCGGCAGCCCGGCCGGCACGACGAAGTCTCCGCCCGAGCGCCCGGCAGACCGGGAGGGCCCGGACCCGGCCGACCCAGACTCGGGCGGCCCAGACCCGGGCGACCCAGTGCCGGATCGCTCGGCGATGACCCGGGCGATCACGCCGGGGAGGTCGGCCGGGGCGGACCGCTCGACCACCGCGCGGTAATCGGCGGCCCGCTCGGCGAACAGGGCCACGATGTCATGCCGCGCCGGATCGTGATGGGCGCGCAGGTAGGTGCGGGGCAACGCCGCGTATTCGGCCTGCACATCATGCCCGGCCTCCGCATCATGACCGGTGGCGGCGCGGATCCGTGCCAGGATGCGCTCCCGTGACACGGCCGAGCTAGCCGGGAAGCCCGCCGCGTCAGTCATCGTCGCCTCGGGTCCTGGACCACCAGGCGCGGAATGACTCGGGGGGCAGCGCTGGCACGTCCCGCGTCCTGGTCCAGCCGTTCAGCGGCGGCGGCAGCCAGCCGACCCAGCCCGGCGATCCCGGCCGGCGCACCAGCCTGCGAGCCGCCGACAGCGTTCGCTGGGCCCGGGCCAGCCGCGCGCCGCGCCGCAGGGTCCAGGCGATTGTGCCCAGCGCCAGCCGTTCGGAATAAAAAGAAGAGTGCGGCTGCGAATCGACCGCGCGGGCCCGCAGGTGCACCAGCGCCTCGGGAATGTTGATCGCCACCGGGCAAACGTCGTAGCACGCGCCGCACAGCGTGGACGCGAACGGCAGCGCCCGGTCCGCCGCCGTGGACATGCCGCGCAGTTGCGGGGTGAGGATCGCGCCGATCGGCCCGGGGTAGGGCGACCCGTAGGCGTGGCCGCCGACCCGCTGGTAGACCGGGCATACGTTCAGGCAGGCCGAGCACCTGATGCAGCGCAATGCCTGGCGGCCTGTCCTGTCCGCCAGCGCGGCCGTCCGGCCGTTGTCGAGCAGCACCAGGTGAAACTCGCGCGGCCCGTCCCCGGGCGTCACGCCGGTCCAGGTCGAGGTGTACGGGTTCATCCGCTCGGCGGTGGACGAGCGCGGCAGCAGGGCCAGGAACACCTCGAGATCCCGCCAGGCCGGCAGCACCTTCTCGATGCCCACCACCGAGATCAGGGTCTGCGGCAGGGTGAGGCACATCCGGCCGTTCCCCTCCGATTCGAGCACCACCATCGAACCGGTCTCCGCGATCGCGAAGTTCGCGCCCGAGACACCCACCTTCGCGGACAGGAACGCGCGGCGCAGGTGAGCACGCGCGGCCGCGGCGAGCTGGGCCGGGTCGTCGGTCAGCCCGGCCGGGACGCCGGGCATCTGCCGCCGGAATATCTCCAGGATCTCCGCCCGGTTGCGGTGAATCGCGGGCACCAGGATGTGGCTGGGCCGGTCGCCGCCGTATTGCACGATCAGCTCGGCCAGGTCGGTCTCGATCGCCGTGATGCCCTCGGCGGCGAGCGCCTCGTTCAGGCCGGTTTCCTGGGTGGCCATCGACTTCACCTTGACCACCCGGTCCGCGCCGGCCGCCCGGGTGATCGAGGCCACGATCGCGTTCGCCTCGTCCGCGCCGCCCGCCCAGTGCACCCGGCCGCCGGCCGCGGTGACCGCCTGCTCCAGCCGGAGCAGGTAGTGCTCCAGGTTGGCCAGCGTGTGGTCCTTGATCGCCTTGGCGGCCGCGCGGAGCTCCTCCCAGTCGGCCAGCTCGGCGACGGCAGCGGCTCGCTTCTGCCTGATCGTGCCGGTGGCGTGGGCCAGGTTGCGGCGCAGCTGCGAATCGGCCAGGGCCGGCCTGACGGCGTCCGGGAAGGACGGCATGCCCAGGTAGGTCGGCATGCTCATCGGGGATCCCCGCTCGCGGTGCTGGCCAGGATCTCGGCCAGGTGCATGGTCGTCACCCCGGTGCGCTGGCGGCTCAGCGCGCCGCCGATGTGCATCAGGCAGGAGCTGTCGGTCGCGCAGAGCACCTGCGCGCCGGTGCTGAGCACGGCGGCGCACTTGTCCGCGCACATCGCGGCGGACACGTCCGGGTTCTTGACCGAGAACGTGCCGCCGAAGCCGCAGCAGGAGTCGGCGGCGGGCAGCTCGGCCAGGTCGATCCCGCGCACCGCGTGCAGCAGCCGCAGCGGGGCATCGCCGGCCCGCAGCATGCGCAGCGAATGGCAGCTCGGGTGGTACGTCACCCGGTGCGGAAAGTACGCCCCGACGTCGGTCACCCCGAGCACGCCGGTGAGCAGCATGGACAGCTCGTGCACCCGGGGCGCGAGGCCGGCCACCTCCCGGCTGAGCCCGACGTCGCCGGACTGCGCCGCCAGCCGGGGGTGGTACTCACGCACCATCGCCGCGCAGGAAGCCGAGGGGGTGACGATCATGTCGAATTTTCCGAACGTAGCGGCGAACTCCCGTGCGAACGGCAGACCCTGCGCGTGGTAGCCCGTGTTGACGTGCATCTGCCCGCAGCAGGTTTGCTCCATCGGGAAAGCGACCTGGTGGCCGAGCCGTTCCAGCACGCGCACCACGGACTTCGCCGCCTCCGGGAAGAGCGTGTCGGTCAGGCAGGTGACAAACAGTGCGATTCGCATGAGCGGCTCTTACGTCGGATGTCTTCCGCGCGGTCGTCCGGGTTAGTGCCCTGGCCGGACAGTTCTTGCCGGACAGGTGCAGCATAGAGCCGGCTCGGGGGCGGCGCGATGCCCGGCCAGATACCGGCCTCTCCCCTCCTGGAGGCCGGGATCCGACCGGGCGGGCGCCCCCGGGCATGGAGTACGGCTATCCGTGATTCGCCGCACCCGGCCTCTCGGTTCACTCCCATCTCGCGCTCAAAGGTAAAGATTTGATAAAGCCTCTCAAATCGCCCAACCGCTGAGGCCGGCCGCGCGAATAGGGCGCGTGCTACGCAAACGCGGATCTGCGTGCCGGGACATGCGGTGGAGCCCTGCCGGGACCCATCGCCTTGTCGTGCGTGCGCCGTCCAGGGAGGAACGAACATGACTGGTAACGATCAAGCCGAGGGCCGGCCGGAGGGCAGCGGCGCCCCGGACGAGCAGGGCCAGCCGAGGGTATCCCGGCGGTCGCTGCTCGGCGCGGCGGGCATCGGCGCGGCCGGGATCGCGGCGGGCGCCTTCGGCGGCCTCGCGGCGGCGGGCCCGGCCCTCGCGACCACCAAGCGGGAGCCGGCCAAGCAGGAGCCCGCCAGGAATGAGGAGCATCACGAGGCCGCGCAGCCGGCCGCCAGGGAGCCCGTCGTCGTGCACGTCCGCGACCCCCGCACCGGGGAGCTCGACGTATACAGCGGGACCAGCCACACCCGGGTGCATGACCCGGATCTCGCCGCGCGGCTGACGCGCACGATCGGGTAACCCAGCCCGCACCTCTGGCTCCCGCCGTTACCACCGCAATCCCCGCCGTCACGACAAGCATGTGAGGTTACTGATGTCATCGCATCGTGAGGCACCCGAGATCTCGAAGGATCCGGTTGCCGACAGCACCGATGTATATGCGTTCGTCAGCCCGGACCAGCCCAACACGGTCACGCTGATCGCGAACTACATCCCGCTGCAGGAGCCGGCCGGCGGCCCGAACTTCTATGAGTTCGGCGACGACGTGCGGTACGACATAAACATCGACAACAACGGTGACGGCAAGGCCGACATCACCTACAGCTTCAAGTTCGAGACCCAGCTGCGTGACCCGGACACGTTCCTGTACAACACCGGCCCGATCCTGTCGCTGGACAGCAAGAACTGGAACCGCCGTCAGTTCTACACGGTCAGCCTGATCAGCGGCGGCGTGGAGTCGGTGCTCGCCAGCAAGCTGGCCTGCCCGCCGTGCAACATCGGGCCGCTGTCCACCGGCAACTACGCGACGCTGGCCGATGAGGCCGTCCATCACCTGCCCGGCGGCACCACGGTGTTCGCCGGCCAGCGCGCCGAGGGCTTCTACGTTGACCTCGGGTCGATCTTCGATCTGGGGAACCTGCGGCCGTTCGAGAACCTGCACAACAAGTTCGGCATGCACCTGTTCAACAAGCCGGAGCCGGGCGTCAACGGCGCGAACCGCCTGAACGTGCACTCGATCGCGATCCAGGTGCCCATCTCCCAGGTCGTCGCGCCGGGGTCGGGCGGCAGCCCGGTCATCGGCGTCTGGACCACGGCCAACCGCCAGAAGGTGCGGGTCTGGGACTCCGAGGCGGGCGAGAATCAGAACTTCGGACCCTTCCGCCAGGTGTCGCGGCTGGGAAACCCGCTGTTCAACGAGGTGCTCGTCCCGCTCGGCAAGAAGGACCTGTGGAACTCCCTGCCGCCGAGCAAGGACAAGAAGTTCGCCTCCTACGTGACCAATCCTGGTCTCGCCGGGCTGCTTAACGTCCTCTACCCGGGGGTGTTCCCCAACCTGGCCGCGCTGGTCGCCTCCGGCGCTGCCCGGGCCGACCTGGAGGCCATCCTGCTGACCGGAATCCCGGCCGGCATCATCAGCTCCACGTTCACGACCTTCACCGGCCCGGTGCTGTCCGACATGCTGCGGCTCAACACGTCCATCCCGCCCGCGTCCAGCCCCAACATCCTCGGGCTGCTCGGCGGCGACGTGGCCGGCTTCCCCAACGGCCGGCGCGTCTTCGATGACGTGGTGACGATCGAACTGCGGGCCATCGCCGGCGTGACCTACCCGCTGGTCATGCCCAGCTACACCCCGGACGGGGCGGCCAGCCTCGTCACCGACGGCCTGACGCCCGATAGCGTCAAGGCTCCCTATCTCGACACGTTCCCCTACCTCGGGGTGGCTTACGACGGGTTCCACAACCCGGCCTGACCTCCCGGCGCAGCCGGGCGCCGGCGGGGCAGTGGGCTGCTCCCGCCGGCGCCCGGGCACCGCCTGCCACGACACGCATCTACCGAAAGCCGCAGTCATGCCTGAGACAACCCCCGCGCCCTCAGGGGCGGGCACCGTGATGCTCGACCTCGGCGCCGGCCAGGGCGCCCTTATCCTTCACACGCCGGCGGACCTGGACGGCCGTGAGATCGAGATCAGCCTGAACGGCGCGCACGAGCGCGCGCGCACCCATTCCCAGGTCCGCGAGCGCCGGACCGGCTCATCGGTCCGCTACGCCGCGGTCTACCCGGATCTGCCGACCGGCGACTACACGATCTGGCGCGATGCGGATACGCCGGCCACCTGCGTGACCATCGCCGACGGCGAGATCACCGGCTGCCGCTGGCCGACCTGACGGTCCGGGTGGGCAGGCCGCTCAGCGCCGGGCCGGATCGCGCTCGAGTGCCGTCTGGATCTCACGATCCGAGAAACCGACCGAGCGGTAGATCCGGATCGCGTGGTAGCCGGGATCGGCGACGATCACCAGAGTGCTCGCGCCGAGCGCGCCGAGGGCGTGGCGGCCAGCGTGCCAGACCAGGGTCCCGGCCAGTCCCTTCCCGCGCGCTGCGGGGTGGGTCTCCACGTTCTGGTAGCGGGCGACGCCGGAGCCGTCGGAGAAGATGCCGAGCTGGGCCAGGAGCCGGCCGTCGCGGAACGCGCCGAAGCATGCGCCGTGGCCTGACTCGGCCAGCTGGCGCGCGGTGGCGGCCCTGCGTTCGCCGAACTCGCGGTCCGCGGGCGAGCCCGGCGGGCCGTCGTGACACGCCCATCGCAGCTCGACGGCGGCCTGCCAGTCGTCATCGCTGCTCAGCGGCCGGTACTGCGCCTGATGGTTGGGGTGCGGCGGCTCCCGCAGCGCGACAGCCGTCATCACCACGCTGCGGTCGAGCCTGAGGCCGGCCTCGGCATAGCCGGCCGGCACGGCAGCGCCTTGTACTGCAGGGCTTCCCGAGCTTCCGTCCACGCCGAGAGCAACGTGCTTCGCATCGGGGAAGGCCTCAGCGAACCGCGACATCCAGATATCGGTGTCCTCGCGCAGCGCGGCCTGCGGCATCAGCAGGAAGTTGCCCCACCAGTACTCCGGGTGCGACGGGCTGTGCAGGGTGAGGTAGCCGCCATGGTCGGTGATCTCACTGCCTTCGAGGCGGCGCAGCATTAGGTCGGTGCGGTATCCGAGCGACTCGACATCCACCACGGCGAGCATAGCCTTCCGCGGTTACCGCAGGCCAGACGGTGTTTGGCCGGGCACTGCTGGGTATGTCTCAGCTGCATTTACGTTATGCGATCAAGCATGTACGACGGGTGAGAGCGATTCCGGTCTGACCGTTGTGCCCGCAGATACTCGTTTTTGTACCATTAGCGAGGGACGTCACGCGTTCGTGACGTCGGGTTGCGCTGCGGCGCTGGGCATTCTGCTCACCTGCGAGACGATCGCCCATCGCGACCTGCGGAACGGAGTACTGGCCAAGATGAGCGGATGGACTCCACCCACGGACGATTCTCGCGGCACGGCGAGCGAGCCCGGCTACCGGACCTCCGACCCGAACTACGGGACGCGCGAGCCTGACTACGGGCCCGCCGAGCCCGGGTACGGAGCCCCGCACGGCCACCAGGAGCCTGACCCTGACGACAGGTACCCGCCGCGGCAGCCGCACCTGCTCCGCCAGCGGCTCGCCATCACGGCCGGGATCGTCATCGCGGTGGTCATCATCGCGGGCGTCTTCGTCTTCGTGCTGAACAAGAAGACCAAGTGGACGCTGACCGCGCCGCAGACCGTCGCGGGCCTGAGCCGTGATACCAGCCCGGCCGCCCAGTCGACCCTCGGCGCCCAGGTCACCAAGTTCAGGTCCGACGTGACCAGCCTGCCGAACTTCGGCACGCTGACGTCAACGGTCAGCGGCGTCTACACACTCGGCAACGGCAAGATCCTCGGGTTCATCGGGTTCAACGGCTCGTTCAACGTGCAGGTGGCGCTCACGAACGGTCCCGGCCTGAAGGTCTCGAACGTCAACCCCGGATCGCACGGCGGCACCGCCGCATGCGGCACCGGCGGTACCGAGGTCATCTGCCAGTGGTCGACGAACTCCACGGTTGGCATCATGGTCATTCTGCCCGGCAGCCAGCAGTCGGTTACCGAGTCGGCGAAGAGCGCGAGCAGCCTGATGCTGCGGCTCCGCGATCAGGTGGAGAGCCACGCGGGCCGCTGACGCCCGGGCGGCCCCTGGATAAGCCTCGCGGATCAGGCGACGAACGGCGCCCCGCCGGACTCGCTGTGCATCGGCCGGCCCGCTGACTCCCAGCCGAGCATGCCGTCGGCGACGTTCACCGCCTGCCAGCCGCCGGCGTTCAGCACGTGCGTGGCGTGCGCCGAGCGCCCGCCGGACCTGCAGATCACGTAGAGCTCGCGGTCCTGCGGGATCTCGCCGCACCGGCTGGCGAGCAAGCCGAGCGGGATGTGCTGCGCACCCGGCGCATGACCCGCCGTCCACTCGTCGTTCTCCCGCACGTCCACCAGATAGGCGTGATCCGGTACGTCGGCCGCGGGTACCTCGCGCATACTTTGCTGATGCTGGTCCATCATCACTCCCTCCCGGCCAATTCTGGCATCCTTTCCCTCCGTAATGGACCAGTAACCAGATGGGCATGACGGCGGCGGCCGGCTAAACTTGCTCTATGCGCACATTCCTGCTGCTCCTTACCAAGCCGTGCTGGCGCGCCTGACCGGCGGCGACAGCACGGCGACCCCTCCCTGGAGGGGTTTTTTCATGCCCAAAAGGCGAAAACAGCGAGGTGGCGATGATGAGCAGCGACGCAGCGATACCGGAATTTCCGATGTTCGAGGAGTTCGACCCGCACGCGATTGAGGCGCGGTGGCAGGGCGTATGGGACCGCGAGCATTCCTGGGAGGTCAGCAACGACACGGCCGGGCGGCGGCACGCCTACGTGCTGGAGATGCTGCCGTACATGAGCGGTGAGCCGCATGTCGGCCACCTGAAGAACTACGCGGTCGGGGACGCGGTGGCGCACTTCTGGCGGCGGCAGGGCCGGTACGTGCTGCATCCGATGGGCTTCGACGCGTTCGGGCTGCCCGCCGAGAACCACGCCATCAAGACCGGCAAGCACCCGCAGGTCACCACGGAGGAGTCGATCGCGTCGTTCCGCGAGCAGTTCAGGTCATGGGGCGTCTCGATCGACTGGACCAGGGAGTTCAGCACGAACGACCCGGCCTACTACCGCTGGACCCAGTGGATCTTCCTGCAGCTGTACCGGGCGGGCCTGGCCTACCGCAAGAGCGCGGCGGTGAACTGGTGCAGCCGCGACGCGACCGTGCTGGCCAACGAGCAGGTGGTCGACGGCCGGTGCGAACGGTGCGGCACGGAGGTGGTGATGCGCCAGATGGAACAGTGGTTCTTCCGCATCACCCGGTACGCCGACCGCCTGCTGGCCGACCTGGATCCGCTGGACTGGCCGGACAGCGTGAAGACCATGCAGCGCAACTGGATCGGCCGGTCGGAGGGCGCGTACATCGATTTCGCCGCCGATGGCGACGCGATCCAGGTCTTCACCACCAGGCCCGACACCGTGTTCGGCGCCACGTACGTGGTCATGGCGCCCGAGCACCCGCTGGTGGACACGCTGACCGCCGGATCGTGGCCGGCCGGGACCGACCCACGCTGGACGGGCGGCTACCGGTCGCCCAAGGAGGCGGTGGCCGCCTACCAGTCGCAGGCGGCGTCCAAGTCCGAGCTGGAGCGGCAGGCTGAGGCCAGGGACAAGACCGGCGTCTTCACCGGCACGCACGCGGTGAACCCGGTCACTGGCCGAGCCGTCCCGGTCTTCATCGCCGACTACGTGCTGACCGGTTACGGCACCGGCGCGATCATGGCGGTGCCCGGCCAGGACGAGCGGGACTGGGAGTTCGCCGAGGCCTTCGGCCTGCCGGTCATCCGCACCGTGCAGCCGCCGCCGGACTGGTCGGGCCGGGCCTACACCGGCGAAGGCCCGGCGATCAACAGCGCCAGCCCGGCCGCCGGGCTGAGCCTGGACGGCCTGGGCATCGACGCGGCCAAGCAGGCGGCCACCGGCTGGCTGGCCGCGACCGGCCACGGCGAGCCGACGGTGACCTACCGGCTGCGCGACTGGCTGCTGTCCCGGCAGCGCTACTGGGGCTGCCCGATCCCGATCGTGTACTGCGACGCCTGCGGCCCGGTGCCGGTGCCCGAGGACGAGCTGCCGGTCCGGCTGCCCGACATCACCGACTACGCGCCCCAGGGCCGCTCGCCGCTGGCCGCGGCGGAGGACTGGGTGACCACGTCCTGCCCGGGCTGCGGCGGTGCCGGCCGCCGGGAGACGGACACGATGGACACGTTCGTGGATTCGTCCTGGTACTACCTGCGGTACTGCGACCCGCACAACGACACCGCGGCGTGGAGCGCGGACGCGATCGCCGCCTGGATGCCGGCCGACCAGTACATCGGCGGCCGGGAGCACGCCATCCTGCACCTGCTGTACGCCCGGTTCCTGGTCAAGGCGCTGGCCGACCTGGGCCACCTGACCATGCAGGAGCCGTTCACCAGGCTGTTTGCCCAGGGGATGATCACCAAGGACGGGGCGAAGATCTCCAAGTCCAAGGGCAACAGCGTCTCGCCGCAGGCGTACATCGAGCGGTACGGGGTCGACGCCGCCCGCTGCTACGTCCTGTTCATCGGGCCGCCGCATCAGGACGCGGACTGGTCGGACCGGGGCATGGAGGGCCCCTACCGGTTCCTGCACCGACTGTGGCGGCTGACCGCCGAGGTCAAGGCCGCGGCCGGGGCGCTGGTCGAGGCCGGGGCGGCGGTCGAGGTAGCGGCCGGAGCCGGGGCCGAGGTAGCGGCCGGGGCGGCGGCGTCCGGCACGCTGGGCACCCGGTCCGAACCGGGACACGACCTGGCGCTGCAGCGGGCCTGCGCGGTCGCGATCAGCCAGGTCACCCGCGACCTGGACGGCACGTTCGCCTTCAACACCGCGATCGCCGCGCTGATGAAGCTGCTGAACGAGTGCGGCACGGCGGTCAGGGACGGCGTCAGCACCGCGGTAGCCGCCGAGGCGCTGACCACGCTGGCCTCACTGCTGCTGCCGTTCGCGCCGCACGTCGCCAGCGAGGTGTACTACCAGTTCACCGGCGAGCGGGCCTGGACCGCGGCCTGGCCGGTGCCGGACAAGAGCCTGCTGACCACGGAAACGGTCGAGATCGCCTGCCAGATCAACGGCAAGGTCAAGGGCCGCCTGACGGTCGCCAGCAACGCCACCCCGGCCGAGCTGGAGCGGGCCGCCCTGGACACCGAATACGTCCGCGCCTACCTGGCCGGCCGCCCCCCGAAGAAGGTGATCGTAGTCCCCGGCCGCGTCGTCAACGTAGTCAGCTAGCCGCCAGCCCGCCCGCCAACCCCGCCGCCGCCAACCCGGTCATCAGGGGCGGCGGGCGGTGATGATCCAGGCGCGGGAGTCGAACCAGACGCCCTGGCCGTCGTCGTGTGCGGCGAGGCTGGCGTCCAGGCGATCCAGTGCGCGGACGGTCTGCGCCTCGTCCAGCTCGGCCAGGATGTCGGTCGCGGTCGGCAGGCTGAGCACGAGCTCGCGGGCGGCGGCGGGGTCCGGGCCGTAGTAGGCGGGCTCGCGCACGTCGGCCAGACTGACCTCGGCGAAGCCAGCCGCGCCGAGGATCTCCCGCACGGTGCCGGGATCGGCGAGGGTGTACGGGTGCCCGGTAGCCGGAAGGTCGGGCAGCTCCGGGCTCCCGGCCAGCGTCCGGCGGAACTCCAGCGTCCACTCGTTGAGCTCACGGGCCTGCCAGACCATCATCGCCAGCCGCGCCGCCGGGCGCAGCGCCCGCCCGATGTTGGTGAACGCGGCGACCGGGTCGTCGAAGAACATCACGCCGAACCGGCTGATCGCCAGGTCGAACTGCTCCGCCTCGAAGCGGTGCACCTGGGCGTCGGCGCGCTCGAAGGTGACGTTGCCGAGCCCCTCCTCGGCGCTGACCCTGCGGGCCTGCTCCAGCATCACCGCGGACAGGTCTACGCCCAGCACACGGCCTTCGGCGGCGGCGCGGGCCGCGTCCCTGGTCGTCTGCCCGGTGCCGCAGCCGACGTCAAGCACGAGGTCGCGGGGGCGGACGGCGGCGGCCGCGCGCAGGTGCTCGGTGTGCCGCCGGACCTGATCGTCGGTCCGCTGCGGATGCTTGGCCCGCCGCTCGCCCGCCGGGCCGTTCCACATGGCAATCTGATCGGCGTTGGTGGTCATGCCTCTCCCGTCCCGGACGATAACCCGTGATCGTGCGTATCACTCGGCCTGGCCGGCCAGCCGCTGGTAAGCCGGGGCGAGCAGGTCGGCCAAGTCCTGGCCGCGAACGGCGACCGCGGGCGGCTCGAACGAGCGGAGCAGCAGGTCGGGCGCGGTCGCCGGCACGGCGGGCATCGCCCGCAGCCGGGCCGGGCTCAGCCCGGGCGACCAGAAGCCGTCCAGGACCTCGGCCAGCGGCCGGTCGGCCACCTCGATCACCGGGCGAGGCCCCTCGGGCGCCGCGGCGGCGATGCCGCGCAGCGCGGTGAGCAGTTCCTCCCGGCCCCGCCCACGCCAGGCCAGCATGCCGAACGGATCGTCGTCGAATGCCTCCGCGAGCACGTAGCAGACCGCCGCCAGGTGCTTGCAGGGCACTTCCCAGTCCGGGCAGGAGCAGGACATCTCCAGGTCGGTGGCCGACCGCGGGAACAGCGGGGTGCCGCAGTCGGCGAAGACCTCTTCGATCTCGTGCGGCATCTCGCCGGCCAGCAGCTTGGCGCGGAACAGCGCACGGGCGGCCAGCGCCTGTTCCACCAGCCGCCACTGCATGGCGGTAAGCGGCAGCACCTGGATGCGCACCCGGTACGGCTTAGGCCGCGATCCCTGTACCTGCGCGGTCACGTACCCGGTGGTCAGCTCGAAGCCGAGCACCTGCCCGCGCCTGGCGTAGTTGCGGCCGCGGGAGAGCCTGCCGCTCATCCCCCACGACTCGAGCACGCCGATGAACCGGCGCGACCACCACTGCTCGCCGATCGCGCCGCGCTTGCTGCGCGCCCGGACGCCGCCCTCGACCCGCAGCGGCCGGGACGCCTCCGGCCAGGGAGGACCGAATCTCCTATCCGGCCCGCCGTTCTCGCTCTCGTCTGGGGCGCCGCTCATTCGGACACCGCCTCGGGGGCCAGCGTGATCACCCGGCGCAGGTCGGCCACGGACAGCTCGGTCAGCCAGCTCTCTCCGGTCCCCACAATCCGCTCCGCGAGCGCCTTCTTCTCCTCGATCATCGCGTCGATCCGCTCCTCCAGCGTGCCAACGCAGACGAACTTGCGCACCTGCACGTCCTTGCGCTGGCCGATACGGAACGCCCGGTCGGTCGCCTGATCCTCGACCGCGGGATTCCACCAGCGGTCCACGTGGATCACGTGGCTGGCCGCGGTGAGGTTCAGGCCGGTGCCGCCGGCCTTGAGCGACAGCAGGAAGACCGCAGGCTCCGGGTCCTGCTGGAATCCGGTCACCATCGCGTCCCGCTGTTTCTTGGGCGTGCCGCCGTGCAGGTACAGGACCGGGGAGCCCAGCCGGGAGGCTAGGTACGGCTGGAGCATCGCGCCAAACTCGGCGTACTGGGTGAAGCAGAGCGCCTTATCCCCCTCGGCGATGATCTCGTCGCAGAGCTCCTCCAGCCGGGCCAGCTTGCCGGACCGGCCGGGCAGCCGGGAGCCGTCGCCGAGCAGGTGCGCGGGATGGTTGCAGACCTGCTTGAGCTTCGCCATCGTGGCCAGCACCAGCCCGCGGCGCTCGATGCCCTCCTCAGCCGCCTCGATCCTGGCCAGCATGTCGGTGACTGTCGCCTGATAGAGCGACGCCTGCTCGGCGGTCAGGTTGCACCAGACCTTCATCTCCAGCTTGTCCGGCAGGTCCGAGATGATCGACTTATCGGTCTTGAGCCGGCGCAGCATGAACGGCCCGGTGATCCGCCGCAGCCGCTCCGTCGCTTCCTCGTCCCCGGACCGCTCGATCGGGATCGCGTACCGCTGCCGGAACTTCTCGGCCGGCCCGAGCAGGCCCGGGTTGCTGAACTCCATGATCGACCACAGGTCGCTGAGCCGGTTCTCGACCGGCGTCCCGGTCAGCGCGATCCTGGCCGCCGCGGGCAGGCCGCGGACCGCGCGAGCCTGCCGGGTCGCGTGGTTCTTGATGTTCTGCGCCTCGTCGCACACCACCCGGGCCCAGCCGATCGCGCCCAGCTGCTCGCGGTCCCTGGTCGCGACGCCGTAGGTGGTGATCACCAGGTCCGCCGCGGTGAGAGTCTGGGTCAGCTCCGCGCCGCTCAGCCGGCCCGCGCCGTGATGCACGTGCACCTTCAGCTGCGGGGTGAACCTGGCCGCCTCCCGCTCCCAGTTGCCCACCAGCGACATCGGGCAGACCAGCAGCGTCGGCGCGGACGGCGCGGCCTGGCCCGGCGATGCGGCCGCGTCCGCCTCCAGGGTGTGGGCGATGAGGCACAGCGCCGCGATTGTCTTGCCGAGCCCCATGTCGTCGGCGAGCACCGCGCCGAGACCGAGGCCGCCGAGGAAGGCGAGCCAAGCCACGCCCCGCTCCTGGTAGGGGCGCAGCTCGCCGCGGAAGCCGCCCGGGGTCTTCAGCGGTTCGAGGCGGCGGTCGGCCTGGCCGGAGAGCAGGTCGCCGAGCCAGCCGTCGGCGTCCACCTCGACCAGCGGCAGTTCATCACCGGCCCCGTTCAGACCAGCACCGTGCAGCCCGGCGAGCAGCGCGTCGCCGGCGCTCATCGTGCCGGACTGGCTCCGCTCGAGGAACTTCAGCGCGGCGCGCAGGTGCCGGTCGTCGAGTTCCACCCACTGCCCGCGCAGCCGCACCAGCGGGACCTTGAGCCGGGCCAGCTCGGCCAGCTCGTCGGGGTCCAGGGACTGATCGCCGACGGCCAGGTCGTAGCGGAACTCGACGATGTCCTGCAGGCCGAACTTCGGGTCGGTCACCGATCCGGTCGATGGCGTCTTCGACCTGGTGGTGAGCTTGAGGCCGAGCCGGGACTTGCGCACCCAGTCCGGCAGCAGCACGCCGAACCCCGCGCCTGACAGCAGCGGCGCCGCCTGCCGGAGGAACCCGAACGCGCCCTCGGTATCAAGGACCACGGCGGCCGGGGCGGCGCTGTGCAGCGCGGCGTCAAGCTCGGGGAAGAGCCGGGCGGCGCGGCCGAGCCCGGCCAGCAGTTCCTCCTCGGGGTGCTTGATCCCGGCGGCCAGCCCCGCGGTCGATGCGCCCTGCCAGACGTCGGCGGCCGGCATGAGCAGGCTCGGGTCGTCGGTCGACTGCAGCGCGAACTCGACCCGCCATTCGGCCCCGCCGACCGGCCCCGTGGCGGCTAGCTGTTCGCTTGGTGCGGCTGCTTCCGGCTCGGTTAGCCGTTCGTCCGGCTCGGGAGCTTCTGGCTCGGGAGCTTCTGGCTCGATCAGCCGGAAGCAGGTCCGGACCGGGCCGGCCGGGAGCTGGGCGGCGGCGTGCCAGGCGTCAAGCTCGGCGGCGAGCTCGGCGGCTTCCCGCTCGTCTTCGGGCGTGCCGACGTCGACCAGGGGATCCGCCGCGGTCAGCGCGGCGGACCAGCGCTCGGCTACCGGGATGCGGGCCGGGCGGCGGCCGCGCCGGGCCGGTAGCAGGGGTGGCCCGGCCAGCGCGGCTCGGGCGGCGGCGTCGGTCAGGGCGTCGAGCGCCTCGGTGAGCAGCTTGGCTGACGGCGCCCCTTCGGTGGCGGTGGCCCGGCAGAGCGGGGGCATCGCCGCCGCGAGCTCACGCGCCCGCTGGGCGTCGGCGCCGGACAGCACGGGGCGCCACCCGGCCGCGTACTGCCCGTCCTCGTCGCGCAGCGCGGGCAGCACCCGGCCGCGGGCCGTCAGGTCGGCGGCCAGCCTGGCCACGGCGGCGAGGAACCGC
>DASXME010000014.1:0-12473 GCA_036495825.1 Streptosporangiaceae bacterium
GTGCCCGTCCAGGCCGGATTGCAGGTGATCAGCGTGATGAGCCGCTGCGTCGGCCGCTCGTGCGGGTGCCCGGGCACCGCGTCGAGCACGCTGAGGTCGGTGGGCAGCACGGTCTGCTTGCCGATGACCCGGTAGGTGTAGGTGTCCGACCGGGTCTGGATGTAGACGAGGTCGCCGTTGGTCAGCGAGGGCTCACTCCAGAACGGGTTGCCGGCCGTGACCCGGTGACCGGCGACGGCGAAGTTGCCGAGCTGGCCGGGGAGCTGGGTACCGGGAACGTGACCGGGGCTGACGTTCAGCTGGGCCAGCGCGGTGCCCTGCACGATCGTGAAGCGCCAGTTCTTGCCGAACGCGGGGATCCTGATGAAGGCGAACGGCTGGCCGGTCACCAGGTGGATCGCATCGGGACCGGCCGCCAGCGGGCTGCCGGGGGATGCGGGCCGGGCCCACTGTTTGTTCAACTGGTCGGCGAAGGCGCGCTGCGCGCTGCTGGCCTGCCAGGCGGTGCCCCAGAACAGGTAGGCGATGAACAGCAGCAGGATGACCCCGGCCGTCAGGCAGAGCTCGCCGAAACCGCGGATGAAGACTCGGACCATCGTCTCGGACTCCTCTTTGATTACGCAACGCTCACAGAGGATAGCGATTAGTGAGATTCCTCGGGCCGGATCGACTCATCCCGCCCACGCCATCCAGGTATGGCGGCCGACCGACTACGCTTAACGCGACAAGGCCAGCCAGTGCCCCGCGCGCTGCCCACAGGAGAGACGACCGTGCCCAAGTCCCGTGTTCGCAAGAAGTCGGTCTACACTCCTCCGCCCAGGACGGCGAAGGCGAAGTTCAGCCCACCGTGGCTGGCGCCGGCCATGCTCGCATCCCTGATATTCGGTCTCGCCTGGATCGCGGTGTTCTACGTCACCGGCGGGGACCTGGCGGGCATGCGCACCATCGGCGACTGGAACCTGGTGGTCGGGTTCGGCTTCATCATCTTTGGCGTGGTGCTGTCCACCAAGTGGCGATAGCCGGGGACACCCCGCGCCGCCGGACGGTCAATTCAGCGCTGCGCGTCAGATGACCCGCCAGCGAATGACATCCGTGTAACTCAGTCCACATGTTAATCCACAGGCTGTGGATTAACATGGCGCCCCGGATTCCGCAGCCCGCTTGCCCACCAGGTAGCGCCCGTTTTCCGTCCTTTGGCGGGCTGCATTGCGTGCTCAGCAGATTGCACAGGGTCGCCTGTACCGGGCCAGCAGACCCAGGGAGGGGCGGCTGACTAGCCGCCCAGTTGCGAGGTGCGGATAACAACGGCGACAGCCAGCAGGCCGAGAAAGATCACGGTGGCCGCCGCCTGCACGGACGTCCGCTGCCGCTTCGGCGCGTAGGCGAAGGCGGCGGTGAGGATCCCGCCGGCCAGCAGGCCGCCGATGTGCGCCTGCCATGCGATCTGCGAGCGCAGCAGGAAGTCGAACGCCAGGTTGAGCACGACGATGGTCACCAGCCACCGGCTGTCAAGCCGCAGCTTCCTGGCCACCACGAACCAGGCGCCGAGCAGACCGAAGATGGCCCCGGACGCGCCGAGCGCCGGCTGGTAGGGCTGCGCGAGGTAGTAGTACAGCACCGACCCGCCGACCGCGCTGACCAGGTAAACGGTCAGGTAGCGGCCGTGGCCGAGCGTCCGCTCGAGGGCCGGCCCCACGATGATCAGCGCCCACATGTTGAACAGGATGTCCAGCGGCCCGAGGTTGCTGAACCCCGGTGGCGGCAAGAACGCGCAGGTAACGAGCCGGTACCACTGGCCGACGGCCACACCAGCCAGCGGCCCGCCGAGGGTGAATGTCCCGCGTCCGAGCATGGACAGGTCGTTCGCGATGTTCGGCCGGGCCCACTCGATCAGGTAGAACACGATGTTGATGCCGACCAGCGCCCAGGTCACGGCCGCGCCGTTGACCGTGCGGCCGCCGAACACCCCGCCGGGCCGCCTGGTGCCCTGATGGCTGGCCCGGACGCAGTCCACGCACTGCTGTCCTACCGCCGCGGAGCGCAGGCAGTCGGGACACGCAGGCCGGCCGCAGCGCACGCAGGAGACATAGGTTTCCCGGCCAGGATGCTTGAAGCAGGTGGGGACGGCGGCCGAGTCCGCCGGTCCGCCGACGGGACCGGCTGGTCCCTGGCCGGGAGTGCCCATGGCCCTAGCCGGCCGTGCCGGATGTGCCGGTCGTGTCCTCGGACTCGCCGCCCTTGATCTCGATCGAGACCAGCACCACGTCCTCGACCGGCCGATCGGCACGCCCGGTGCGCACCTGGCTGATCCGGTCCACCACGTCGCTGCCCTCGATGACCTTGCCGAAGATCGTGTGCTTGCGGTTGAGGTGCGGGGTGGGCACGGTCGTGATGAAGAACTGCGAGCCGTTGGTGCCCGGGCCCGCGTTCGCCATCGCCAGCAGGTAGGGCCGGTCGAAGGACAGCTCGGGGTGGAACTCGTCGGCGAACTGGTAACCGGGGCCGCCCCGGCCCGAGCCGAGCGGGTCGCCGCCCTGGATCATGAAGTCGGGGATGACCCGATGGAAGACCGTGCCGTCGTAGAGCCGGTCTGTGCTGGTCGCACCGCTCGTCGGATGGGTCCACTTGCGACGGCCCTCGGCGAGCTCGACGAAGTTGCGCACGGTCTTGGGCGCATGATCAGGAAGGAGCTGCACGACAACGGGCCCGAGGCTCGTCTGCAGCGTCGCGGTCAGAGTATTGGCCATGCAATGCATCTTTCCACGGTTTACGCCCTGCGTCGTATCGGCTCAGGTGCCAGCGCTGCGGCCGACATCGGCAGGGTTGAGCACGCCGCAGGAGGGAAGTGTGTCACTCAGATGTTCACACGGGAGGTTAGCTATGACCCGCATCAACGGTAAAGATGCAGCTCAGGCTGCTCAGGATCAGGTGAGCGCCGGACTGGATCACGCCCGCGAGGCAGCCACGCAGGCCGGCCCGCTGGCGAAGAAGGCCGGCACGACCGCCGCGCAAGGCGTGCGGGAGGCTCGCGCGTGGACGGCTCCACGGGTACGCGGGGCGCGCGACTGGGCCGCTCCCCGGGTCGAGCAGGGCGTGCGAGGAGCCCGCGCGTGGACGGCACCCCGGGTCGAGCAGGCGGCACACAGCCTGCAGGAGAACGTCGCCCCGAAGGTCTCCGGGCTGATGGAGGCCGCCGCCCACCGGATCGAGCCCGGGGCGACCGCGGCTAAGCGCCGGATCTGGCCCCGGCTGATGGCCGGCTTCGCCGTGCTTGCCGCGGCGGCAGGAGCCATCACGGCGATCGCGAAACGGCGCCGGGCCGCGCAGCCGCCGGACGACGTGATGACCGACGAGGATGCCAGCCAGGACGCGGCCGCCGAGACCGAGATCGCCGCAGACCAGGAGGCGGACGCGGTGATGGCGGAGACCGGCAGCAACGGGAGAAACTCGCGGCACTGAGCCCGGTCCGTCTGGCGGGCGAGGGCCGGGCCGCTACGTTCCAGGGCGGACGCTGATCAGGAAGCTGGACCACCGTGAGGCGACCGACGTGGTCAGCGGCTGATTGGTGACCACATGCGTCATCGTCACGGTCAGCCCCTCGGTCAGCGGCTTGAGCAGCTGGAGGACGAGCGACAGCGGGCTGCTCGGCGTGAGCGTTACCGGCACGCCGAGCAGGTCGCCGGACAGCTTCGTGGCGTAGAGCACGACGTTCCCGGTGAAGGAGAGCACCGATGTGCTGGTCACCGCGGTGCTTGCGTTCTGCTTAATGGTGAGGGTCGGCTTGCCGGTCAGGGTGACCGACCGGAGGCTGAACTTCATCATCTGCACCGGCGGCCCCGAGGCCGTCGGCACCTCGGCCACGCCGTCGTAGCCGAGGCCGACCAACTGTGCGGAGCCCGCGGTCAGGACGGCGGGCACGGTGGCGGCCACCAGGCCGCGGGTCGCGGTCGTCCGCTTGATCTTGCCGTGCCGCGGTGCGCTGCCCGCGGATCCGCCGGGAGCAGTCGATCCGGTGGATCCGCCCGGCACCGGCGGGGTCGACGGCCCGGGTGAGCCGGCGGGCGGCGGCTTCGGTGGCGGACACAGGATGAACAGGATGCAGCCGGAGGCGCCCGAGCTACCCGAGCCGCCCGGCGCGGAAGCGGCGGCCGGGCGTGCGGCGGGCAGGCCGGCACCGAGCAGGAGCAGGCCGAGCGACAGCGCCGCCAGGCCCTGCACCCGGTTCGCCTGCCCGGATCCTTCGCCGCTGCTGGCCTGCGGTGACCGGCCGTTGCGCGACGACCGGAGCCTGGCCAGCGCCAGGGACAGTGCGCCTGCGGCCGCGCGCGGCCTGGTGCGCTCGCTGCGTGCGGTGCGGCGGTGCACGGTGGCCGGGGTCCAGGCGAAGCCGAGCGCGCCGCCGATAATCCCCAGCAGCATGCCGATGAAGAACCCGCCGTAGTTCAGCGTGTTGAAGCTGGCCAGGGCGAGGACCATGGCGACGATCGAGTAGAACGGGCGCTGCGCCGGGCTGAACCACAGCAGCAGCCCGCAGACGGCGAGCACGAAGGCGATCACGATCCCGACGAACCCGTCGACGCCGCCCAGGCCCACCCGGAGCGTCGGGCCGAGCGAGACGACCGCCGTGGACAGGATCTCGATGCCGCCCGTCGTGATCAGCAGCCCGCCCCAGAACGGGCGGGTGCGCCGCCACTCACGCCAGGCCAGCCGTGCCCGCTTAGCGCTGCCCGCGGGCGTGGCTGGTTCCGCCGCAGTCAAGGATGCCTCCATTGCCACCGGTACTCAAGGTTGCGGGCACCACGTGCCCGGCCGGATCCCGAGGGAACCGTCAGCAGGGGCTGCCGCCGACCTGCAGGTGAAAGCCCGGCAGCGTGAACGTGCCTGCCGTGGTCGACCAGGCCACCTGGTGGACGCCGCTGATCGACACCGAGGAGGCCTGCTGGGCGAACGTGCCCGCCTGTCCCGTCTCGCCCGGCGCCTGGTTCAGCGTGCTGGCGTCCTGGCCGACGCTGATGTTCTTGAAGGTGGCGTCGCCGGAAAGATCCGTTGCCCCGACCACGAGGTTGGACGCGGTCACCGGGGTGCTGCCCGAGCCCGCGGTGATCCGCAGGGTCACGCCCAGCACCTTCACGCTCTGGCAGAGGTTCGACAGCGTGGCGTTGCGGATCACCGACACGGCGACGGGCTGCTCTTTCCCGTTGGCTTCCTTGAAGGTGGAGCCGTACTGCTCGAAGCCGGTGCCGGTCAGCTTGGTCGCGGTCACCGTGAACTGCTGGCCGGACACGGCGAACGACGCGGCGATCGCCCCGCGGGCGGTCAGCGCGATCAGCACGGAGGCGATGACGGCAGCGGGAAGCATGATGACGGCGAACCGCCGCCAGCGGACACGACCGTGCTCTGGACTCGTAGTGTTCTCGGTTGAGGCCATGTGAGGGCTCCCTGCGAGGGTTACGTTCCGATGCTTTTCCGGCCTACCGCTTACTCACCGTAGCAGTCCCGGGCGGGCCACATTACCCTGACCGGTGCCCCGGCCGGACTGGATGACGGAGGTTCGTAGCACAATGCCGTGGTGCTGCTAAGCGAGATAGCGGACGTGTCAGCCCAGGTGGCCAGCGTGTCCGGCCGCCGGGCGAAGATCGATCAGATGGCCGGCCTGCTCGGGCGCGCCCGCGCCGACGAGGTGCCGACAGCCGTCGCGTTCCTCTCCGGCGAGCTGCGCCAGCGCCAGATCGGGGTCGGCTACGCGGCCCTGTCCGATCTGCTGGCGCCGCGCCGGGAAACCGCCGAGGCCGGTGCGGTGGCCGCGGTGGCCGGCGCGGCTGCGGATTCGCCGGACCCGGCCGCGACGGCCGCGGCCGCCGAGCCGACCCTGACCCTCGCGGACGCCGACAGCGCGTTCGCGGCCATCGGGGAGATCAGCGGCTCCGGCGCCCAGGCGCAGCGGCGGTCGCTGCTCGCCGCGCTGTTCGGCCGGGCGACCGAGGCGGAACGCACCTTCCTCATCCAGTTGCTCGCCGGGGACCTGCGGCAGGGCGCACTCGAAGGGGTCATGGTCGAAGCGGTGGCGCAGGCGGCCGCGGTGCCGGCCGGCGAGGTCAGGCGGGCCCTGATGCTGGGCGGCTCGCTGCCCGCGGTGGCGCAGGCGGCACTGTCGGGACCCGCGGCCGATAGCGAGGCGGCGCTGACCGCCCTGCGCTCGTTCAGCCTGGCCGTCGGCCGGCCGTTGCGGCCGATGCTGGCGGCGTCGGCGGCTACCATCGCCGACGCCATGGCGAAGATCTCGCCCGCCGCGATCGAGTGGAAGATCGACGGCATCCGGGTCCAGGTGCACAAGGACGGCCCGCGAATCGCCATCTTCACCAGGACGCTGGACGACATCACCGCGCGGGTGCCGGAGATCGTCGAGGCGGTCGCCGCGCTGCCCGCCTCGTCGGCGGTACTCGACGGCGAGGTGATCGCGCTTTCTCCTAACGGGCGCCCGCAGCCCTTCCAGGTCACGGCGGGCCGGGCCGGCAGCCGGGCCGAGGTCGAGGCGCGGCGCGGGGACGTGCCGCTCAGCGTGTTCTTCTTCGACCTGCTGCACCTCGACGGCACGGATCTGATCGACTTGCCCGCCCGGGAGCGCTACGCCAGGCTGGCCGGCCTGCTGCCCGCCGCACTGCTCATCCCGCGCACGGTGACCGCGGACGCCGAGGCCGCCGAGGCGTTCTTCGCCGACGCGGTCAGCCGCGGCCACGAGGGGGCGGTGGTGAAGTCGCTCGACGCGCCGTACGCCGCGGGCCGCAGGGGCGGTGAGTGGATCAAGGTCAAGCCGCGCCACACCCTCGACCTGGTGGTGCTCGCGGCCGAGTGGGGTCACGGCCGGCGCCGGGGCTGGCTGTCTAACCTGCACCTGGGCGCGCGGGACACCGAAGGCGACGGTTTCGTGATGCTGGGCAAGACCTTCAAGGGCCTGACCGATCAGATGCTGGCCTGGCAGACCGGACGGCTGCTCGAACTGGCGGCCGACGGGCCCGGGCAGGCCCGGATGCCGCAGGACGCCAGGGATGCCGGCGGCGTGGTGCGGGTCCGGCCCGGGCTGGTGGTCGAGATCGCCTTCGACGGCGTGCAGACCAGCCGCCGGTACCCCGGCGGCCTGGCCCTGCGGTTCGCCCGGGTCATCAGGTACCGGCCGGACAAGCAGGCGGCGGACGCGGACACGATCGACGCCGTCCGGGCCATCGCCGGGAAGATCGTGGAGGAGTAGCCGCGGCTCAGATCCCGGTCACCGCGTGCGTGCTGACCGCCGGGTAGGGCATCCCGCCGGGTACCGCTGCTCCGGTCTCGCCTGCTCCGGTCTCGCCTGCTCCGGTCTTGCCTGCTTCGAGCTTGCCGCGGCGCAGCGACCAGGACCGCAGATGGTGATAGCCGCGAACCGCGGCCGGGCGCCTGGGCTGCAGCCGGAAGGCCTCATCCTCGCGCAGCGCCTTGGCCAGTTCCCTGTCCACCAGCGCGGTCCCCGGCCTGGCCAGCGAGGTCAGCCTGGACGCGAGGTTGACCGCGGGTCCGTAGACGTCGCCGAACCGGCTCAGCACCTGGCCCAGCGCCATGCCGACCCGCAACTGGGGCAGATGCTGGCTGGCCCGGCCGGGATCGGAGAGCAGCAGGGCGATCTCCGCCGCGTCGCGCGGCGCGTCCACGACGAACAGCACCTCGTCGCCGACCGTCTTCACCACCCGGCCGCCCAGGCCCACGATCGTCTCGGCGGCGTTCTGCTCGAACGTCTCCAGCAGCACGGACAGCTCGTGGATGTCGGTGTGCCGCGTGGTGCTGGTGTACCCCACGATGTCGGCGAACCCGACGACCGTCGTGGTCGTGGACAGCTCGTCGGGGGATACCGACATGAAGCGGCCAATCGCCGCGACGAGGTGCCGCCGCCAGGCGTACGACTGCAGGCTCTCCACCACGGGCAGCAGCACCTCGGCTAGCTCTGCCCCGGTGCTGGCCCGCTGCTGCTCGGTCCAGTTCGGGTCGGCGATGTCCCCCACGCGAGCGATGATCTCCCTGACCTGCCAGTCGGCCAGCCGGGACAGGGTCTGCCCCACCGCGCGGACTTGCGGCAGCTTGTCGTCGGACCCGGAGCCGATGGCGTCCGCATGCATGGTCCAGGTGCGCAGCGCCTCGATGTCCCCGTCGGTGAACACCCGCGCGTTCTCGTCCACATCGGCAAAGCCCAGCGCCCGCCACACCGCGCGGGCCCGCTCAATGCTCACCCCGGCCGCCTCGGCCACCTCACAGCGGGTGTAGCGGCGCGGGCCGCCGAGCAGCGTCTCCTCGATCCGCTCGGCGATCTCCGGGTTGGGCGTGACCTCGTCTGCCTGGTACGGATCGCTCCTCTGCGCCATCTCGGAATCCTGCCCGCCCATGGACGTCCTCCAGCGAGGCGAAATAGCCGTCGGCATCGACATTACCGGAGCGTAATGCCCCCCTTTTTCCGAGGGGTTTCGGGCGGGTTTCCGCGGTTACCGCGCTGTGCTGTGCGGCCTACCGGACCGTGCGCTTACCGGACTGTGCCTACCGGACTGTGCTTACCGGACCGTGTGCACGATCAGCACGTCACAGGCGGCCCGGCGGGTAACGTCAGCCGGCACCGAGCCGAGGATCCGCCCGGCCAGCGTGTTCAGCCCGCGGTTGCCCACCACCAGCAGGTCGGCGCGGTGATCGCCGATGGCGCCGATCAGCGCCTTGACCGGCTCGCCCGCGACGGCGGCGCGCTCGACGCTGACCGCACCGTGCTTGGCCGCCCGCTCGGCTGCGGTGCGCAGCGTGTCCTCGGCGGGAGCCGAGCCAACCACCTGGTACGCCTCGTCACCGAGAACGTCCTCGGCGGACGCTATCTCCTGCCTGGTGGCCGGCATGTACGCGCATACGATGACGAGTTTCGCGGCGGACCCCGCGGCGACCTCGGCGGCACGCTCTACCGCGCGGTACGACGAGTCCGATCCATCGGTGCCGACCAGTATGGTCTGGTACGCGCCCATTGACATCCCTCCGGGGCTTGCCATCTGACATTCGCGGTGACCCTACTCGAGAGTAGCCTTCATAAGGCCTGGACGGATGCCCATCCCCCGCGTTCCGGAGCCGGCGACGCCAACATGGCCTCGCTGCGGCTGCTCGCCCGGCTCGGCTTCACCGAGCGCGAGCGCTTCGTCGAATACGACGCCGACCAGGTCTTGCTGATCTCACCCATAACCTCGGCGGCCCTTAGCCTCGCTGCGTCAGGGTTACCTTGACACAGCTGATTGTCAAGGCTACCTTGACGGTATGGCTACTTCCGCGAACTCTGCCCAGGACGTCAACCAACCCGGAACGCTGTGCTGCTCGTTCTGCACCAAAGACAAGAACTCGGTGGCCAAGCTCGTAGCCGGACCTGGCGTCTACATCTGCAACGAATGCATCGATCTGTGCGTCCAGATCCTGGCCACGGAAACGAAGCCCGAGATCAACGTGCGGCACGAACTGCCGGACGATGAGCTGCTGGCCAGCCTGGCCAAGGCGCAGGCGGCGGCCCCCCAGATCGACGCCGCCATGCACGACTACGTCGATATCCTGCGCGCCCGGGGCGTTAGCTGGACCCGTATCGGAGTGGCGCTCGGCGTTTCCAAGCAAGCGGCCTGGGAGCGGTTCTCCGGAGAGGACTGACGTAGCTCGCCACCTATGGGCTCTGCGATGTGCCGACGACTGCTGCACTTCGCTGCTGCACCAAGATCAAAGAGGCCGGTTCCATGATCGGAACCGGCCTCAGGATTGCGTGGAGCCAAGGGGACTTGAACCCCTGACCCCCTGGTTGCAAACCAGGTGCTCTTCCAACTGAGCTATGGCCCCGCTGCCGTCATTTTATCCGCTGGAGACGCGAGGTCCGGCAGCGCGAAAGCGTTCGCTCCCGCGTGCCGGGGAGCTACGAGCCGGACGGCCGTCAGTCGTCGGTGGTGGCCTCGGTCCAGAGATCAAGCTCGGCGCGGTCGGCCTGAACCTTCCGCCAGAGCGCGAACGCGCTCGCACCGACCATGCCGATCAGGAGCAGCTTCTTCACGGTTGAGAACCCCTTCAAGAACAGACGGCCGGGAGGCCCGGCCGCGAAGTAATATCCGGCTAGCCTAGCAAGACCGTGTATTACCTGGGCCGGACCGTCCTTGACTCGTCCCATACCGGCTCGGTGGCCTCGTACACGTCAGCGTCCGAGCCGAAGATGAGGAAGCGGTCGAAGGACCGGGCGAACCAGCGGTCGTGGGTCACCGCGAGCACGACACCCTCGTAGGATTCTAGGCCGTTCTGCAGCGCCTCGGCGCTGGCCAGGTCGAGGTTGTCGGTGGGCTCGTCCAGCAGCAGCAGAGTCGAGCCGGCCAGTTCGAGCAGCAGGATCTGCAGGCGGTCCTGCTGTGCGCCGGACAGGGTCCCGAACGGCTGCGTGGCGCAGTGCTGCAGTTCATAGCGGGCGAGTGCGGACATGGCCTCGTTGCGGAGCAGCGCATGCTCGGTCATCAGGATCTCGTCCGGGCTGCGGTGCGCCAGATCCGGCCGGTCATGCGTCTGCGCGAACAGGCCGGGGACGATCCTGGCGCCCAGCCGCCAGCGGCCCGAGTGGGCGACGGGCTGGCCGCCGAACAGCCGGAGCAGCGCGGTCTTGCCGGACCCGTTGGAGCCGAGCACGGCGACCCGTTCGCCGTACCAGACCTCCAGGCTGAACGGATTCATCAGCCCGGTGAGCTCCAGGTCTTCGCAGATCACCGCGCGCTTGCCGGTCCGTGCACCGCGCAGCCGCATCCGGATGTTCTGCTCGCGGGGGGCGAGCTCGGGCGGTCCGGCCTCCTCGAACCGGCGCAGCCGGGTTTCCGCGGCCTGCAGCCGGGACGCCATGTCCGAGTTGTAGGAGGCCTTCTGCCGGTACATCCGGACCAGGGCCTTCAGCCGGGCGTGATCCTCATCCCAGCGGCGGCGTAGCTCGTCAAGCCGGGCTATCCGGTCGAGCCGGGCCTGCGGGTAGCCGACGAACCCGCCGCCGTGAATCCAGGCCCCGCCGTCCTCGACCGTGATGATCCGTTCCGCGCTGTTGGCCAGCAGCTCACGATCGTGGCTGACCAGGATCACGGTCTTGGCGGTCGCGGTGAGCTGCTGCTCCAGCCAGCGCTTGGCGGGCACGTCCAGGTAGTTGTCCGGCTCGTCGAGCAGCAGCACTTCGGCCGGGCCGCGCAGCAGCGCCTCCAGGACCATGCGCTTGCGTTCGCCGCCCGACAGGGTGCTGGTCTCCCGCTGGCGGCACCGGTCGTACGGTATGCCGAGCGCGGCCATCGTGCAGGTGTCCCAGAGCACCTCCGCGTCGTATCCGCCCGCATCGCCCCAGTCGGTGAGGGCCGCCGCGTAGCGTAGCTGGGCGGGCTGGTCATCGCGCTCGACCATCACCCGCTCCGCCTGGTCCAGCCGCTCGGCGGCGGCGCGGACCCGCGGCGGGGAGACCGAGATCAGCAGGTCCCTAACCGTCGGCCCGTCTCCGGTGCCGCCGATGAACTGCCGCATCACGCCCAGGCCGCCGCTGTGGCTGACCGTGCCCAACTGCGCGGCCAGGTCACCGGCGATCAGCCGCAGCAGCGTGGTCTTGCCTGCGCCGTTGGGCCCGATGAGGGCGGCCGTGGTGCCTTCGCCCACCCGGAACGACACGTCGTCGAGCAGCAGCCGGCCGTCGGGCAGAAGATGGCTGAGGTGCGCGGCCTCGACGTGACCCACCTGCGCCCCCAATCGCCTGGCTGCCCGTGACGCGGCGGCGCGGCATTAGCTATCGGGGCCCCGGACTACCGCACTCACCCCGGCAGGGCCGACAATAGCCGAGTGCACCCGGAACCTTTCAACCCAAATTCCCGGCTGCGGGCCTCCGACGCCGATCGCGACCAGGCCGCTGCGGTACTGAACGCCGCCCTCGCCGAGGGCAGGCTGTCGGTGGCTGAGCACTCAGAACGGCTGGACGGCCTCTACGAAGCTAAGACGCACGCGGAGATCGCACCGCTCGTCGACGACCTGCCGTCCAAGAGCGTGGTCGCGCGCCCGGCGCAGGCGACTGACCTGGCCCCGCAGGCGAAGCGCCGCCGGCAATTGATCATCGCGATCTTCGGCGGGGCGACACGCAAGGGCAAGTGGCAGGTGGAGCCGAAGATGACCGCGCTCATGGTGTTCGGCGGCGCGACGTTCGACTTCCGCGAGGTCGAGCTGCCGCAGCAGGAGATCACCCTGAACTGCACCGCGATCTTCGGCGGGATGGACATCATCGTGCCGCCGGAGATGCGGGTGGTCGACTCGGGCATCGCCCTGTTCGGCGGCCGCGACGTCGGAGAGGGAGCCATGCAGCCCGATCCGAACGGCCCGGTGCTGCGGCTGACCGGCCTCACCCTCTTTGGCGGCCTAGGCGTCAAGCACAAGCACCGCAAGTCCGACAAAGCCGACCG
>DASXME010000015.1:0-3031 GCA_036495825.1 Streptosporangiaceae bacterium
CGGGCGATCCGGTCGGCGGCCAGGGCGCCGATGTCCGGCCCGCGGCTGGCGGGCTGGCCGGCCGCCGCCTCCAGCGCCGCGCGCCAGCCGGCCATCAGCGCGGTGAACCTGGCCGACCGCAGCCCGCGGGTCAGCCGCCGCCGCTCGATCGCGCGGCGGCCCGCCAGGTGCGCCCGCAGCGGCTCGAGATCACCCGGCGAGGCGGCGCGGAGCCCCGCCGCCATCTTGTCGAATCCGGTCAGGTAGACGTCCAGGTCACGGGTCGGCGTGGTCAGGTCGCCCAGCCACTTGAACTCGGCCGCGAACCGCGTGGCCACCCCGTCGGGCAGTGCGTCGCCGGCCAGCTTGAGCGCGGACCTGGTGCGGCGCACGGCGACCCGCAGGTCGTGCAGGAACTCGGTGTCCACGTCGCGGACGACGAAGCCCACGTTGACCTCGATCGTGCCGGCCAGCCGGAGCAGCACGCTGGCCAGGGCGGCACGAGCCGGCGTGGACGGCGGCAGCGCGACGTCAACCTTGTCGGTGTAGTCGCCGGGGCCGCGGCCGGCCGCGGCCAGCACGGCGCCGAACGCCGGGCCCGGGCTGGCCGTGAACCCTTCGGCCGCCGCGAGCAGCCGCCCGGCCCGGTCCGCGGCCGCCTGGTAGCCGCGGACCGCGGTGAGCGTCAGCCGGCCCGGCAGCGGGGCGGCTACCGGATCGGCCAGCGACGCGACGTCCAGGGTGATGCGGGCCACCGTCTTGCGCTCGCCGTCCAGCACCCGCAGCAGGGTCAGCGTGCCCTGCGCCCGGGCCAGCGGCAGCAGCGCGCGGGCCTCGACGACCGGGTCGATCCGGTCGCGCAGCGGCCCCGCCGCGATGACCGCGGCCAGCCGCGGCCAGCGCTGCGCCCTGGCCGGCTGGGACGCCACCGCCTCGCCCGCGGTCGTGGCCAGGACGAGCTCGCCGGACCGCGACCCGGTCACCTGCCGCAAGACCAGCCCGGCCGCGTACAGCCGCCAGTCGAAGGTGTCCAGCCACACCTGCCGGACCGCCCGCCGGGTCTCCTGGACAACCGTGAAGCGCGGCTCCAGCGCCGCCGCGACGCCCAGCGTCAGTGCCGCCGCGAGAGGGCCGGCGTGATCCTCGATCACGAACTCCTGGCCGCGTACGGTCGCCAACGACGGCCTCCTCCCGGTCCTGCGGTTGCCCTACATGATCTTCTGCCTACAGCGTAGTGGTGGCATTATCGTCTGTGGCCAGCGCTGACAGCACTGGGCGTTCAGCGCTGGACGGGCCGAGGGAGGCGCCATCAGCACCGACCGGCATGACTGGGAGAACCCCGGGGCGTTCGCCGTCGCCGAGGGCGTGCACCGGATCCCGCTGCCGCTGCCGAACGACGGGCTGCGCGCGGTCAACGTGTACGCGATCGAGGACGGCGCCGGACTGACCCTGATCGACTCGGGCTGGGCGCTGGACCTGGCCAGGGAGCGGCTCGAAGCCGCGCTGGCCGAGATCGGCCATGAGCTCGGTGACGTGCGCAGCTTCCTGGTGACCCACCTGCACCGGGATCACTACACGATGGCGCTGACCGTGCGCCGCCTGTTCGGCTCCCGGGTGCTGATCGGGGCGGGCGAGCAGCCCTCGCTCGACGTCATACTCAGCCGTGATGACCGCACGCCGAACTTCTACGGGCTGCTGCTGCGGCGCTGCGGCGCCGGCCCGGTCATCGACCGGCTGCGCCACGCCGGGCCGCCGCGCAACCCCGCCGAGTGGGAGAAGCCGGACGAGTGGCTGACCGGCGCCGACGAGATCGAACTGCCCGGCAGGAAGCTGCGGGTGATCCCGACCCCCGGGCACACCAGGGGGCACGTCGTCTACGCCGACGCCGGTCACGGCCTGCTGTTCGCCGGCGATCACGTGCTGCCGCACATCACGCCGTCGATCGGCTTCGAGGCGGCGCGGCCCGAGCTGCCGCTCGGCGACTACCTGGCCTCGCTGCGCCTGGTCCGGTCGATGCCGGACCTGCGGCTGCTGCCGGCCCACGGGCCGGTGGCCGGCAGCGCGCACGCCCGGATCGACGAGCTGATCGCGCACCACGAGCAGCGGCTGGACGCCTGCGCCGCGGTGATCGCCGACGGTGCCGTCACGGCGTACGAGGCGGCCCGGCAGCTGACCTGGACGCGCCGCGAGCGGCAGTTCGACGAGCTGGACCCGTTCAACCAGATGATGGCGGTGATGGAGACCGCCGCGCACCTCGACGTGCTGGTCAGCCAGGGCCGACTCCGCGCTTCCGAGCCGGACGGCGTCCTGCTGTACGCGACCTGAGCCGGCGCCCGCGGCCGGGGCGCTAGCCGGCCAGCGCGGCGCCGTAGCGCATCGTGACCAGCCGCCCGATCGCGTGATGCGAGCCCAGCAGGGGAGCGCAGTCGGCCCCGGCGGCCGCGGCCATCGCGGCCAGGTCCGCCGTGCCGACCTCAGGACCGACGACGTAAGGGGCCAGGGCAAAGCGCGAGGCACCCGCCTCCCGCAGCCGGGTCACGCCGCCGGCGAGGCTGTCCCCGCCGTCCAGCGAGACCGGCGCCACCGGCACGCCGAGCCGCGCGGTGAGCAGCACGGCGGCGGTCTCCGCGGCCGCCAGGGCCTGCCCGCCGCCCGCGGCGCCGATCAGGATGCCCAGCTCGGTCCGTACCAGGCTCAGCCCCGCGATCCGCCGGGCCGGCACCAGCCCGGCCTCGGCCAGCCGGTCGTGCAGCGCGGCGGCGAGCAGCGGATGCGGGCCCAGGTGCGCCGTGCGGGTGACGGCCGGGCCAGCCTCGGCGACCGCGCGGGCGACCGCGCCGTCGCGGCCGGGCTCCGGGGTGATGGCCAGCGGGACGGTCACGGCCGCGTACGGGCAGCCGGCTGTGTCCGCCTCGGCCCGCGCTCGCTCGGCCGCGACGGACGTGAGCACGGAGCGCAGGCTGGCCGGCCCGTCGCTGTCGTAACCGGCGCGGATGTCGGCCCCGGGGCACAGCGCGCTCGCCACCGAGGCGACGTCGGCGGCGATCTGCGC
>DASXME010000016.1:0-3981 GCA_036495825.1 Streptosporangiaceae bacterium
AGCGCAGCCCAGCTTGTCCAGCATCCGCGACACGTAGCCCTTGATGGTCGCCTCGGACAGGTACAGCCGGGCCGCGATCTGGGCGTTCGACAGGCCCTCGCCCAGGCCGGCCAGCACCTCGGTCTCCCGCTCGGTCAGCGCGCGGGCCAGCTTGCGGGCGCGGTCGCGGGACTGCTGGGTGTCGGACGACGCGGCGATCAGCCGCTTGGCGGCGGCGGGGGAGAGCACGGTGTGACCCTCGGCGGCGACCCGCACCAGGCCGATCAGGTCCTCCGGCGGCGTGGACTTGACCAGGAACCCGGCCGCGCCGGCCCGCAGCGCGCGCAGCACGTACTGGTCGGCGTCGAAGGTCGTCAGCACCACGACGGCCGGCGGCTGGGCCAGCTGGCCGATCCGCTCGATCGCGGTGAGGCCGTCGACGCCGGGCATCCGCAGGTCCATCAGCACCACGTCGGGCCGGCTGCGCACGACCGCCTCGACGCCCGCGGCGCCGTCGTGGGCCTGATCCACGACCTCGATGTCGTCGGCGGAGCCGAGGATCGTGCTCAGGTGCGCGCACACCATCGGCTCGTCGTCCACCACCACGACCCTGACCACGGCGCTACGCCGCCGGTTCCGCGGTCGGCACGTACGCGGGCAGCGTGGCCTCGACGCAGAATCCGCCGTCCGCCGAACGTCCGGCCTGCAGTGTCCCGTGCACCAGCTCGATCCGCTGCCTGAGGTGAGCGATGCCCAGGCCGGAGCCGGTACCGGCCAGCCCCGAGCCCGCATGGCCCAGCCCGCCGGCCGGCCGGGCGTTGCGGATGGTCAGCCGCACCTGCGACTGGTCGTAGCTGACCCGGACCAGCACCTGCGCGCCCGGCGCGTGCTTGCGCACGTTGGTCAGCGCCTCGCGCACGATCCGGTACGCGGTGCGCCCGACCACCGGCGAGGCGAGCGCCGGGTCACCCTCCTCGACCAGCTCGGCCGGCGTACCCACCGCGGTCGACTCCGCGACCAGCGCGGCGAACCCTGGTGCCCCTGGCGCCTGTTCGCCTTCCGGCGCCGTGCGCAGGATGCCGACCAGATCCCGCAGCTCGTCGAGGGCCTGGCAGCCCGCGGCCCGCAGTTCCTCGGCCGCCTGCCGGGTCGCCTCGTCGGCCGCCGTCATCCGCAGCGCGCCGGCCTGCAGCACCATCAGGCTCACCCGGTGCGTCACCACGTCGTGCATCTCGCCGGCTAGCCGGGCACGCTCCTCGGCACGGGCCTGCTCGGCGAGCAGGTACCGCTCGCGCTCCGCTCGCTCGGCCCGCTCGGTCAGCGCCTGCACCAGTTGCCTGCGGGCGTCGAAGTACAGCGCCAGCACCGGTCCGACCCCGGTGCGCAGCAACCCGATCGCGATCACCTCGGCGGACGGCTGCCAGGGCCGGGCGGCGATGATCGTGAACAGCGCGACCGCGGCGAACGCCTGCCGCCGGTCCCGGCGGCCCCGGCCGCAGAAGACCGGCCCGTAGGCGGCCAGCGCGGTGGAGTAGGGCGCCCACGAATTCCCGTCGTGGACCGGCGTCAGCAGGCCGGCCGGCGAGATCAGCAGCGTGACCGCGAGCGTGAACGCGCCCAGGATGGCCATCACGGTGAGCGGCGCGCGGCGCCGGGCGACCAGCGAGAAGCAGGCCGCCGCCTGCAGGCCCAGCAGGACCCAGGCGAGCGCGCCGGGCCGGGCCGGCCACCACGAGCCGCCGATCAGCGTCACCCCGGTGTCGAGCAGCACGAAGAACACCGCGATCGCCACGTCGAATGCGACCCGGTGTCTGCGGTGCCACGGCACGTCGTTCACGCCGCTCACGGTACGTCATCGCCCCCCGCGCTCCCCGGCCCTGCCAACCTTCGCCGGCCGGAACCCTACGAAAGTCGCATCCGGTTCCGACGGCTCGCCCTGCCGCGCGGCGGCCCGGCTGCCGTGCACTTGAGCCATGCCAACAAAGCCAGATCACGCGACAACTGCCCCCGCCGTCCCCGCGCTCGGCCGGTACGAGATCGACGCCGGCCGCTCGGTCATTGCCTTCCGCACCCGGCACCTGTTCGGGCTCGCTCCGGTCCGCGGCACCTTCACGATCACGTCGGGGACAATCGACATTGCCGAGCCGCTGGCCGATTCCGCCGTCCGGGTGCAGATCGGGACGGCGAGCTTCCGCACATCCAGCACGGCCAGGGACGGTGTCGTCCGGTCGGCGCGGTTTCTCGATTCCGGCCGGTACTCGCTAATAACCTTTGCTTCCGAACGCTTGGATGGCCAGTCCCTCGACGGCACGCTGACGGTGCGCGACATCTCCCGGCCGGTCCGGCTGTCGATCGAGCGCTCGGAGATATCGCCGCGGTCGTTTACGGCGCGCGGGACCGTGCGCATCGACCGGACCGAGTTCGGCGTGACCGCGTCCCGCGGAATGGTCGGCCGCTACCTCGATCTCGTCGTCGAGGTGCACTGCGAGCGCGGCTAGCCGGCCGCCGGGTTCGGGCGGCGCCACCAGCGGGAGCCCGCTTTCAGCACGGCCCGCGGTGGAACCGTTCGGAAATCAAGGCCTTGTCCGGACCGGCGGGCGGGCGGCCCGGCGTGAGCAGGGTCGTCCGGCCCGCCGACTTGCCTGGTGCGGGCCACCTCGGGCTACCTCGGGCGGGTCAGGCCGGCAGGCCGTTGAAGGCCCGGCTGGTGATGGCTCGCCGGGACGCTCGACTAGCTTGCCGTGGATGAATGTCGCGCCGGCGCGGACGAGCGCAACCAGGTGAGGGGCGTTGACCATCCGCCAGCGGCGCTGCGCGGACTCGATCAGCTTGAACGCCATCGCCAGGGCGGCGGCCTTGGACCCGTGGCCCTTGGTGACCTTGGTCCGCAGCCTGACGGTGGCGAACGTGGACTCGATCGGGTTGGTCGTGCGCAGGTGCACCCAGTGCTCGGCCGGGTAGTCGTAGAAGGCCAGCAGCTCGTCCTCGTCGTCGGTGATCTTGGCGGCGGCTTTGGGGAACTTGGCGCCGTAGGCGGCGGCGAAGGACTTCACCGCGGCGCGGGCGTGGTCCTTGTCCTCGGCGTTCCAGATCTCCGCGAGGGCCTTCTTCGCGCCCGGGTGCGCGGACTTCGGCAGCGCGCCGAGCACGTTGGCGATCTTGTGAAACCAGCAGCGCTGGGTCCTGGCCTGCGGGAACACTTCGCGGACCGCCGTCCAGAACCCCAGCGCCCCATCCCCGATCGCCAGCACCGGGGCGCGCATCCCCCGCCGGGAGCAGTCGCGCAGCAGGTCGGCCCACGACTCCGCCGACTCCCGGTAGCCGCCGGCCAGCGCGACCAGCTCCTTGCGCCCGTCGGCTCGTACCCCGATCATCACCGGCAGGCACAGCTTGCCCTCGCCCAGCCGGATACCCAGGTGGATACCGTCCACCCACAGGTACACGTAATCCGCGACGGACAGGTCCCGGGTCATGAACGCCGCGGCCTCGGCCGTCCACGTCTCAGTCAGCTTCGTGACCGTGGATGACGACAGCCCGGCGCTGCTGCCGAGGAACTGGCCGAGCGCGGGCACGAAATCCCCCGACGACAGGCCGTGCAGGTACAGCAGCGGCAGCACCTCGCTGACCTGCGGGGTCTTGCGCGCCCACGGCGGCAGGATCGCCGAGCTGAACCGCATCCGCTCGCCCGTGGCCGGGTCGGTGCGCTTGTCGTTCACCCGCGGCGCGGTCACCTCCACCGCCCCGGCGCTGGTCAGCACCGCCCGCGGCTCCGCGGTGCCGTTGCGCACCACCAGCCGCCGGCCATCCTCGCCGCGCACGCCGGCGAACCGGTCGACGTACGCGGTGACCTCGGCCTGCAGCGCCGCGGCCAGCATCTGCCGGGCACCATCCCGCACGATCTGGTCGATCAGCGACGACGGCTCCACGGCCGGCGGCGCGCCAGCAACGTCAGGCACTACTGTGAGCATGGGTGTACCTTCCCGGACCGGCGTTCCAGCGCCG
>DASXME010000017.1:0-26428 GCA_036495825.1 Streptosporangiaceae bacterium
ATTCCGACTCTGACGCACCGGACGCGCGCATTTATCGCCATTGCCGTCGCGGGCTCCATCCCGCTGACGCTGGGCGTGATCATGTGGATCACCGGCACCGCCATGGGGCTGGCCTCGCATCACGGCTGGGCGGGGGTCGCCGAGGTTGGGGTGATCCTCATGCTGGCCGGGCTCCTGTGCGGCCTGGCCCTGATCGTCGTGACGACAGTGTGGCTGCGGGGACGTCCCGGGCCGTGGCCCCCGCCGACTGGAGAAGAGTGGAGTCGCGCGGCCGGCGCTGACCTCATCCCGACAGCCTCGCCCGAGCCGCAGCCCTTCGAGCCGCAGCCCTTCGAGCCGCAGCCCTTCGAGGTACAGCCGCCAGACGGCCCGCCCCCCGCCCACGTGTTTCCTCCGTATCCAGCGTTCCGCCAGCCCCCGGCGGCCCGCTAGCCAAGCCGCCCGCAAGCCAGAAGTGTCGGTGGCCGGTGGTTAGCTATCTGGCCATGGAGAACTCTCGGTTTCTCGAATGCCTGGCGACCGACTACACCCTGCTGCGCGAGGCTTCGGCTGCGGCGGGCCTCGAAGCCGCGGTGCCCAGCTGCCCCGGCTGGGCCGTGACTGACTTGGTCCGGCACGTCACCGAGGTGTACCTGCACAAGGTGGTCGCCATCCGCACGGGCGCCTGGCCGGATCCCTGGCCGCCTGACTTGTCGGGCGAGCAGCCGCTGGCGGCGTTCGACCGTGCCTATCGCGAGCTGACCGGTGAGTTCGCTAGCCATCCGGCGGACTCGGCCGCGCTCACCTGGTACAAGCCCGATCAGACCGTGGGCTTCTGGATCCGCAGGATGGCGCAGGAAACGGTCATCCACCGGATGGACGCCGAGCTAGCCGCCGGCCGGCCGCTCACGCCCGCGCCTGATGACCTCGCGCTCGATGGCATCGATGAGGCCCTCACGCTGTTCCTCGGCTACGGCTCAGCGAGCTGGCCCGAGGACATGGCCGAGCTCGAGGGCGAGCAGCCGGCGACCGAGGGCGGCAAGGAAGCGGTGACCGTCGCCGCGGGTCCGGCCGCATGGACGGTACGGCCGACCCCGGCGGGCGTGCTGATCGAGCCGGGAGCCGATCGCGAGGCGGTGGCCGTCGTCCAGGCCGCCCCGGATCCCCTGCTGCGCTGGATCTGGGGCCGGTCCGGCGACGAGGTGGTGACGATAACAGGAGACCCGGCCTGGATCACCTACCTCCGCGGCCTGATCAAGATATTCACCCAGTGAACCGCCTGCGCCGCTGAATAGCCCAGCGGTACGTTAGTCGCCGTCAAGCAGGCAGGATGCCGGCCGGCTCTGGCACAGTGGGGTAACTGTGCGCGCCACACAGCGCCATACAGCGAAGAAGGCGCAGGAGCAGCGGCGCACGCGCCGCGCAGAGCAGCAAGGCGCAAGAGCAGCGGAGAAGGGGACATGCTGGGACTTCCTGACACGACGTTGGCGTGCCTGTTTGACCTGGACGGCGTGGTCACCAAGACGGCGCTGGTCCACGCGGCGGCCTGGAAGGCGATGTTCGACGAATTCTTGCGCGAGTGGGCCGATCAGACCGGCACCGAGTTCGTGCCGTTCGACAAGACCCGCGAGTACGACCAGTACGTGGAGGGCAAGCCGCGGCTGGACGGGACCCGGTCCTTCCTCCAAGCGCGCGGCATCGACCTCCCCGAAGGCGACCCGTCAGACCCCCCGACCGCCCACACCATCAACGGCCTGAGCAACCGCAAGAACGCCCTCGTGCTCGAGATGATCGCCAAGAACGGCGTCGAGGTCTACGACGGCTCGGTGCGCTACATCAGGCGGGTTCGCGAGGCCGGGCTGCGCACCGCGGTCGTGTCGTCGAGCGCGAACACCGCCCAGGTGCTGGACGTGGCCAAGATCGCGGACCTGTTCGACGCCAGGATCGACGGCCTGGTCGCCAAGGAGCGCGGCCTGCCGGGCAAGCCGGCCCCGGACACGTTCCTCGCCGGGGCGCAGGCGCTGGGCGTGCCGGCCGCCAGGGCCGTGGTGTTCGAGGACGCGCTGGCCGGCGTCGAGGCGGGCCGGGCCGGGCACTTCGGCCTCGTCGTGGGCGTGAACCGGACCGGCCAGGCCCAGGCGCTGGCCGAGCACGGCGCGGATATCGTGGTCGATGACCTTGAGGAGCTGCTGGACAAGTGACCACGAGCCAGAAGCTGCCGATGGCCGGTGCGCAGGGGGTCTCGCCGGGTACGAATCTCTCGGGGGCTGTCGGTGGCCAGGGAGTGCGGATGATCAGGCAGGCGGCGTTCGCGGTCGAGCCGTGGTGCGTGACCGAGGCTGAGCTCAATCTTGACGTGCTCGCGCAGAGCGAGTCAGTGTTCGCGCTGTCGAACGGGCACATCGGGCTGCGCGGGAACCTGGACGAGGGCGACCCGCACGGGCTGCCTGGCACCTACCTGAACTCGCTGTGCGAGTTCCGGCCGCTGCCGTACGCGGAGGCCGGCTACGGCTACCCGGAGTCCGGCCAGACGATCATCAACGTCACCAACGGCAAGCTGATCAGGCTGCACGTCAACGACGAGCCGTTCGACGTGCGCTACGGCACCCTGCACTCGCACGTGCGGCGGCTTGACCTGCGGGCCGGGACGCTGACCCGCGAGGTGGAGTGGAGCTCGCCGGCCGGCTGCCGGGTGCGGATCACCTCGGTGCGGTTCGTCTCGCTCAGCCAGCGGGCCGTCGCCGCGTTCCGCTACACGGTCGAGCCGATCGACGAGCCGCTGCGCGTGGTGGTGCAGTCCGAGCTCGTCGCCAACGAGGAACTGCCCGACATGGGCAAGGACCCCCGCGTCGCCGCCGTGCTGGAGTCTCCGCTGGTCAGCGAGGAGCACATCGCCGTCAACGACGGCCAGCTCGGCGCGTTCCTGGTGCACCGCACCCGGGCGAGCGGCCTGCGGCTGGCGGCCGGCATGTCGCACGAGGTGACCGGCCCGGAGAAGATGTCCCGGCACACCGAGGCCTTCCCCGACCTCAGCCGCTGCACGATGGCGACCAGGCTGGCGCCGGGGGAGCGGCTGGAGGTCGTCAAGTACGTCGGCTACGGCTGGTCCAGCCAGCGCTCCCGGCCCGCGCTGCACGACCAGGTGGTGGGCGCGCTCGCGCTGGCCAGGCTGACCGGCTGGGAAGGCCTGCTGGCCGAGCAGCGTGAGTACCTCGACCAGTTCTGGGCGGGCGCGGACGTCCAGGTGGAGGGCGACCCGGAGATCCAGCAGGCGGTGCGGTTCGGGCTGTTCCACATCCTGCAGTCGGGCGCCAGAGCCGAGCACCGGCCGATCGCGGCCAAGGGGCTGACCGGCCCCGGCTACGACGGGCACACGTTCTGGGACACCGAGACGTTCGTGCTGCCCGTGCTCACCTACACCCACCCGGACGCGGCGGCCGACGTGCTGCGCTGGCGGCACCTGGGGCTGCCGCTGGCCCGCGACCACGCGCGGGACCTCGGCCTGGCCGGAGCGGCCTTCCCGTGGCGGACGATCAGGGGCCAGGAGTGCTCGGGCTACTGGCCGGCCGGCACGGCCGCGTTCCACATCAACGCCGACATCGCCGACGCCGTGCTCAGGTACCTCGACGCCACCGAAGACTCCGGCTTCGAGCTGGAGTTCGGGCTGGAGATCCTGGTGGAGACCGCGCGGCTGTGGCGCAAGCTCGGCCAGCACGACTCCAGCGGCGGGTTCAGGATCGACGGCGTGACCGGACCGAACGAGTACAACGCGATCGTGGACAACAACGTCTACACGAACCTGATGGCGCAGCGGAACCTGGTCGCCGCCGCGGACGCGGTCGGCCGGCTGCCGGACGCGGCGGCGGAGCTCGGCGTCAGCACCGAGGAGGCGGCCGCCTGGCGGGACGCCGCCGCGGCCATGATCATCCCGTACGACGAACGCCTCGAGGTGCACCCGCAGCACGAAGGCTTCACCGAGCACGCCCGCTGGGACTTCGCCGGCACCCCGCCGGAGAAGTACCCGCTGCTGCTGCACTACCCGTACTTCGATCTGTACCGCAAGCAGGTGGTCAAGCAGGCCGACCTGGTGCTGGCCATGCACCTGCGCAGCGATGCTTTCACGCCGGAGCAGAAGGCCCGAAACTTCGCCTACTACGAGGCGCTGACCGTGCGGGACTCCTCGCTGTCGGCCTGCACCCAGGCGGTCATCGCCGCCGAGGTGGGCCAGCTTGAGCTGGCCCACGCGTACCTGGCCGAGGCCGCGCTGATGGACCTGCACGACGTGCAGCACAACACCAAGGACGGCCTGCACATGGCCTCGCTGGCCGGCGCCTGGACCGCGCTGGTGGCCGGCTTCGGCGGGATGCGCACCGAGGAAGGCACGATCGGGTTCAACCCACGGCTGCCGACCGGCATCACCCGGCTGATCTTCCGGCTGCGCTACCGCGGCCGCAGGCTCTGCGTCTCGGTCGGCCCCCGCCGCGCCCGCTACGAGCTGCTCGACGGCGAGCCGCTGCCCCTGATGCACCACGGCGAAGAGCTGCTGCTGGAAGACAAGCCGATCGAGCGCGGCGTGCCGCACGTCACCGCCGGCCCGGCGCCGCATCAGCCAGCTGGCCGCGAGCCGGCCACTCACCGGCCGGGCGGCTGAGTCGCCCGGCTCCGTTCGGTATCCATATTGACCAGATCTTCCACCGTAACCCGGCAATGCCTGTACAAGATGATTATTCCGAACGGTGGCGGTTGCACACTAACGCTTTAATGGCGGATGTTTCTGCTACAGGTTGTACCGCCAGGAGAGGCCATGACTGCCGATACTCGCATTGACAGCACCGTCACCGCCGACACGCTGACCACCGACGAGGCCGAGGCCGGCATGGCCCCGAGCCAGCTCAAGCAGCTGGTCGGGCTCGTGGACTACGACCAGTCCGCCGACCCGTTCCCGGTCACCGCGCTGGACGCGATCGTCTTCGCGGCGGGCAACGCCACCCAGACCGCGCACTACTACCAGGCCGTATTCGGAATGGATCTGGTCGCCTACCGCGGACCGGAGACCGGCAGCCCGGACGTCAAGTCCTACGTGCTGCGGTCCGGCTCGGCCCGGTTCGTGGTCAACGGGGGAGTGCGGGCGGACAGCTGGGTGATGGACCACCACCGGGCGCACGGCGACGGCGTCACCGACCTGCCGCTGTCCGTGCCCGACGTGGACAAGTGCGTGGCGCACGCCCGCCGCCAGGGGGCGACGATCCTGGCCGAGCCCCGCGACGAGTCCGACGAGCACGGCACGGTGCGGATCGCCGCCATCGCTGCCTACGGCGACACCCGGCACACGCTGATCGACCGGACCCGATATCACGGGCCCTACCTGCCCGGCTACGTGACCGCGCAGACTCCCACCCGCCTCCCCATCCCCCTCCTCGGCCGCACCGAGGGGGAGCCGAAGAGGCTGTTCCAGGCGGTGGACCATGCGGTCGGCAACGTCGAGCTCGGCAAGATGGACGACTGGGTCGCGTTCTACAACAACGTGATGGGCTTCGTGAACATGGCCGAGTTCGTCGGCGACGACATCGCGACCGACTATTCGGCGCTGATGTCCAAGGTCGTCGCCAACGGCAACCACCGGGTCAAGTTCCCGCTGAACGAGCCCGCCGTCGGCAAGCGCAAGTCGCAGATCGACGAGTACCTGGAGTTCTACGGCGGCCCCGGCGTGCAGCACATCGCGCTGGCGACCAGCGACATCCTGGGCACGGTCGACACGCTGCGGGCCAGGGGCGTGCCGTTCCTGGACACCCCCGACACCTACTACACCGACCCCGAGCTGCGGGCGCGGATCGGCCAGGTCCGGGTGCCGGTCGAGGAGCTGCAGTCGCGCGGCATCCTGGTGGACAGGGACGAGGACGGCTACCTGCTGCAGATCTTCACCTCGCCGCTCGGCGACCGGCCGACTCTGTTCTTCGAGCTGATCGAGCGGCACGGGTCGCTAGGCTTCGGCAAGGGCAACTTCAAGGCACTGTTCGAGTCGATCGAGCGCGAGCAGGAGCGCCGCGGCAACCTCTAAGAGGCGCAGATACCTTGACGTCAAGATATAATGCCCGGAGGGAGTCAGGCCGAGACGTTCTCAGGAGGGTGGCAGAGATGACCGCGGACAGCTTCGGCAGCCGGGCAACGCTGCGGGCGGGCGAAGAGTCGTACCAGATCTACCGGCTGGACGCGGTCGATGACGCCGGCACGCTGCCGTTCAGCCTGAAGATCCTGCTGGAGAACCTGCTGCGCACCGAGGACGGCGCGAACGTCACCGCCGACCACGTGCGCGCGCTGGCCGGCTGGGATCCGAAGGCTGCCCCGGACACCGAGATCCAGTTCACACCGGCGCGGGTGATCCTGCAGGACCTGACCGGCGTGCCGGCCGTGGTGGACCTGGCCACCATGCGGGAGGCGATGCGCGCGCTGGGCGGCGACCCGGCCAGGATCAACCCGCTGGTCCCGGCCGAGCTGGTCATCGACCACTCGGTGGTGGCCGACGTGTTCGGCCGCAGCGACGCCTTCCAGCGCAACGTGGACCTGGAATTCGAGCGCAACTCCGAGCGGTTCGGCTTCCTGCGCTGGGGCCAGGAGGCGTTCGACGGCTTCCGCGTGGTGCCGCCGGGCACCGGGATCGTGCACCAGGTCAACATCGAGCACCTGGCCCGGGTGGTTATGGCAGTGAAGGGGGATTGGGAGGCGGGTGGGTCGGCCTACCCGGACACTTGCGTGGGCACCGACTCGCACACCACGATGCAGAACGGGCTCGGCGTGCTCGGCTGGGGCGTCGGCGGCATCGAGGCCGAGGCGGCCATGCTCGGCCAGCCGATCTCCATGCTGATCCCGCGGGTGGTCGGCTTCAGGCTCACCGGCACGCTGCCGGACGGCGCGACCGCCACCGACCTGGTGCTGCACATCACCGAGCTGCTGCGCCGGCACGGCGTGGTCGGCAAGTTCGTCGAGTTCCACGGCGAGGGCGTGGCCGCGGTGCCGGTCGCGAACCGGGCCACGATCGGGAACATGAGCCCGGAGTTCGGCTCCACCTGCGCGATCTTCCCCATCGACCAGCTGACCCTCGATTACCTGCGGCTCACCGGCCGCAGCGAGCAGCAGCTGGCGCTGGTCGAGGCGTACGCCAAGGAGCAGGGCCTGTGGCCGGTGCCGGGCGCGACCGCCAGGTATTCCGAGGAACTGCAGCTCGACCTATCCACGGTGGTGCCCTCGCTGGCCGGGCCGAAGCGGCCGCAGGACCGGGTGGCGCTGACCGACGCCAAGACGTCGTTCCGTGATGCGCTTGGCGCCTACGTATCCGAGCCGAGCCTCGACAACGGCCTGGGTGATACCTTCCCGGCTTCCGACCCGGTGGCCAGCGGCTCTGACGTCCGTGCCTCGGCGGCGACGCAGGTTACCCTCGAAGACGGGACGCGGACCACGGTCGACCACGGCTCGGTCGTGATCGCCGCGATCACCTCGTGCACCAACACCTCCAACCCGTCGGTCATGGTCGGTGCCGCACTGCTGGCCAAGAAGGCCGTGGAGGCCGGCCTGGCCCGCAAGCCGTGGGTGAAGACCACGCTGGCGCCCGGCTCCAAGGTGGTCATGGACTACTACGAGCGCTCTGGGCTGCTGCCCTACCTGGAGAAGCTCGGCTTCAACCTGGTCGGCTACGGCTGCACCACCTGCATCGGCAACTCCGGGCCGCTGCCCGAGGCGATCAGCGAGGCGGTCAACGACAGCGACCTGGCCGTCGTCTCCGTGCTGTCCGGCAACCGCAACTTCGAGGGCAGGATCAACCCGGACGTCAAGATGAACTACCTGGCCTCGCCGCCGCTGGTGGTGGCCTACGCGCTGGCCGGGACGATGGACATCGACCTGACCAGCGAGCCGATCGGCGCGGGCACCGACGGCGAGCCGGTGTACCTGGCCGACATCTGGCCTTCGCCCGCCGAGATCGCCGACGTGGTGCAGCACGCGCTGGCCGCCGACATGTTCACCCGCGGCTACGCCGGCGTGTTCGACGGCGACGACAGGTGGCGCGCGCTGCCCGTGCCGTCCGGTGACACGTTCGCGTGGCAGGACGACTCCACCTACGTCCGGCTGCCGCCGTACTTCGAGGACATGCCGGCCGAGCCCGCGCCGCTGACCGACATCCACGGCGCCCGCGTGCTGGCCCTGCTGGGCGACTCGGTGACCACCGACCACATCTCGCCGGCCGGCGCGATCCGGCCTGACAGCCCGGCGGGGGAGTACCTGACCGGCCACGGCGTGGCCCGGCGGGACTTCAACTCCTACGGGTCGCGGCGCGGCAACCACGAGGTGATGATCAGGGGCACGTTCGGCAACATCAGGCTGCGCAACCAGCTCGCGCCCGGCACCGAGGGCGGCGTCACGGTGAAGCTGCCGGACGGCGAGCCGATGAGCATCTACGAGGCCTCCCGGCAGTACATCGCCGAGGGGACGCCGCTCGTCGTCCTGGGCGGCAAGGAGTACGGCTCGGGCTCGTCACGGGACTGGGCCGCCAAGGGCACCGCCCTGCTCGGCGTCCGCGCCGTGCTGGTCGAGTCGTTCGAGCGGATCCACCGGTCGAACCTGATCGGCATGGGCGTGCTGCCGCTGCAGTTCCGGGCCGGCGAGTCCGTCGCGTCGCTCGGCCTGACCGGGCACGAGGTGTTCGACGTGCTCGGCATCGAGGCGATCAGCTCGGGACCGGTGCCCGACGAGGTCACCGTGCGGGCCAGCGGCGACCGCGGCGACGTTGAGTTCCGCGCGGTGGTCAGGATCGACACCCCGGGAGAGGCGGACTACTTCCGGCACGGCGGGATCATGCAGTTCGTGCTGCGCACGCTGCTGGCGAAGCACTGAGGGACAAGCCCTGAGCATACGGCCGGCTCCGGGAGAGCTGCCCGGCGCACGGCGCCGGGCCAGCGCGGCGGGGCCGGCCATGCCCGCCCGCGCGGCGGGCGCCGCCCTGCTGGTGACCGGCATCGTGCTGCTCGGGCTCAACCTGCGGGCTGCGATCACCAGCCTGCCGCCGATTTTTCCCGAGCTGTCCGCCCGGCTCGGCCTGCCGTCGGCCGCGATCACCGTGCTGGCGACGATCCCGGTGCTGTGCTTCGGCCTGTTCTCCGGCGTGGCCGCGCCGCTGAGCCGCCGGTACGGCGAGGAGCGGGTGCTGCTCGGCTCGCTCGCCCTGGTGGCCGCCGGCCTGGTGCTGCGCGGGTCGGTGCCCGGCGCGCTGCTGTACCCGGGAACCGTGCTCGCGACCGGCGCGATCGCGCTGATGAACGTGCTGCTGCCCAGCCTGATCAAGCGGCGCCAGCCGTCCAGGGCCGGGCTGCTCATCGGCTGCTACCTGCTCAGCCTGGCCGTCGGCTCGGTGCTGGGCTCGCTGCTGGCCGTGCCGGCCTACCGGGTCAGGGCGGGCTGGCTCGGCGGGCCGCTGCGGTTCTCTCTCTGGCTGTGGGCGGTGCCCGCCGTCGTGGCCTTCGCGGTCTGGCTGCCGCAGTGGCGCCGCCAGCCCGGTCCGGCCGAGCCGGCCGGGGGACGGGTCGCCGTGACCAGGCACGCGCTGGCCTGGCAGGTCACCGCGTTCATGGGCCTGCAGAGCCTGTCCTACTACGCCACGCTGTCCTGGCTGCCCACCCTGCTGCGCGACCGCGGCGACAGCGCGGCGGGCGCCGGTGACCTGCTCGCGCTGATGAACGCGGGCAACGCCGTCACCTGCCTGCTCATCCCGGTGCTCGCGCACCGGATGCGGTCCCAGCGGCGACTGGTCGTGCCCAGCGTGATCGCGACCGCGGCAGGCATCGCGGGCTCGCTCTACGGCCCGCTGGGCACCGCCTGGGTGTGGATACTCCTGCTCGGGCTGAGCCAGGGCGCCACGCTCGGCCTGGCGATCTTCTTCACGATGGCCCGGGCGCCCAGCCCGGCGGCTGCCGCGTCGCTGTCCGCGCTCGCCCAGGGCTGGGGTTACCTGCTGGCGACGGCCGGCCCGCTGGCCGTCGGGCTGCTGCACGCGAGCACTGGCGGCTGGGACGTCCCGATCGGCCTGCTGCTCGCCCTGTGCGCGGCGGAGCTGGCGGCCGGCTGGCTGGCCGGCCGGGCCCGGGTGCTGCCGGTCGCCCTTATCTGATGAGCACTGCCCTGAAGGTTCTGCGAGCGCGAGAGGAGTAGGATGCCGCGGTGGTCTCGGTCGTATTTGCCCTGCTGACCGCGCTGGCCAACGGGTCCGCATCGGTCTTCCAGCGGCGCGCGGCCAGGGACGCGCCGCCGTCGAAGGCACTGCACCTGTCGCTGCTCGGCTACCTGATCAAGCGCAAGGTGTGGCTGGCCGGCATCGCGCTGATCGTCATCGCGGCGGTGTGCCAGGCGACCGCGCTGGCGACCGGCCCGGTCGCCCTGGTGCAGCCGATCTTCATCATCGAGCTGCCGTTCAGCCTGCTGCTGGCCAGCCGGATGTCCCGGCGCCGGCTGCCCCGGCTGACCTGGTGGGCGGTCGCCCTGGTCACGGCCAGCCTGGGCGCGGGACTGGCCGCCGCCGCGCCGTCCGGCGGGGTGGAGCGCGCCCCGGTGCACGTGTGGCTGGCGACCCTGTTCGTCACCGGGTGCTTCGAGGTCGTCGTGATCGCGGCGGGCATCCGGCTGCGCGGCAACCCGCGGGCCGCGGCGTTCGCGCTCGCCGCGGCGTGCGGCTACGCGCTGACTGCGGCGCTGATGAAGGGCGCGATGGCCGCCCTCAGCCAGGGGGTCGGGTCGTTCTTCAGCTCCTGGGAGCTGTACGGCACCGCGGTCGCGGGCGTCGGGGCGCTGTTCCTGCTACAGAACAGCCTGCAGGCCGGCTCGCTCGTCGCGGCGCAGCCGCCGCTCACCCTGGGTGACGCGCTGATCAGCGTGGCCTACGGGGTGAGCGTGTTCGACGAGAGCATGCGCACCGGCATCTGGCTCGCGGCCGAGATCGGGGCCGTGCTGCTGATCGCCGTCGGCTGCATGGAACTGTCCCGCTCGCTGGCCAGCACCCAGGCGGCCGAGACCGCCGGCCTGCCGCCCATCTCGGCGCGCAGTGCTGAGACATGACAGTGCTGAGACATGACAGTGCTGAGACATAACACTGTCCTGGCCCCAGTCGCCGGTCAGGCCGGCGTGACGCCCTCCGCAGTCAGTATCGCGGTCAGCCGGGCGCGGTCGGCCGCCGTCAGCGGCGACCCGGGCGGCACCGGGTGGGCGGAGCATACGCCGGCTATTTCCAGCGCCGCCTTCCAGCCGGCCGGCGGGTTGCCCGGCCGGCATGCCGTGATGATCCGGGTGAGTCGCTGCTGCAGGCTCAGCGCCGCGGGCACGTCGCCCGACGCGAACGCGCGGAAGACGCCGGCCACCAGCCCGGGCACCAGGTTCGCGCTGGCCGCGATCGTGCCGGCCGCGCCGAGCGTGAGGCTGGCCACCAGCAGCGAGTCGTCGCCGGTGAGCACGCTGAAGTCGGCGTTCGCCGTGGCGTACAGGACCTGCTGCTGGTACCCCATGTCGCGGCTGGAGTCTTTGATGCCCGCCACGGCCGGATGGGCGGCCAGCCTGGCCACCACCTCGGGCGCGAGCGAGACCTTGGTGAAAACCGGGATGTTGTACAGCAGCAGCGGCAACGGCGAGCGGTCGGCGAGCGTCTCGTACACCCGCAGCGCGCCGTCATCGGTCAGCGGGTAGTACGACGGCGCCGCGACCAGCGCGGCGGTCGCCCCGGCCTCGGACAGCGCGGCGAGCTCCGCGTGGCCGCCCTCCATCGTGGCCAGCGGGACGCCCGGGATGACCGGCATGCCGGTCGGGGCGAGCTCGCGGACCCGCCGGCACACGGCCAGCCGCTGCGCTCTGGTCAGCCGGGGGCCCTCGCCGGTCGAGCCGACCGGGCTGATCCCGGTCACGCCGCCGGTCACCACCCGGTGCACCAGTCGTTCCAGTCCTGCCTCGTCGAGGGTCCCGTCCGCCTGCACCGGGGTGGCCAGCGCCACCATGATGCCGGACGGATGGAAGCTCGCGCCCGTCGTCATCCCGATCCTCTCGCTGTGTCCCGCTCGCCAGGGAAACGACGATCGTATCGGGTGAAGGCGGGCCGTATGGTCGTGGCCGGGCCACCTCGGGCCACCTCGGGCCACCTCGGGCCGGCCGGGACCGGCTCGCTCAGGGTGACCCGAGGTGACCGACGCCTCCGCGAAGCGGCGTTCGGAAAAATAATGAATTTCCGCCGCGCGCGGCTACTCCTGCCTGCGCGCGTAGGCCACGTTGATCGCGCCGATGACGATCCAGATGACCGCGGTGAGCATGATCGCGCCCGCTCCCGCGGCCGAATTGCCGTTCGGGCCGCCGTCGGACCGGCCGGTCAGCAGCACGGTCAGCGTGGCCACCACGGCGAACAGCATCGACCCGAGAGCCAGCGCGGTGGGCGTTCGCCCGTTGCGGTTCGCGCGGCGGGCCGCCCGCCGGGCGCCGCGGCGGACATGCCGGCAGCCGCCGTACCGGTCCAGCTCGGTCGCGACCAGGCTGGTGATCTCCGCCGCGACCCGGCCGTCGACCTCCGCCGCGATCCGCTCGTCGATCTCGGTGCCGATCCGCTCTACCAGGCCCTCGGCGACCGCCTGGTCGTAGCCGGGACCCAGGTCCTGGTGCGCGCCCACCGAGGCGGCGATCTCTTCGTGATTGATGACCATTGCGGCTCCGTCCGCCTGCCCGACCGTTTCCCCACACGCTAGAGACCCGCCCCAGCCGGCGGAATCCAGCTAGCACCCGCCTCCGCCCTGAGGTTTTCCCCACCTTCGGCCCCCGGCTGGGGCTAGGCCTGGCGGCCGGCGACGTCGGCGTAGGGCTGCTCGTGCAGCCGGCTGAGCGCGGCCTTGCGCGCGTTGTTGATGTGCGTGAGCGCGGCCCGCCTGGCGGCGGCCGGGTTGCCGGACAGCAGGGCGGACAGGATGCGCTCGTGCTCGCCGCGCGACCGCTCGAGCCGGCCGGGCACGCGCAGCGTGGTGCCCATCCCGGCGGCCAGGATCTCCTGGAGTACGCCCTGGGTGCGGGCCAGGAAGCGGTTGTCGGCCGCTTCGACGATCCGCAGGTGGAACGCGGCGTCCAGCTCCTGCATCCGCCGCCAGTCGCCCCGGGCCGGGTTCGCGCTCATCATCGTGCCGTAGGCCTCCTGCACGGCGGCCAGCTTGGCGGCGTCGCCGTGCTTGGCCGCCCAGGCGGCCGCGGGCAGCTCGAGCACCTCCCGCATGTCGTACAGCTCGCGCAGGCTGACCTCCTCGGCGAGCAGCGCCTCGCGCAGGCTGCGGGTGGTGGCCGGCTCGGCGACGAACACCCCCGAGCCGTGCCGGATGTCCACCCAGCCGCGGGCCTTGAGCGACTGCAGGGCCTCGCGCAGCGACGGCCGGGACGTGCCGAGCATCGCGGCCAGCTCGCGCTCCGGCGGGAGCCGGTCGCCGGGGCGCAGCTGGTCGCTGCCGATCACCTCCAGGATCCGGCGGGCGATCAGGTCGGCCACGGTGCCCTGGCGCAGCGGAGTCCACAGATGGTGGTCGTCGGACATGGTGACCCCTTAATCTGCGGCAATGGTCATGCCACTTTACCTTTGCCGTCGCGGCCGGGTATATAGGTCCGAGGCATGCTGGGAGTAGATGTCGGAACGCATTGCCGCCGTTCCCGGCCTGCGCTAGGGTCCAGATCGGTGGTAAGACCTCTATCCACAGGAGGACCGGATGTCGCCCGTACCAGGATTCCTGGCCCATCGCGACGGCGATGCTGTCGCCGTCGCGGTTCGTGATCTCGAGCCCGGCCCGGTGCAGGGCGGCTACCTGGCCGGCCCGGACATCAGCCTGCAGCTGACCGAGGCGGTGCCGCTCGGCCATAAGCTGGCGCTGGCCGACATCGCGGCCGGTCAGGACATCATCGAGTACGGCCAGCGGGTCGGCATCGCGAGCAAGGACATCGGCCAGGGCGAGCACGTGCACGTCCACAACATGAGGAGCGCGCGGCTATGACGGTGCTAGCTGGGACGGGCCTCATGGGCTTCCGCCGGGAGAACGGGGCGGTCGGGATCAGGAACCACACGGTTATCCTGCCGGTCGACGACCTGTCCAACGCCGCCGCCGAGGCCGTGGCGAAGCTGGTGCCCGGGACGCTGGCGCTGCCGCACGCTTACGGTCGGCTGCAGTTCGGCGCCGACCTGGACCTCACCTTCGCCACCCTGGCGGGCAATGCGGCCAACCCCAACGTAGCCTCGGCCGTGGTCATCGGGATCGAGCCCAGCTGGACCGAACGGCTGGTCGGCGACATCGCCAAGACCGGCAAGCGGGTGCAGGGCTTCGCCATCGAGCGGCACGGCGACCTGCGCACGATCGAGGCGGCCGCCCGGGTGGCCGCGCGGTTCCTGCAGGACGACTCCGAACGGGTCCGCGAGCCGGTCGAGCGGCGCGAGATCATGCTGTCGATCAAGTGCGGCGAATCGGACACGACCAGCGGCCTCGGCTCGTGCCCGACCACGGCCGAGGCGGTCGACCGCTGGGTGGACGCGGGCGGCACGGTGCTGTTCGGCGAGACCAGCGAGCTCACCGGCGGCGAGCACCTGATCGCCGCGCGGTGCGCCACCGAGGCGGTCCGGCAGAAGTTCCAGGGCATCTACGACAGCTACATGGAGATGATCAGCCGGGCCGGGGTCGACCTGCTCGGGTCGCAGCCCACCCAGGGCAACATCAGGGGCGGCCTGTCCACCATCGAGGAAAAGGCGATGGGCAACATCGCCAAGACCGGCACGCACCCGGTGGCCGGCGTGCTGGAAGCGGCCGAGGCGCCGACCGGCGCCGGGCTGTACTTCATGGACACCTCCTCGGCCGCCGCCGAGTGCGTCACGCTGATGGCGGCCGCAGGCGCCGTCCTGCACCTGTTCCCGACCGGCCAGGGCAACGTCATCGGCCACCCGGTGGAGCCGGTGGTCAAGCTGACCGCCAACCCGCTGACCGCGCAGACCATGACCGAGCACATCGACCTGGATTGCTCCGGGCTGCTGCGCCGGGAGTATCAGCTGGCCGAGGCGGGGGACCGGCTGATGAGCATCTGCGACCGGACCATCAACGGCCGCCTCACCTGCGCCGAAGCCATCGGCCACCGCGAGTTCGCCCTCACCCGGCTGTACCAGAGCGCCTGATGCCGCCCGGCCTCACGACCGGGGGCGCGGAGCGGCTGGCGGGCGGCCTGCTGGCGGCGGCGGGGCTGGCGGCGGACCGGGCCGGCGTCACCGCGAGGTGCATCGTTCTCGCGGACGTGTGGGGGATCGGCATCCACTGGCTGCTGCGGCTGCCGTACTACCTGCAGCGGATCGTGGCCGGCGGCTACCCGGCCGCGGCCGGGCTTGCCGTGATCAGCGACACCGGGCCGGTGCTCGCGCTGGACGGCGGCGGCGGGATGGGGCACTGGCAGCTGTGGCAAGCCGGGCAGACGGCCGCCGTGCGCTGCGCGCAGTACGGCATCGCGGCGGTGAGCGTCGCCAACTCGGGCCACTGCGGTGCGCTCGGCGTCTACACGCTGCCCGGCCTGGACGCTGGCTACCTGACCCTGGTCTTCTCGCACGGGCCCGCGGTCATGCCGCCGTGGGAAGGCCGCCGCCCGCTGTTGTCCACCTCACCGCTCGCGGCGGGCATCCCCGGTGCGCGGCCGGCCATCGTCGACATGGCGACCACCACGGTGGCACGAGGCAAGATCGCGGCGCTCGCCCGGCGCGGCGAGCCGCTGCCGCCGGGCTGGGCGCTCGACGCCGCGGGCCAGCCGACGACCGACGCCCAGATGGCGCTGGAAGGCATGCTCTCCCCGCTCGGCGGGGCCAAGGGCTTCGCGCTGGCGCTGGTCGTCGAGGCCCTCGCCGCCGGGCTGGCCGGGCCGCGGCTGTCGGCCGACGTGCCGGACATGTTCTCGGCGCCCGACGCGGGCCGCCCGCAGGAGCTCGGCCACCTGCTCATCATGATCGACCCGGCCCGCTTTGGCACGCAGCCGGGTGACGCGCCTGACCGCCTTGACCGGCTGGCCGCCTCGGTGCAGAGCCACGGCGGCCGCCTGCCGGGCGGCCAGCGCAGCCTGCACCCGGACCCGGCCGCGCCGCTGACCGTGGCCGAGGAGACCCTCGGCGAGCTGGCCGGGTGGGCCCGGCGGCTGGGTGTGGACTGGCCTGAGTCGCCTGAGTCCGGCAAATCAAGCGTGTGACGCGAGCAGTTTTCCGGCGGCCGCGCGCAGCACGCCGAGGCGGTCCGCGGCGGCCTGCCGGGCGCCGGCCAGGTCGCCGCCTGGGGGCCTGACCACCTCGAAGTAGACCTTGAGCTTCGGCTCGGTACCGCTGGGCCTGATCACCACCCGGGCTCCGGCCAGCCGGTAGATGATCACGTCCGACGGCGGCAGGCCCTGCCCGCCGGCCGCCAGGTCGGTGATCGAGAGCACCGGCAGGCCGCCGAGCGCCGCCGGATGAGCGGTGCGCAGCGCCGCCATGACCTGACCCGGCACCGTGGTCCGCAGGGTCAGCTGCGCGGTCAGGTGCACCCCGTGGGCCGCCTCGAGGTCGTCGTAGACGTCAAGCAGCGACCTGCCCTCCCGCCTGGCCCTGGCGGCCAGGCCGAGCACGGCCACCGCGGCCCCCATGCCGTCCTTGTCGCGGACGGCGCGGCCGGCCGCGTAGCCGAGCGCCTCCTCGTAGCCGAACACGAACCGGCCCGGCCCGGCCCGGACGATCCACTTGAAGCCGGTGAGCGTCTCGGCGTACCTGGTGCCGGCCGCGGCGGCGATGCTGGACAGCAGCGTGGACGAGACGATCGTGGTCACCACCAGCCGGTCGGCCGGGTCGGGCTCCGCGGCGGTCTGGTCCAGCAGGTAGCTGCCGATCAGCGCGCCGAGCTGATCGCCGGTCAGCCGCCGCCAGTCGCCGCCGGGGCCCGGCACCGCGACCGCCAGCCTGTCCCCGTCGGGATCGCTGGCCAGCACCAGGTCGGCGCCGGTCCGGCGGGCTTCGGCGAGCGCCAGGTCGAGGGCGCCGGGCTCTTCGGGGTTGGGGAAGGCGACGGTCGGGAAGTCGGGGTCGGGGTCGGCCTGGGCGGCGACCACGTGCGGGGCGGCGAAGCCGGCCGCCGCGATGGCCCGCAGCATGAGCGGGCCCGCCACGCCGTGCATCGGCGTGTAGACGATCCGCAAGGGGGCGGCCGTGCCTGCCGTGCCTGCGCCTGCGGTGATCGCTGCCAGGTACGCCTCGGCCAGCTCGTCGCCGGGCCGGCGGACCAGCGGGCCGGCCAGCGGGCCGAGCGGGATCCCGGCCAGCGGGCCGAGCGCCCCGATCGCGGCCTCGATCTCGGCGTCGGCGGGCGGCACGATCTGCGCCCCGTCGCCCAGGTACAGCTTGTAGCCGTTGTCGGCGGCGGGGTTGTGACTCGCGGTGATCATCACGCCGGCCGCGGCGGACAGCCGCAGCACGGAGAACGCCAGCAGCGGCGTCGGGCACGGCCGCGGCAGCAGGTACACCGGGATGTCGGCCCCGGCCAGCACGCGGGCCGCCTCGTCGGCGAACGCGGCCGACCCGTGCCGGGCGTCGCAGCCGACCACGACCCCGGCCGCCACCGGCCCGCGGTCGCGCAGCCAGCCGGCCAGCGCGGCGGTGGCGGCCCGCACCACCGCCCGGTTCATCCGGTTCGGGCCCGCCGCGACCGCGCCGCGCAGCCCCGCGGTGCCGAACTCCAGCCGGCCGCCGAACCTGTCGGCCAGCTCGGCCGCGGCCGCCGGTCCGCCGTCCGCCAGCAGGACGCGCAGCTCAGCCTGGTCGTCGGGGTCGGGGTCGTCGGCGATCCACGCCTCGGCCCGCGCCCGCAGGTCAGCGGAGATCACCTCAGCAGGCCCGGGGCAGGATCGCGGCGAGCAGCGTGCCCATCCGGTCCGCGGCCGCCTGGCCCGCCGCGACGACCTCCGCGTGGTTGAGCGTCTCGCCGCCGAGGCCGGCCGCCGGGTTGGTGACCAGCGAGAGGGCCAGCACCTCGGCGCCGAGGTGGCGGGCCGCGATCGCCTCCAGCACGGTGGACATGCCTACCAGGTCGGCGCCGAGCGCGCTCAGCATCGTGATCTCGGCCGGGGTTTCGTAATGCGGCCCCGGCAGCCCGGCGTATACCCCCTCGGGCAGGCTGGGGTCGGCGTCGCGGGCCAGTGCGCGCAGCCGCGCCGAGTACGCCCCGGTGAGGTCGGCGAACCTGCCGGGGAACCGGTCCGGCGGCGGCGGCCCGGCCAGCGGCGAGCGGCCGGTCAGGTTGAGGTGGTCGCGGATCAGGACCGGCTGGCCGACCCCGTAGTCGGGGCTGATCCCGCCGGCCGCGTTGGTCAGCACGATCACCCGGCAGCCCGCGGCGATCGCGGTGCGCACGCCGTGCACCACGGTCGCGGGGGAGTGCCCCTCATACAGGTGCGCCCGGCCGAGGAACACCAGCACCCGCGCCTGGCCGGCCCGCACCGAGCGGACCAGGCCGGCGTGACCGGCCACGCTGGGCGGCGGGAAGCCGCCGAGGCCGGCCAGCGGCACCTCCGCGTCGACCTCCCCGACCAGGGCGGCGGCGCTGGCCCAGCCCGAGCCGAGCACCACCGCCGCGTCGTGCCGGGGCTGGCCGGTGAGCTCGCCCAGCCGGGCCGCGCTCGCCGCGGCGGCTTGATAGGGGTCTTCTGGCCCGCCGGTCATGACTTCACGTACGGCAGCCCGTCGGCCGCCGGCGGCCTGACCCTGCCGACCAGGCCGACCACCGCGAGGATCGTCGCCACGTAGGGTGTCATCGCCAGGACCTCGGTCGGCACCGGCACGTTCAGCAGCCCGAGCACTGATCCGAGTTGCTTGCTGAAGCCAAACAGCAGCGCCGCGGCCACCGAGCCGAGCGGGGTCCACCGGCCGAAGATCATCGCGGCCAGCCCGATATAGCCGAAGCCGTTGCTCATTCCGGGGGTGAACGTGCCGACCGAGCCGACGGTGAGGTACGCCCCGCCGAGGCCCGCGACCATGCCGCCGAGTATGACGTTGCGGTACCGGATCCAGAGCACCTTGATCCCGACCGTGTCCGCGGCGGTGGGGTGCTCGCCGACGGCCCGGACGCGCAGCCCCCACCTGGTGTAGAACAGGCCCACCTGGATCAGGATGATCAGGGCGTAGGTGAGGTACAGGAAGACCGAGGAGTCGAAGAAGATCGGCCCGATGATCGGGATGCTGCCCAGCAGCGGGATCTTGGTCGTGCCGAAGAAGTTCCCGGCGTTGAGCGTGGTCGAGTACACCGCCATCACGCGGTTGTAGAGGTAGTCCGTCAGGCCGAGAGCCAGCGTGGTGATCACGACGCCGACGATGATCTGGTTGGCCCGGTACTTGATGGCGAAGACGCCGAGCAGCGCGCCGACCAGCCCGCCGGCCAGGCAGCCGGCGATCACTCCCCACCACAGGCCGTTGAACAGGCTGGAGAACGCGGCGCCGGCGAACGCTCCGCAGATGAGCTGGCCCTCGATCGCGATGTTGATCACGCCGGACCGTTCGCACAGGCAGCCGGACAGCGCACCGAGCACCAGCGGGATCGCCGCGAGCAGCGTCCCCTGCAGCAGCAGGATGACGTTCAGCGGGCCCACCGAGCTGCTCGCGTCGGCCCAGCACAGCAGCGCGAGGACGAAAGTCACCAGCGCGACGCCGATCGTGGTCCGCTTGACCCGCGGGCTCGGGTCGGTGACCACGCGCAGCGCACCGGTGCCGATCGAGAGCGCGCCAAGCACGAAGCAGGCCGGGCCGGCGGCTACGTGAATGCTCGGCACGTGGATGCCGGAGCCGCTTACCGACAGCGCGAACACCGCGTCACCGGCGTGCGCGGTCAGGCCGAACAAGGCGATCTCGAGGACGCCGAGGGCGACGAACGTGCCGGCGGCGAGATAGCGCCGGCTGGCCGCCGTCGCCGGCACGCGCACCGTGGCGATGGCGGTCATCCGCTCCACCCCTTTCCGGCGGTCTCTATCCCCCCGCTCGCCGACCGGAGCCGGAAGATGGTCCGGATCAGCGGCGGAGCGGCGACGAACAGCACGATGAGGCCCTCGAGTACCTCGACGATGTCGGCGGGCACGGTCGTGGCGGCCGCCATCGCGGTGCCGCCGGTGTCGAGCGCTCCGAACAGCAGGGCGGCCAGCACGATGCCGAGCGGCTTGGCCCGGCCGAGCAGCGCGACCGTGATGCCCTGGATTCCGTAGGTGCCATAGGTGCTGGTGGTCAGCGGTGGCGGCGGAATGCCGCCCCCCAGGACCACCGGCAGCGCGGCCAGGCCGGCGAGGCCGCCCGCGATCGCCATCGCCAGGATCCAGACCCGCTCGACCTTCATCCCGGCCGTCTTCGCAGCGCTCGGGTTGGCCCCGACCGTGCGGAACTGGAAGCCGATCGGGCTGCGGGTCAGCAGCCACGCCACCGCTCCGGCGGCGGCCAGCGCGATCAGGAACCCGGCGTTGGCCTGCGGTGGCGGCCCGCCCACGTGCCACAGGTAGGCGCTCGGGCGGACCGGCGGGGTGATCTGGTTGTTCTGGTGCGGCTGCTGCAGCGCGCGAGGCGTCGACAGCAGGTAGAACAGCAGGTAATACATCACGTAGTTGAGCATGATCGTGACGATCACCTCGTGCGCGCCGGTGCGGGCCTTGAGGACGCCGACCAGCCAGCCCATGGCCACGCCGCCGACCAGAGCGCCGAGCACGCAGACCACGATGTGGATGACCGACGGCATGTTGTACGCGAAGCCCAGCCAGGCGGCGACGATCGAGCCCCCGATGAACTGGCTCTGCGCGCCGATGTTGAACAGGCCCACCCGGAACGCGATCCCGACCGAAAGGCCGGTCAGGATCAGCGGGGTCGCCGCGAACACGGTCAGCGACAGCGGGTAGAAGATGGCCGCGATCGAACCGCCGTGGAAGGCAGCGGAGACCGTCGACGGGCTGAAGATCGCACCCTCGAACATCGCCGAGTAGGCCGCCGCCACCGAGTTCCAGGTCGCCGAGAATGCCGCACCCGGCGCGTAACTGAACGAATTCCAGGCGTGCAGCACCACCGGGTCGCTCACCACGATGAGGATGCCGCCGATCACCAGGGCGGTGAAGATGGCGAGGAGGGTGACGACCACCGGGCTGCCCTGGATGATCGACTGGACGATCACGTTGCCGGTCAGCGCGCCCCGCTCGGGGGGCGGCTGCGTCGGCTCGGCGGCCGCCTGCGGCTCAGGTTGCGGCGCTGGCTCCGCGCTCTCCGGCGGCAGGGTCGCGGATTCCGCCGGCTCTGCGGGTTCGTCCGCTCCTCCGGTGGGGACCTGATCGCTCATGTCTCTCGCTCCTGGGGGCGGCCCGCGCCGGCCATCATCAGGCCAAGATCGGCCTCCGGGGTGTCCGGCGGGCAGAATCCGACGATCTTGCCTTCGTACATGACCGCGATCCGGTCGGCCAGCGCGTAGATCTCGTCGAGCTCGGACGACACGATCACCACGGCGAGTCCGCGGTCGCGCTGGGCCACGATCCGGCGGTGCACGAACTCGATCGACCCGACGTCCAGGCCCCTGGTGGGCTGGCTCGCCAGCAGCAGCTTGACCTCGCGGTCGAGCTCCCTGGCCGCGATCACCTTCTGCTGGTTGCCGCCGGACAGCGTGCTCACCGGAGTCGTGATCGAACTGGTCCGCACGTCGTATTCGCTGACCCGGCGGGTAGCGGCGTCGCGGATGGCGCCGAGGTTCAGCGCGAAGCGAGAAGCGTAAGGAGGCTGGTCGTAGACGTCGAGCACCATGTTCTCGGCCACCGAGAAGTCGCCGACCAGGCCGTCTTCCTGGCGGTCCTCGGGGATGTACCCGATGCCTGCCAGCAGCCGGGCGTGAGTGGACAGGTGACCAAGGTCGGCGCCCGCCAGGCGCACCGACCCGGTCGAGGGCCGCAGCCCCATCAGGGCCTCGCACAGCTCGGTCTGGCCGTTGCCCTGGACCCCGGCCACGCCCAGGATCTCACCCGCCCGGACCTGGAACGAGACATCGCGCACCGACTCCTCGCCGTGCTCGCCGGTGACGCTCAGCCCGTCCACGTCAAGCACCACATCGCCCGGCTTGGCCGTGGTCTTGCTGACCCGCAACTGCACCGACCGGCCCACCATCAGGGCCGCGAGCTCGTTGTCGCTGGCGCTCGGCGGCCGCTCGCCGACCACCTCGCCGCGCCGGATGACCGTGATCGTGTCCGCGATCTGCTGTACTTCCTTGAGCTTGTGCGAGATGAAGATGATGGACCGGCCGTCGGCGCGCAGTTCGCGCATGATCCGGAACAGGTCCTGCGACTCCTGCGGCGTCAGCACCGCGGTCGGCTCGTCAAGCACCAGCAGCCTCGCGTCGCGGAACAGGGCCTTGATGATCTCCACCCGCTGCTGCACGCCGACCGGCACGTCCTCGACCAGGGCGTCGGGATCGACCCGCAGGCCGTACCGCTCGGAGAGCTCGCGCACGTCCCGGCGGGTCCTGCGGCGGTCGAGCAGGCCCAGCCCGCGCACGCGCTCCGCGCCGAGCGTGACGTTCTCGGCCACGGTGAACACCGGCACCAGCATGAAGTGCTGGTGCACCATCCCGATCCCGGCGTTGATCGCATCCCCGGGCGAGTGGATGCGCGCCTGGCTCCCGTCGAGGAGGATCTCGCCCTCGTCCGGCTGGATCAGCCCGTAGAGCACGTTCATCAGCGTGGTCTTGCCGGCGCCGTTCTCACCGAGCAGCGCCCGGATCTCGCCCGGCTCCACCACCAGGTCGATGTGGTCGTTGGCCACGAGATCACCGAATCGCTTGGTGATGCCGCGCAGCTCGAGTTTCAACGGCGCCTCCCCTCAGGTGGTACCTGGCGCAGCCGGGCCGGCGGCCTGAGTGAACAGGCCGCCGGCCCGGCTGACCCCGCTTAGCGCGTGCCGGCTGTCCCGCTTACACCGGGCTCTTGGTGGCGGGCACGATCGAGTTGGAGGCGATTTTCTGGCCGATCGTCGTCAGCTCGCTCTGCAGCGCAGCCGGGACCTTGCCGGTGAAGTCGTGGAACGGTGCGAGCACCGCACCGCCGTTGGCCAGCGTGCCGACGTAGGTGCCGCCGTGGAAGCTCCCGGAGGCCGCCTCCGATACCGCGCTCTCGACTGACGTCGAGATCCCCTTCTCGACGCTGGTGATGAAGTACGGGCAGTACTGGGCCGCGCTGACGCAGCCGTCGGTGTCCACCCAGAACATGTTGACGTGCTTGCCCGACGCGTCCGCCGACTTGACCGCGGCGGCGCTGCCGAGTCCGTCCCCGCCGGCCACCGGGAAGATGATGTCGGCCCCGTCGCCGATGAAGGTGTTGGTCAGGGTCTGCGCGGCGCCGAGGTCGGTGAAGCTGTTGACGAAGCTGCCCTTCTGGGTTTTCTCGTTCCAGCCGAGCACCTTCACGCTCGCGTGGTGCTGGCTGTTGTAGTACTGCACGCCGTCCCAGAAGCCGTCCTCGTAGATCGTGACCGTGCCGAAGTCCTCACCCCCGTAGGTGGCGACCACATGAGTCTTGCTCATGCCCGCCGCCAGGTAGCCGCCCAGGAAGCCGTCCTGCGCCGTGTTGTAGGTCAGCTGGTCGATGTTGGGCTCTACCGGCTTGGACAGGCATGCCGAGGCGTACGAGCAGTCCACGATCGCGAACTTCTGCTTCGGGTTGGCCTTCGCCGCGGCTTCGGTCGCCGGGCCCATCAGGAAGCCGACGGTCACGATGATCCCGCACTTGTCGCGGATGAACGTGGTGATGTTCGTGGCGTAGTCCGACGACGACGTGGACGGCAGGTAGGTGGCCGTGATCTTGCTCGACTTGGCCGAGGCGGCCTTGATGCCGGCGTACGACGCCTGGTTGAACGACTTGTCGTTGATCCCGCCGGTGTCGGTGACCATGCACGCCTTGAACTTGGCCGCCGTCGTCCCGCCCGTCGACTTGGCCGGCTTCGCGCACCCGGTGGCAATGACAGCCAGCACGCTCATCGCGGCGACCGCCTTAGTTACCCTTTTCACTAAAGACCTCCCGATTCCAGGCATCTCACGACCCCCCATGGGGCTGGCGGGCCCTCCTCTTCCCGGACCACGCAGGGGTGCCAAAGAGCCGGGATGCCCCGACATGAGGATGATCGCAGGCTAGACCTGACCCGTCATCCGGGAAAGTCGGCGGGCAGTGATGGTCATCACCTTTGCCAAATCGCAACCGAAAATTCCGCCCGGGATCCGCGCCGCGGCGGCTGGCGGGCTCTCCCGGCCCGCTTTGCGGCGCTGTTATCGTATGCAGCGCTTACGTGCGGCTTTGCCGTGCCGTGATAGGCGACCGGAGGGATTGCGATGGCTATTGACTGGGTCGCGCTGCGGGCCACGGCGACCGAGGCCGCCCGGCGGGCGTACGCCCCCTACTCCCGGCTGCGGGTCGGGGCGGCGGGGGTGACGGTCGAGGGCCGGGTGATAACGGGCTGCAACGTCGAGAACGCTTCCTACGGGCTCACGCTCTGCGCCGAGTGCGGCCTGGTGTCCGCACTGCACGCGTCCGGCGGCGGGACCCTGGCCGCGGTGAGCGTCGTGGCCGGCGACGGCGAGCCGCTGCTGCCCTGCGGGCGGTGCCGTCAGCTGCTGCTCGAGGCCGGCGGCCCCGGCCTGCTGGTGGAGACGGAGTCCGGACCGCAGCAGCTGAGCATTCTGCTGCCCGCGTCGTTCGGCACCGAGGATCTGGCCGCCAGGCGAGACGGCCATGCCTGAGGTCATCGACCTGATCCTGGCCAAGCGGGACGGCGGCCGGCTGGCCGACGACGGCATCCGCTGGCTGATCGCCGCCTACGCCCGCGGCGACGTGGCGGACGAGCAGGTGTCCGCGCTGCTGATGGCCGTGTACTTCCGCGGCCTGGACCCGGCCGAGCTGCGCACCTGGACGGCCGCGATGGTCGACTCCGGCGAGCGGCTCGACCTCGGCTCGGTGCCGTGGCCGACCGTGGACAAGCACTCCACCGGCGGAGTCGGCGACAAGGTGTCGCTGATCCTGGCGCCGCTGGTGGCCAGCTGCGGCGCGGCGGTGCCGCAGCTGTCCGGGCGCGGGCTCGGGCACACCGGCGGCACGCTGGACAAGCTGGAGTCCGTTCCCGGCTGGCGGGCCAGCCTGCCGCCGCCGGAGATGCTCGCGGTGCTCCGCGACGTCGGCTGCGTCATCTGCGCGGCGGGCCCGGGGCTCGCCCCGGCCGACCGCAGGATGTACGCGCTGCGCGACGTCACCGGCACGGTCGAGTCGATCCCGCTGATCGCCAGCTCGATCATGTCCAAGAAGATCGCCGAAGGCACCGGGGCGCTCGTGCTGGACGTGAAGGTGGGCAGCGGCGCGTTCATGCGCAGCCGGGACGACGCGCGCGAACTGGCGCGGACGATGGTGGCGCTCGGCACCGAGCACGGCGTGCGCACCTCGGCGCTGCTGACCGCGATGGACGTTCCGCTGGGCCGGGCCGTCGGCAACGCGGTCGAGGTCGAGGAGGCGGTGGCGACCCTGGCCGGCCAGGGCCCGCCGGATCTGGCCGAGGTGACCCTGGCGCTGGCCGCCGAGATGCTGGCGCTGGCCGGGATCGACGCCGACCCGGCCGCGGCGCTGGCCGACGGCCGGGCGCTGGACCGCTACCGCGCGATGATCGCCGCGCAGGGCGGTGACCCGGACGCGGAGCTGCCGCGCGCCGCGCACTCCCGGCCGGTGCTCGCGGCGGCCGACGGCTGGCTGCGCGGGCTGGATGCGCGCGCCGTCGGGGTCGCGGCCTGGCGCCTCGGCGCGGGCCGGGCCCGCAAGGAAGACCAGGTCGATCCGGCCGCGGGCATCTACTGCCTGGCCAAGCCGGGCGACCGGGTGACGAAGGGCCAGCCCGTACTGGATCTGCGCAGCAACGACGACAGCCGGTTCGGCGCGGCTCGCCAGGCGCTCGACGGCGCGATCGAGATCGGCCCGCAGCCGCCGAGCCCGGGCCCGCTCATCCTGGAGCGGATCGGTCCCGGACCGGGATAATGAGCGGATGCCCACCGCAGACGAGATCAGAGCCGCGCCCAAGGTACTGCTGCACGACCACCTGGACGGCGGGCTGCGGCCGTCCACCGTCGTCGACCTGGCCCGCGAGATCGGTTACGGCGAGCTGCCGTCGGCCGATCCCGGCGAGGTGGCGGCCTGGCTGACCCGCGGCGCGCGCCGCGGCCACCTGAAGTACTACCTGGACGCGTTCCAGCACACCGTCGCGGTCATGCAGACCCGCGAGGCGCTGATCCGGGTGGCCGCCGAGTGCGCCGAGGATCTCGCCGCCGACGGCGTGGTCTACGCCGAGGTCAGGTTCGCTCCCGAGCTGCACGTGGCCGGCGGCCTGAGCCTGGACCAGGTG
>DASXME010000018.1:0-10523 GCA_036495825.1 Streptosporangiaceae bacterium
GGGAAGGGGGTAGGTGCCTTCCATCTCCACCGGGTTCTGGGTGGCTATGACCATGAAGGGAGACTCCAGCGGGTAGGTGGTGCCATCCACCGTGACCTGCCGTTCCTCCATGCACTCAAGCAGCGCGGACTGGGTCTTCGGTGACGCCCGGTTGATTTCGTCGCCGACGAGCACATTGGCGAATACCGGGCCGGGCTTGAACTCGAATTCCCTTATCTCCTGGTTGTAGGCGCTCACTCCGGTGATGTCGCTCGGCAGCAGGTCGGGCGTGAACTGGACCCGCCGGACCGAGCAGTCGATGGACCGGGCCAGGGCCTTGGCCAGCATCGTCTTGCCTACCCCGGGCACGTCCTCGATCAGCAGGTGCCCCTCGGCCAGCAGCACGGTCAGGGCGAGGCGGATCGCCTCGGCCTTGCCGTCGATCACCGACTCGATGGCCTTTCCGGCCCGGTGCGCGATCTCCGCCTGTTCCGCGAGCGTGCGCTGGGAACCCTGCCCCGTGTCGACCGCCACTTCGCCTCTCCTCGCGTTCTCGCGCGTCACCGGGTACATAGTGCCCGGTTCTCCGCGTACCAGGTTCGTCGCGTCATCGCCGCGCATTGCCGTGCGATATGACAGTACGTCTTGAGACGGTATGAGCGCGACGTCAGCCAGGTCATCGGTTCCCGCAGGTGCTCGTCCGGGTGGCCCGGGTGGCCGCAAATTTTGTCCGGTTATGCGTCACTAAATCAAACGATGCGCGTTCCAGGGCATCCCGTGACCAAATCGTTTCCGGCTCGCGTCGTAGGTGGTGTTTCTGTGACCACATCGGCCCGCTGCCTGACCTCTTGCCGCCTCTTGCCGTTGCGGTTCGCCGCGGTTCGCCGCAGTTCGCCGCCCCGTCTGCTGCTCGTCCGCGCGGGGCTCCGGCGTCCTCCACTTTGCTCCACTTCCGCCTGGCGCCGCCGCGCTGACGGTCAGATTTCCGGCCAGGCCGGTCCAGTGCTCCCTGAGCCGTCTTCTTCCTTACGGTGCGGCGCCCGTCACGTCGTCACGTCACTCCACTTCACTCCACCCCGCTCTAGCTGGGGTTTCTCGCGCAAGATGGCGGCGATCCGGGGGTGTGGACCATTGACCGTGGGGGAAAGTGGAGTACAGTGGGGAGCCATGGGGCCGGAGGCCGCGAGGTGAGTCAGTCTCCCGCGCGTCGTCCGGGGAGGAGGTGGGAGCCGGATGTTCCTCGGCACTCACACGCCGCGCCTCGACGACAAGGGACGGCTGTTCCTGCCCGCCAAGTACCGCGAAGAGCTCGCAGGGGGTCTGGTGATCACGAAAGGCCAGGAGCGCTGCCTCTACGTGTTCCCGGTGGCCGAGTTCGGCCGGATCACCGAGTCGCTGCGCACCGCGCCGGTGACGGCCAAGGCGGTACGCGATTACAGCAGGGTCTTCTTCGCCAGCGCGTCCGACGAGCTCCCGGACAAGCAGGGGAGGGTCACCATTCCGCCCGCGCTGCGCGAGTACGCGGGCCTTCAGCGGGACTGCGCCGTGGTCGGCGCGAACACCCGTCTCGAGATCTGGGACGCGGCCGCCTGGGAAAGCTACCTGGCCCAGCAGGAGGACGTGTTCTCCGCCGCCTCCGAGGAGGTGCTGCCCGGGATTCTCTGAAAAACTTTTTCAAATTCCTATCCTCCAGATAATTATCGCAGTTCAGAGGAAAGTTTTGAAAAAGTTTTCATGTGCGCAGGCTTGGTCTCTGCCCGCGTCCAGCCCGGCTGGCGTCCCTTCCCCGGCGCCAGGCGGCAGCGGCGACAGGCGCGATGCGGACGGAGACCTGGCCTGCGCCCCGGCGGCACACGCCGGCCGCGCGGCAGTGCTAGCACGACACAGGCAACGCGAGAGGCCTGCGCGACAGACCTGCGCGACAGAGGCAAGAGGCGGCGGACGCGGGAGGGGGTCCCGATGACATCGACATCAGCCGGTCACGTTCCGGTCATGGCGGACCAGGTGTCCGCCCTCCTCGCCCCGGCGCTGGAGCGCGGCGGCGCGGTCCTGCTCGACGCGACCCTCGGCCGCGCCGGGCACGCGCGGATGCTGCTCGACGCTCATCCGGACCTGGCGCTGATCGGCATCGACATGGACACCAGCGCGATCGAGGAATCCCGGCAGCTGCTCAGCCCGTATGCCGCGCGGGTCACCCTGGTGCACGCCAGGTACGACGAGATAGCCGAAGTCCTGGCGCTGGCGGGACACCCGCGCGTGCACGGCGCCCTGTTCGACCTCGGCGTCTCCTCGCCCCAGCTGGACGAGCGGCAGCGCGGCTTCGCCTATTCCTATGACGCCCCGCTCGACATGCGGATGGACCGCACCAGGGAACTGACCGCGGCGGAGGTGGTCAACACCTACCCGGCCGAGCGGCTGGCGACCGTGCTGCGCGAGTTCGGCGAGGAGCGCTTCGCGGTCAGGATCGCGCGGGCACTGGTCCGCGAGCGCGCTCAGGCGCCGCTCACGTCGACCGGGCGGCTGAGCGAGATCATCTCCGCCTCGATTCCCGCCGCGGCCAGGCGGACCGGCGGCAACCCGGCCAAGCGCACCTTCCAGGCGCTCCGCATCGAGGTGAACGGAGAGCTCGAGGCGCTCAGCCTGGCGCTGCCGATGGCCCTGGACGCGCTGACGCCGGGCGGCCGGATCGTGGTCCTCGCGTATCACTCGCTTGAGGACCGGATCGTCAAGCAAGCCTTCGCACAGCGGGCAACCGACACCACCCCCCGCGGGCTGCCCCAGTCACTACCGTCCCACCGCCCGCGGTTCCGCCCGGTCGTCCGGGGCGCGCTGCGGCCAACCGACGAAGAGATCGCGTCGAACCCGCGCGCATCCTCGGCGCGGCTCAGGGCGACCGAACGGATCAGTGAGGCCGCATGACGCGGTCATGCCGCAGGACGCGGTCACGCTGCGTGGCGCGGCCGTGCCGCGCGAGGCGGCCATCGGCAGGACAGTGCCCAATCAGTGGGGCCCGGGCAGTGAGGGGTGAGGCATGGCAACCGGACTGATCGGCGAGCGGGCGGACTCGCCGGGACGCGGCCCGCGTCCCGGCGGCGACTCCGCCGCAGCAGGCAGCCAGCCGGGACCGCGGCGCGGCACCGTTCCGGCCGGACGGGCCGGAACGTCCCGGGCGGCCGGCCAGCCGGCCACGCCGGGAGCCGCCCGTCCCGGCCGCCCGGCCACGCCGGGAGCGGTCCGCCCGGCCCGTCCCGGCCGCGCGGCGGGCCGCGACCAGCCGCCCCGCGGTCCGTCCGCCTCGGCTGCCGCGGCGCCGGTCACCCCGCGCCGCGGCAGGCCCGCCGAGCTCGACCGCGACCGGCGAGACGCGCCTGGACGCCCGAGCGCCGGTGCGCCGGCGCACGGCAAGCCCGCTGCAGCTGAGCGCGTCCGCGCCGCCGCGCCCCAGCGGCCCGCCTCGTCCGGCCGCCCTCAGCCAGGTCCGGCGGCAGCCGGGGAACCAAGGCCCGGCTCGCTGCGCCGCGGCACGCTGACTGCGCCCGCGCGCCTCACGCCCAGGTCGCCCGGACCGGTTAAGCCCGGGTCACCCGGACCGGTCAGGCCCGGCTCGGTCAAGCCTGGGTCACCAGCCCGGGCCAGGCCCCGGCTCCCAGGACCCGGCCATCCCGGCCAGCCTGGACAGAAGCGTTCGGGCCAGGCTGCCCCTGCTCCCGAGGTCACGGCCCTCCGGGCCCTTCGGGCCACCCCGCGGGCCAGGGCGCAGGCCCGCTCGCGTACCCCGTTCGTCCTGCTTCTGGTCGGGCTGCTCGGCGGCGGGCTCGTCTGCCTGCTGCTGATCAACACCGTCCTGGCCCAGGGCTCCTTCCAGATCACCGCGATCCAGCAGAAGAACGCCGCCCTCAGCCAGCAGGAGCAGCAACTCCAGCAGCAGACCGCGGCCGAGGAGTCACCCGCGTCAATCGCGGCCCGAGCCCGGCAGCTGGGCATGCGGCCGGTGGGCAGGCTCAGGTTCATCGACCTGAAGAACGGGCGCATCTTCAACCAGCCGGCCACCGACCCCGGCGTCCCCGTCGTGCCGGGGTACACGCCGTGAAGGATGCCGACGGCGAAGGCCCGGGCCGGCCGAGGGGTCAGCGCAACGCGCGCCGCCCGCAGGGGACCGCCCGCCCCGGAGGCACGCCCGCGGCCCGCGGCGGTCCCGACCGCAGCGCCCGCCCGCCCCGGGGAGCTCAGCCCCGGGGAGCCCAGCCCCGAGGAGTTCAGCCGCGGGGAGCCCAGCCCCGGCGCCCTCGCCCGCCCGGCGACCGCAGCCAGCCTCCCGCCCGCCCCGGCGCGCGCGAGGACGCCGGGCCGCCCAGCCGCCCGGGCCATCCGGCCCGCCCAGCGGCACCGCCCCGCAACCGCGCCCCGCAGCGGCCGGCCCAGGCCCGGCCTCCGCGCAGCCCGGCCCGGCCATCACCCTGGCCCGGCCGCGCCCGCCGCGTCCGCCGGGCCGCGCTGCGCTGCGCCGACCCCGCCCGCAGGCTGCGCATCACCCTGCTCTGCGTGGGGATCGCGTTTTCCCTGTTCGCCGGGCGGCTGGTCCAGCTGCAGGGCATGGAGGGCACGAAGTACCGGGTGCTGGCCGAGCGCCAGCGGCTGCAGACCGTCCCGCTGCACGCCGTCAGGGGCAGCATCACCTCCGCGGACGGCACCATGCTGGCCACCACGCTGCAGACCGACACGGTGTTCGCCGACCCCAAGCTGATGACCGCCGCGCAGCAGCCGCAGGTCGCCGCCGACCTGGCCGGTCCGCTCGGCATGCCGCAGGCCACCATCCTCAGCCTGATCCAGCATCCCAGCTCGCCGCAGTACGTGGTGCTCAAGCAGGCGGTCCCGGCCGCCACGGCGGACGAGATCGACAGCCTCGCGCTGCCCGGCAGCAAGCACGGCCCGCCGGCCGGCATCGGGCTGCACCAGTCCTATAGCCGGGTGTACCCGAACGGCGACCTCGCGGCCAGCATGCTCGGCTTCACCGACACCAAGGGCGGCGACCTGACCGGCGAGGCCGGCGTCGAGCAGGAGTACAACTCCCTGCTGGCCGGCAAGAACGGCTCCGAAGAGGTGCAGGCGACCTCGAGTGGCCAGCCGATCCCGCTCACCCCGGACACGCTCACGCCCACCGTGCCGGGCCGCAGCATCAAGCTGACCATCTTGTCCGGGATCCAGTATTCGGCGGAGCAGGCCTGCAAGCAGCGGGTCATCCTCACCCATGCCGCCTACTGCACGGCGGTGGTCATGCAGCCGCACACCGGCCAGATTCTCGCCTTCGCCCAGTACCCGACGTTCAGCCCGGCGAACCCGGTCAGCGAGGCGGCCACCACCGACGACCTGCTGGGCAACACGTTCCAGCCGGGCAGCACGGCCAAGGTGATCACGGTCGCCGCGGCGCTGGAGCACGGCGGCCAGACGATCATGAGCCCGTACCGGGTGCCGTACCAGATCGTCGTGCACGGGTTCCCGTTCCACGACGCCGAAGCGCATCCCACCGAACGCCTCACGGTCGCCGGCATCCTGGCCAATTCGAGCAACGTGGGCATGGTGCAGGTCGTGCAGCATGTGAGTCCGCAAACGCAGTACAGATATCTGCGTGCGTTCGGCCTCGGGCAATCTACCGGACTCAACCTGCCGGGGGCCTCGGACGGAATCCTGCCCGCGCCCTCCCACTGGTGGGGCGACACCAGGTACACGCTCGCCTTCGGCCAGGGTGTCGCGGTGAACGCCGTCCAGATGGCCAGCGTGTACCAGGCCATCGCCAACGGCGGCGTCAGGGTCCAGCCGTCGATCGTGGCCGGCACCACCAGCGCTTCGGGGAAGTTCTCCCCGGCGGCCACGCCGCCCAAGCGCCGGGTGATCCAGAAGAAGACCGCCCGCGAGCTGATCAGCATTCTCCAGCAGGTTCCGCTGGTCGATTCCCGCGGCGGCGTGCCCTGGGGCGACATCGCCGGCTACCCGATCGCGGCCAAGACGGGCACCGCGCAGGAGCCGAACGCGGCCGGCTGCCTGTGCAACTACGGCGCCAGCTACATCGGCATGGCCCCGGCGAACAACCCGCAGGTCGTGGTCGCGATCAACGTCCAGGACCCGAGAGGGTCGGCCTATTTCGGCGACGAAGTGGCCGGCCCGGTCTTCTACCAGGTGATGAGGTCCGCGCTCCAAACGCTGAAAATCCCGCCGAATTACCTCCAGCGTCCTGACGTCAGGCTCACGGCGCCGTGATCGGAGGTAATCTCTGCGCGTGCCACCCGCCATGCCTCCCGCCAGCGGGCCACCGGCCGGACGTCCGGCCGGCCCGGCTTTCCCCGCGCGGCCAGCCCGTACCGTGCCCCGCCCGCTGACCGGGCTCGCCCGGCTGCTCGACGTCAAGATGACCAGCCCGGCCGAGCGCGACCCGTTCGCCGGCCCGGACGGGCCCGCCGCGATCACCGGCGTGACGAACGACTCGCGCCGGGTGCGGCCCGGCGACCTGTACGCCGCGCTGCCCGGCCTGCACCAGCACGGGGCGCTGTTCTGCCGGGAGGCGGCCGCGGCCGGCGCGGTGGCGGTGCTGACCGATCCGGACGGCAGGGACGTGGCCGCCGGCAGCGCGCTGCCGGTGTTCGTGATCAGCGACGTGCGCGACCGGCTCGGCGAGGTCGCCGCCTGGGTCTACGGCCGGCCCGCCAGGCAGCTGCTGATGCTCGGCGTCACCGGGACCAGCGGCAAGACCACCACCAGCTACCTGCTGGAGTCGGGGCTGCGGGCGGCCGGGCACCTGACCGGCCTGATCGGCGGCGTCGAGACCAGGATCGGGCCGCTGACGGCGGCCAGCGAGCTCACCACCCCGGAGGCGGCCGACCTGCAGGCGCTGCTGGCGCTGATGGTCGAGCGCGGTGTCTCCGCGGCCGCGATGGAAGTGTCCAGCCACGCGCTGGCCCTCGGCCGGGTCGGTGGCACCGTCTACGACGTCGCGATCTTCACCAACCTGTCGCAGGATCACCTGGACTTCCACGCCGACCTCGACGACTACTTTGCCGCTAAGGCCAGCCTGTTCACCCCGCGCTACGCCAGGATCGGCGTGGTGAACATCGACGACGCCCGCGGCCGCCAGCTGGTGAACCGCGCCCGGATACCGGTGTCCACGTTCTCCGCGGCCGGGCACGAGGCAGCGGACTGGCGCGCCGTCGACGTCCGGTGCGGCGCGGACGGCAGCGCCTTCCGGGTGATCGGCCCGGGGGGAGTGGAGGCGGACGCGACGGTCGCGCTGGCCGGCCCGTTCAACGTCGCCAACGCGCTCGGCGCGGTGGTCGCCCTGGTCGAGGCGGGCATCGACCTGCAGCGCGCGGTCGCGGGCGTGGCCGCCTGCCCGGGCGTGCCCGGCCGGCTCGAGCGCGTCGATACCCCCGGCCGGGACTTCACGATCCTGGTGGACTATTCGCACAAGCCGGCCGCGGTCGAGGCGGCGCTGCGCGCGCTGCGCCCGGTCACCCAGGGCCGGCTGGTGATCGTGCTCGGCTGCGGCGGCGACCGGGACCGGGCCAAGCGCCCGCTGATGGGCGCGGCGGCCGCCAGCCTGGCCGACGTGGCCATCCTGACCAGCGACAACCCGCGGTCCGAAGACCCGCTGGCCATCCTGGCCGAGATGCTGGCCGGCGCGGTCAGCGTGGATCGCAGGCAGCGCGCGCACGTGATCATGGAGCCGGACCGGGCGGCCGCGATCGAGCTCGCGGTGGCCGCGGCAGGCAAGGGAGACGTCGTGCTGGTGGCGGGCAAGGGACATGAACGCGGCCAGTACATCGGCGGGAGCGTGATCCCGTTCGACGACCGTGAGGTGGCCGCCGCGGCGGCAGCCGAAGCGGCGGCGGGCGCATGATCCCGCTCTCCCTCGCGGAGCTGGCCGCGATCACGCACGGCGTCCTCGACCTGGTACCCGACCCGCAGGCCGAAGTCCGCGGCCCGGTCGTCATCGACTCCCGCCAGGCCGCGCCGGGCGGGCTGTTCGTCGCGCTGCCCGGCGAGCGGGCCGACGGGCACGACTTCGCCGCGGCGGCGGTCGCCGCCGGAGCGGTCGCCGTGCTGGCCAGCCGGCCGGTCGGCGTGCCCGCGCTGGTCGTCCCCGACGCCGAAGCCGCGCTCGCGCCGCTGGCCCGCGCGGTCGTCAGCCGGCTGCCCCAGCTCACGATCGCCGGGATCACCGGCTCGTCCGGCAAGACCACGACCAAGGATCTGCTCGCCCAGCTCGCCGAGCGGCTTGGGCCCACGGTGGCCCCGCCGGGCTCGTTCAACAACGAGCTCGGCCACCCGCTCACCGTGCTGCGCGCCGACGAGCAGACCAGGTACCTGGTGCTGGAGCTCGGCGCCCGCGGCCGCGGCCACATCGCCTGCCTGTGCGCGATCGCCCCGCCGCGGCTCGGCGCCGTGCTCAACGTGGGCCGGGCGCACGTCGGCGGCTACTTCGCCGACCAGCGCGAGGTCGCCGAGGCCAAGGGCGAACTGGTCGAGGCGCTGCCGGCCTACGGCTTCGCGGCACTGAACGCGGACGACCCTGAGGTCATAAAGATGGCATCCCGAACGGTGGCGCATGTGATCAAGTTCGGTCTGGCCCGGCACGCCGACGTGCGGGCGCAGGGCGTCACCATGGACGCCACGGGCCGGCCTTCCTTCACGCTGGTCACCCCGGCCGGCCGCGCGCCGGTCCGGCTGAACCTGCGCGGCGAGCACAACGTGTCCAACGCGCTGGCCGCGGCGGCATTGGCCGGCCCGCTCGGCATGACGCCCGGCCAGATCGCCGACGGGCTGTCGGCCGCGGTCGCCCGCAGCGGCCGGCGGATGGAGGTGACGCGGCGGCCCGACGGGGTGACGGTGATCAACGACGCCTACAACGCGAACCCCGACTCCATGCGCGCCGCGCTCACCGCGCTGGCCTCGATCTCCGGCGGCGGCCGCGGGTTCGCCGTTCTCGGCACTATGGCCGAGCTGGGCGGCAACTCCGCGGCCTGGCACGAGGAGATCGGCGCGTTCGCGGCCGGCCTGGGGGTCAGCGCGCTCATCGTGGTCGGCGACGAGGCCACCCCGATGCTGGCCGGGGCGAAGTCGCAGCCCGGCTGGCCGGGCGAGCTGCTGGCTGTTCCCGACGGGCCGGCCGCGGCCGAGGCGATCAGCCAGCGGATCGGCCCCGGGGACACCGTGCTGGTCAAGGCGTCCCGCTCGGTCGGCCTGTGGAGCGTGGCGGACGAGCTGCTCCGGCAGGGCGCCTCGTGAGGACGGTCCTGGTCGCGGCCACGGTATCCACCCTGCTCGCGCTGCTCGGCACGCCGCTGGCCATCCGCCTGTTCCGGGCCCGCGGCTACGGGCAGGAGATCCGCGAAGAAGGACCCGCGACGCACGTCACCAAGCGCGGTACGCCGACGATGGGCGGCACGGTGATCATCATCGCGTCGCTGGTCGGCTACTTCGTCGGGCACTTCACCACGCACGAGCCGCTGGAGGCGTCCGGGCTGCTGGTGCTGCTGCTGATGACCGGCCTGGGCGGGGTCGGCCTGCTGGACGACTTCATCAAGATCTACAAGCAGCGCAGCCTGGGCCTGCGCAGCGGAGCCAAGCTGACCGGCCAGGTGGTGGTCGGCGCCGTCTTCGCGCTGCTGGTGCTGCGCTTCCCCAACGGCTACGACCTCACCCCGGCCGACGCGCACTTCTCCTTCCTGCGCGACTTCGGCCCGGCGATCGGCACGCTGCCGTTCGTAATCTGGATCGTCGTCCTGATCGCCGGCGCGTCCAACGGGGTGAACCTGACTGACGGCCTGGACGGCCTGGCCACCGGCGCCGTCATCCAGGTGCTCGCCGCCTACGTGATCGTCGGGATCTGGCAGGACCGCAACGACTGCACCAGCTTCCTGGTCTCGCAGTGCTACGACGTCAGGGATCCGCTGGACGCCGCGATCGTGGCCGCGTCGGTGCTCGGCGCCTGCGTCGGCTTCCTATGGTGGAACGCGCCGACCGCCAAGATATTCATGGGCGACTCCGGATCGCTCGCGCTGGGCGGCGTGCTGGCCGGGCTCGCCGTCATCACCAAGACCCAGCTGCTGCTCGCCGTCCTGGGCGCCCTGTTCGTGATCACGACGCTTTCCGTGGTCATCCAGGTCAGCGTGTTCAAGGTGACCAGGATGAGAACGGGGCAGGGCATACGGGTGTTCAAGATGAGCCCGCTGCACAACCACTTCGAGCTGGCCGGCTGGGCCGAGACCACGATCGTCATCAGGTTCTGGCTGATCTCGGGCCTGTTCATCGGCCTCGGCCTGGTGATCTTCTACATCCAGTGGACGAGTCCGGGATGACCGCCGGGCCTGTCCTGCCGTCTGCGGACAACCCGGTCGGCTGGGACGGGCGGCAGGTCTGCGTGGCCGGCCTCGGCGTTTCCGGGCCGCCGGCCGCCCGGGCGCTGGCCGCTCGCGGCGCTCAGGTCACCGTGCTGGACGCCACCGACGACGAGGTGCGCAGGCGCCGGGCCGCCGAGCTCGGCTGGCTGGGCA
>DASXME010000019.1:0-3111 GCA_036495825.1 Streptosporangiaceae bacterium
GACGCCGCCACCGTGCGGGCCAGCGCCAGTCCGAGCCCGGTGCCCTGCGGGCGGCTGCTGACGTTCCGCTCGAAGATGCGCGGGACGAGCTCGTCGGGGACGCCCTTGCCCTCATCGCGCACCTCGATCATCGCCGACCTGGGGGTCTGCAAGGTCCGGATGGTGACCGTCCCCGCGCCGTGAACGAGCGCGTTGTCCAGCAGCGTCGCGATCACCTGGGCCAGCGCGCCGGGCGTGACGTAACCGTTCAGGCCCTTCTCGCCGGTCAGCTCCAGTTTCCTGTTGGCACGGCGGAACGCGGGGTCCCATTCGTCGATCTGCTGGCTGAGGATGTCATCGATCCCGGTGAACCTGGGCGCGTTGCCGCCGCTGCGCCTGGTCCGGCCGAGAAGCTGGTTCACCACTTCGGCGAGCCGCTCGGTCTGGGTCAGCGCGGCCTCACCCTCGGCCCGCACCGCTCCGGGATCGTCGGCGGCCGCGATCATCTCCTCCAGCCGCATGGACAGGGCAGTCAGCGGGGTGCGCAGCTGATGGGAGGCGTCGGAGGCGAACTCCCGCTCGGAGGTGAGCATGTCCGATACCCGCCGCGCCGAGCCGTCCAGCCCCTCGGCCACCTGGTCGAGCTCGGGCAGGCCGTACCGGCGGCCGAGCGGCCGCGCGTCACCCGAGCCGAGCCGCGCGGCGGCGCCCGCCAGCTCCTCGAGCGGGCGGATCAGGCGCTGGGCCTGCAGCATGGCCAGGCCGACCGCCCCGCCGATCGCGAGCAGAGACAGCCCCGCGACCAGGGCGAGCGCGCCCGCCACCCGGCCGACAACCCCCGAGCTGTTGGTCTCCACGGTGACCGTGTAGGCGCCGTCGGTGTCCTGCCCCAGGCGCACCCGGTGCGGCGGCGGCGGCTTCCCGAACGTGGCCACGGTGCGGCCATTCTGGGTGATGATGACGTAGTCGCCGGCCAGCGACTGGGCGATCTCGCCGTAGTCCTCCTCCTGGTGCTTGCTCGCCCGGTACTGCAGCTCGGTCGCGGCCAGGGTCGAGTCCCGCTGCAGCTGCCGAGCTGACTCGTCGTTCACCAGGCGGCTCATCACGACCGCCAGCGGCACGCCGAGCAGCAGGACGGCGGTCACCGCCACCACCAGGGTGGAGATCAGCAGCCGTCTGCGCACGGGTCAGCCCCCGCGCCCGAACCGGTACCCGACGCCACGCACGGCCTAGCTCCCGCGTTCGAACCTGAAGCCGACGCCGCGCACGGTGGTGATGTAGGTGGAGCTGTGCGCGTCGTCACCGAGCTTGCGGCGCAGCCAGGAGACGTGCATGTCCAGGGTCTTGGTGGACGCCCACCACTTCGCGCCCCAGACGTCGCGCATCAGCTGCTCTCGGGTCACCACCTTGCCCACGTCCCTGATCAGGGCCCAGAGCAGGTCGAACTCCTTGGTGGTGAGCTCAAGCTCATCGTCGCCGCTCCAGGCGCGGCGAGCCTCCGGATCGATCCGCACGCCCTGCACGACCTGGGTCTCGGAGCTGCCCCGCCGCAGCAGGGCCCGGACCCTGGCCAGCAGCTCGGCCAGCCGGAACGGCTTGGTGACGTAGTCATCGGCGCCGGCGTCCAGCCCGATCACGGTGTCTACCTCATCGGCCCGCGCGGTCAGCACGAGCACCGGCGTGGCCCGGCCCTCGGACCGCAGCCGCCTGCAGACCTCGAGGCCGTCAAGCTCGGGCAGCCCGAGGTCGAGAACGATCAGGTCGATGCCGCTGCCCAGGGCGCGGCCTAGCGTGTCGGGACCGTCGGCCGACACGTCAACGTCGTAGCCCTCCCGGCGCAGCGCGCGGGCGAGCGGCTCAGAGATGGAGGGGTCATCTTCGGCGAGCAAAACGCTGGTCATGGGCCGATCGTACTTTCTTATTCGCCTGAATCAGACCGGTGTTACCCCGTGACGCCGCCGGGAGAACGCACGATCCTTGCCGCGGGCCGCCGCGAACCGCTTGATGAGCTCCGCCCGCAGCTCCTCCGGCTGGACCAGGTCGTCCACGACCAGCTCGCCGGCCAGCCGGACGATGTCGATGTCCGCGTCATACTCATGGCGCAGCCGCTCGGTCTCCGCGGCACGCGCTTCGGGGTCGGAAATCTCGGCCAGCTTGTTGTAATAGACCGCGTTGACCGCCGCTTCCGCGCCCATCACGGCGATCTTGGCGGACGGCAGGGCCAGCGTCGCATCCGGCTCGAAACCCGGGCCTGCCATCGCGTACAGGCCCGCGCCGTAAGCCTTGCGCACCACCACGCAGATCTTCGGCACGGTCGCCTCGGACACCGCGCTGATCATCTTGGCGCCGTGCCTGATGATGCCCTGCCGCTCCACCGCCGTGCCGACCATGAACCCGGGAACGTCGGCCAGGAACAGCAGCGGCACGTTGAACGCGTCGCAGAGCTGGATGAACCTGGCCGCCTTGTCGGCCGAGTCCACGAACAGCACGCCGCCCTTGAACATCGGGTTGTTGGCCAGCACGCCGACCGGCTGGCCGTCCAGCCGGCCGAATCCGACGACAAGCTCGCGCGCCCACAGCGCGTGCACCTCGAACAGCGAGTCGGCGTCCAGCACGCCGCGCAGGTAGCGACGCATGTCGAACGCCTGCCGCTCGCTCTCCGGCACCAGCGTGCGCAGCTTCTCCGCATCGGCCGGCTTCGGCTCGGCCGCCGTCGCCGCGGGCGGCGGCTGCTGCCAGTTGGACGGCAGGTAGGAGAGGAAGCCGCGCACGGCGTCCAGGGCCGCGCGCTCGGAATCGGCCAGGAAGTGCCCGCAGCCGGAGACCGTGCAGTGCATCCGCGCGCCGCCCATCTCCTCCAGCGTGGTCTGCTCCTTCACCACCATCTCGACCATCCGCGGGCTGCCCAGGTACATCGAGGCGTTGCCGTCCACCATGGCCACGAAGTCGCAGAACGCCGGGATGTACGCTCCGCCGGCCGCCGACGGCCCGAACAGCGCGCAGACCTGCGGGATCGAGCCGGACGCCCGCACCTGGGTGTGGAAGATCTTCCCGGCGCCGCGGCGCCCGGGGAACATCTCGACCTGGTCGGTGATCCTGGCCCCGGCCGAATCCACCAGGTAGATCATGGGG
>DASXME010000020.1:0-3604 GCA_036495825.1 Streptosporangiaceae bacterium
CCGTGCTCGGCGGTCTCATCCGGCACCGGCGCCTGGATGCGGTCGGCGCGCTGGTGCTCGCCGGGATCGCCGTCGGCACGATCCTCGGCCTGGTCAGCGGCAATGCCCGCCTGGTCCTGCTCGAAGGCTCGGTGCCCACCGCAGTGTTCGGCGTGCTGTGCTTGGCCTCGCTGCGGTCGCGCCGCCCGCTCATCTTCCGCTTCGCCCTGGAGTTCATAGGCCCGGACACCCCGCGCGGCCGGGAATTCGGCGAGCTGTGGCAGTACCACGGATTCCGCCACCTCTTCTGGCTCTACACCGTGGTCTGGGGCTGCGCCTACCTCGCCGAAGCCGCGACCCGGATCGTCATCGTCGAGAACCTCTCCACCGGCACCGCGCTGGCCATCTCCAAGGTGATGCCCTACGTCGTCACCGGCGTCCTGGTCCTGTGGATGGTCTTCACCGGCCGCCGCGCCCGCCGCCAAGGCGAGCGCCTCGCCGCCCAGGCCGCCGCTGCCGGAGCCGCTCCGGAATCCGCCACCCCAGTCCTCGCCGCCAGCTGAGCCGCTGCCAAACGAGGTGAACCCCGGGTTTCACCGCGCCAGCAGCCGGGCCAAGCCGGGCCAAGCCGGGCGACCTCACCCGGCGTGGTGCAGGCGGTAGTGCTCGGCCAGCACGTCGTCGCCGAAGTCGTCGGCCGGGTTGCGCCACGCCGAGTGGATATGGTTGCCGTTCCCCTGCGTGTTGTCGTGCTCGATGAGCAGCGTCGGCCCCTGGACCCGGAAGTAGTGCCGCTCGCCAGGCAACGTGCCGCCCGCCCAGGCGAAACACAGGTTGTCCAGCCCGGCCCGCTCCAGGTCGTGCAGCTGCGCCCCGGCCACCTCGTCGGGTAGCCGCCGCACGAACGACCCGACCAGCCCGGCCAGGTCGTCGAACTGGATCCGGTTCAGCGCGGAACCGGGGATGCCCTTCGGCCCCGAGCGCACGTAACTCAGCACATCCCGCTCTTCCTCGCTGATCACGTAGTCCGGCTCGGGCTTGAACACCGGGTCGGGCCGTTCGACCTCGCCGATCCTGGGCACCATCCGGGTGGCCAGATCCGGCGGCGGGCGGTGGTGGATGATCGCGGCCTGCCGCTGCGCGGCGTCCAGCGAGTTCACGAACCGGAAGCCGAGTTCCTCGTCGTCGGCCAGCGGGGCCAGCAGCCCGTAGGACGCGGGCTCGGCCCCGAGCATGCACGGGGTCGGTGACACCCACCGGCCGTCCACGATTGTGAAGTTGAGTGACACGTGATGCCCGGCCACCTGCCAGCCCCACGCCTCCTCATCCGGTGACCCGAACACCTTGAAGCTGTACCGCTCGGGATCGAACAGGTCGGCCAGCCCCGGCGCCAGCGCCCGCAGCACGTGCTCCATGGCCATCACCGAGACGACCTTGGTGTACCCGGGCAGGCTGGTACCGGCCGCGATCAGCTGGTGCGCGAGCCGGCGCTGGCCGTCGTCCAGCGCGCCGATCGGCAGGCCGTCGCGATCCAGCGCGGGCAGGAACGACCAGTCCCGCCGCTCCTCGCCGAACGCGAAGCACGCTCGCCTCCGCTCCTCCTCGCCCAGCGCGGCCAGGAACGCGGCTGCGGCCGCGGCCATCCGGCCGGCCGTCTCCGGTACCGCCAGGTGAGCCCCATCACCAATCGTCATAGTCCTTTTTTACCGAACGGAGCGTGGGTCCCGCCGCCGGGTTCTGCCAAGGAGTTGCACCAGCGAGGCGCTGGCTGGTGTCGAGGTGCTGCGATGAGGTTTATCGCCGATGCTGGGGGCATGAGCGACGAGCACCATGGGCACCCGCATCCGCGCCCGCGCCGCCTGCGCGCCCTGCGGCACCGCGTCGGGCACGCGATCAGGCCGCACTCGCATGACCACGGGACCGACGCGGCGCTGGAGGCCTCCGCGGACGGCTGGCGCACGCTGTGGATCTCGCTGGCCGGGCTGGCCGCCACGGCGGCCGCGCAGGCGGTGGTGGTCGCGCTGTCGGGTTCGGTCGCGCTGCTCGGCGACACGCTGCACAACGCGGCTGACGCGCTGACCGCGGTCCCGCTCGGGGTGGCCTTCATGCTCGGCCGGCACGGTCCGACCCGCCGGTACACCTACGGCTACGGCCGGGCCGAGGACCTGGCCGGCGTGGCCATCGTTGCCGTGATCGCGATCTCCTGCGCGGTGGCGGCATTCGCCGCCGTCCAGCGCCTGCTGCACCCGCGGCCGGTCACCCACCTGGCCGCCGTGGCCGCTGCGGCCGTCCTCGGTTTCGCCGGCAACGAGCTGGTGGCCCGCTACCGGATCCGGACCGGGCGCCGGATCGGCTCCGCCGCGCTGGTCGCCGACGGCCGGCACGCCCGCGCCGACGGGTTTACCTCGCTGGCCGTGCTGGCCGGGGCGGGCGGGATGGCGATCGGCTGGACCTGGGCCGACCCCGTGGTCGGGCTGGCCATCACGGTTGCCATCCTCACCGTGGGCTGGCAGGCGGCCCGCGACGTCGGCGCGCGGCTGATGGACAGCGTCGACCCGGCGCTGACCGAGGAGGCCGAGGCGACCCTGCGAGCGACCCCGGGGGTGCTGGGCGCCGAGCCGGTCCGGCTGCGCTGGGTCGGCCGCAGGCTCCGGGCCGAGTGCGCGATCCTGGTCGACCCGCACTGCTCGGTGATCGAGGCCCACGCGGTCGCGGTCAGCGCCGAGCACCGGCTCATCCACGCCATCCCGCACCTGGCCGCCGCCGTGGTCCACGCCGATCCGCTGGACGACGCCGACCACCACGCCCTCCTCGCCGACCACGTTCTCGTTTAGACGAGAGGCAGGATCCCGGCCAGCAGCGCGCCCATCCGGCTGGCCGAGGCCTGGCCGGCCTCGACTACCTCGGCATGGCTCAGGCCGTGCCCGGCCAGGCCCGCGGCCAGGTTCGTGACCAGCGAGATGCCGAGCACCTCGGCTCCGAGCTGGCGTGCGGCGATCGCCTCCAGGGCGGTCGACATCCCGACCAGGTCCGCGCCGGCCCGGCCCAGCATGGTGATCTCGGCCGGGGTCTCGTAGTGCGGGCCGGGCAGCATCGCGTACACGCCCTCGGCCAGGCTCGGGTCGGCCTGGCGGGCCAGCGCGCGCAGCCGAGGCGAGTACAGGTCGGTCAGGTCGACGAACCGCTGGCCGACCGACGGCGCGGGCCCGGTCAGTGGGGACTTGCCGGTCAGGTTGAGGTGGTCGCTGATCAGCACCGGCTCTCCGACCTGCAGGCCGGACCGGATGCCGCCCGCCGCGTTGGTCAGCACCACCACCCGGGCGCCCGCCGTGACCGCGGTGCGCACCCCGTGCACTACGGTGGCGGGCGGCAGCCCCTCGTACAGGTGCACCCGGCCGAGGAACACCAGCACCCGCAGCGGCCCGGCGCTGACCGAACGCACCGTGGGCGTGTGCCCGGCCACGGTGGGCTCGGGAAACCCGCCCAGCTCGGTCAGCGGGACCTCGGTCTCGGCGGGGCCGATCGCGTCGGCGGCCGGGGCCCAGCCCGAGCCGAGCACCACGGCGACATCGGGCCGCCCGGCCAGGGCGATGAGGCGGGCGGCGCTGGCCGCCGCCACGGCGTA
>DASXME010000021.1:0-7350 GCA_036495825.1 Streptosporangiaceae bacterium
AAGCAGGCCACCTCCGCCGGGGGGAGCAGCGAGCCGAGTCCGGCCGCGAGATCTTCGGCCTCCCGCTGGGTGGCGGTGACCGCCAGCACGAACCGGCCGTCTGCGCTCTTGCTCTTGCGGCTGCTCTTGCGGCCGGGAGCCTCGCCGGCGGCACCGCGGCCGGTGGCGGCCAAGGCGGCGGCGAGGAACGGGCGGAGCTCGGCCGGGGCGATAAGGTCGCCGCCAGGCCCGCCGGGCCCGGCGGGCGCGGCAGGTCCGCCGGGCCTGCTGTCAGCCGGCCCGGCATGTGCAGCATCGTCGGCCCGCGGGTCGAGGGCGCGTCGCAGCCGCGGGTTGTCGGTCATGACGCTGACGAGTCCGGCGAGGCTCATGATCCTCCTGGTAGGCAGCACGAAGCGCCCGCGTCGTTCAGCTGACCCGGCCGGCCAGGCCAGCGGATCGGGGGAGCGAGCGGTCAGGGAGGCGCGGCCCGGCACTGCGCGAGGCAAGGCCAGCACGACGCCCGGGGCACCTTCCAGTTTAGATGCCAGCCGCCGGGGTGCCTCCACCCCGCATCGCGGAAGTTGCCCTCGCGACCGGTATTCGTCCCACTACGCTAAGGTGCCATGTCTTCGGTGAGTAGTGCCGCGGAAAGCCTCGCGGCCGAAAGCGGCTCACCGGGAGCCCGCACGGCAGGCTGGCCGGCCGCCGGGATCCGGGCCGCGTATCCGCGCGAGGGCCTGACCGACGTGTTCGCCCGCTGCATCGGCGAATACGTGCGCCAGCACCCGGGCGAGCCGGTCAGGCTGCTGCAGGCCGGCTGCACCAGCCCAGCCGATGATCTTGACCTGGACCAGCAGCTGGGCGAGCACCTGGACAAGCCCGGGGCGAGCCGCTTCGACCTGAGCGTCCGGAGCATCGACCAGGATCACCCGGGGATCCGGGAGGCCGCGTCGCGGCCCGCCGCCGGTGACGGCCCCAGCCTGGGCGTCCCGGCCGTGCTCGGCGACCTGCGGACCATCCCGATACCGTCCCGCACCTTCGACATCGTGTACTGCGCCCACCTGCTGGACCGGATCCAGCATGCGGAGCTTGTGCTCGACCGGCTGGTGGCCGCGCTGAAGCCCGGCGGCCTGCTGTTGCTGCGGATCAGGGACAGGCAGTCCGCGGCCGGCCTGCTGGACCGGATCCTGCCGCGGATCGCCCGCCGGGCCATCTGGCACTGGCTGCGGCCGGAGCAGGCGGGCCCGTTCCCCGCCGTGTTCGAGCCACTGGTGTCGGCGGCCGGGATCCAGGGTTATGTGCTCGCCCGCGGGCTGGTGATCGCGGAGCGGCAGGCGCTGCGCGACCGGCCGCTCCGCCCGGCCCGATCGGCCTGGGGCGCACCGGCCGCCTGTCGTATCATGGCGAGGCTTTCCCGGGGCCGGCTAACCGATGATCACGATGACCTGGTCTACGTCATACGAAGGCCGGAGAGCGGGTTCGCCCGCGTGCTCTGAGCCGGAGACCTGGCGAAGCCGGAGACCTGGCCGAAATCTGGGCAAAGGCCCAGGCGATCGGCATCACGGCTGCCGGCCGACCCGCGGGCTGCGTATGGTTCTCACAGTGAAGGGGTGCTGGCGGCTGGCGCAGCGAATCAGACGCTGCGCGGCGCGGCGCAGGGGGAGGTAGACGTGACCGCAGAGGCATCGGCTGACACCGAGTCAGACCTGGCCCAGCTGCCCGCATTGACGCCGGACGAGCGATCCCTCGGCGATCTTGAGCTGCTGCTGTCCGGGGCGTTCGCCCCGCTGTCCGGCTTCATGGGCTCGGCGGACATCGCCGCCCTGGCCGAGCGGGGCACGCTGGCCGACGGGACGCCGTGGCCCGCGCCGGTCACGCTGGACGTGCCCGCCCGGGCGGTGCCCGCCGGTACCGGCCGGCTGCTGCTGCAGGATCCGGAGGGCGCGCCGCTGGCCTTGCTGCGGATTACCGAGCGGACCCCGCTCGGCGCCGCCGGCGAATCCGATGACGGCCTGGTCCGGCTGGCCGGACCGGTCTCGCTGCTGCGCCAGCCCGAGCACGGCGCCTTCCGGCAGCTGCGCAGGTCGCCGGCTGACGTCAGGGCCGAGCTGGCCGACAGTCCCGCCGGACCCGACGGGTCGGTGCTCGCCCTGGCCACCCGCTCGCCGCTGCACGGCCGGCACATCGGCCAGCTGCGTCACCTGGCGGGCCAGATGAAGGCCAGGCTGCTGCTGATGCCGCTGGTCGCGGGTCCTGCCGACCTGGTGGTGACGCCGGAGTCGCTGGTGCGCGCGGTGCTGGCGGCACGCCAGCTGCTGCCGGCCGGCACGCTGGTGGTCCCGATACCGCTGGCCCGCGGCAGCCGCGAGGCCGAGCTCAGGACGGCCTCGATCATCGCCAAGGCGTACGGGGCGACGCACGTGTTCACCGACGTTGCCGCCGGCGGCGGCCGGTCCATCGAGGTGCAGGTGCCCGGGATGGCCATCCCGGTCGTCTCGCCGCCCGAGTGGGCCTATGACCCGGTCGCCGAGGTGTGGCGCCCGCTCGCGCTGATCGAGGCCGGCGCCGAGCGCGGCGAGCTCAGCGACGACGAGCTGGGCAGCCTGCTCGACAGCGGCGAGCCGCTGCCCGCCTGGCACACGCCCGAGCCGGTCGCGCGGGAGCTGCGCCGGGCCAGGCCGCCGCGGCACGAGCGCGGACTGGTCATCTTCATGACCGGCCTGTCCGGCTCCGGCAAGTCCACGATCGCCCGCGACCTGCGCGACGTGCTGGCCGAACGCGGCGACCGCAGCGTCTCGCTGCTGGACGGGGACCAGGTCCGCAGGCTGCTGTCGGCCGGCCTGTCGTTCTCCCGCGCCGACCGCGACCTGAACATCGCCAGGATCGGATACGTCGCGGCCGAGATCGCGCGGCACGGCGGCATCGCCATCTGCGCGCCGATCGCGCCCTACGCCGAGGCGAGGGAGCGGGTGCGCGAGATGGTCACGCAGGCCGGCGACTTCGTGCTCGTGTACGTGGCCACGCCGATCGATACCTGCGCCGCGCGGGACCGCAAGGGGCTGTACGCCAAGGCACGCGCGGGCCTGATCGACGGCCTGACCGGCGTGTCGGATCCGTACGAGGAGCCAACGGATGCCGACCTGGTCATCGACACCTCGGCCGTGACCCGCAAGGAGGCCGTCGGCTCGGTGCTGCGCCTGCTCACGGCGGGCGGCTGGCTGACCGAGAAGCCAGCCAGCTAACCGGGAAACTTATTCAAAACTTCAATTGATTGTCATCGCAGCCGGGCCTGACCTGCGGCTACGCTGACGTGTCCGTCGGGTTTTGAATAAGTTTCCGTCGTCGTCCTCGGCGCTGGCACCCTCGTCGATCCGGCTGCTGAACTCGCCGACCCGGGTGCGGACGCCGCGGAACCCGGAGACCAGGGCGCCCGACATGGCGTCCCGCTGCCGGTGCAGGACCACGAAGCTGATGATCCCGCTGACCAGCAGGGCCAGCGCGACAAGGAGAAGCCCGCGGGCCCCGACCAGGTACAGCGCGCCGAGGGCCGCGACGAACAGCAGGATCCTCGCGGTCGTGTAGGCGATGGTGGCACGCATAACGCGCACAGCTTATGCGGCGGTCCGCCTGGCCGGCGACTCAGCCTGCGTCCCCGGCCAGGATGCCGGCCAGCAGGGCGGGCTCGATGTTGCCGCCGGATAGCACCGCGACCCGCGTGGTCGCCGCGGGCAGCTCCCGTTCCCGCAGCAGGCAGGCCGCCACCGCGACCACTCCGCCCGGCTCGCCGATCAGCCGGGCTTCCAGCGCGAGCCTGCGTATCGTCGCCCTGATCTCGTCCTCGGTGACGGTCACGATGTCGTCGACGTAGCGGCGGATGTGCTCGAACGTGAGCTCCCCGACCTGCTCGATCCGCAGCGCGTCGGCGATCGTGCGCTGGGTGTCCGCGGCCGGCCAGGCGACCCGGCGCCCGGCCCGCAGCGAGTCGCGGGCGTCCGCGGCCAGTTCGGGCTCGACCCCGACGACCCTGGCGCCGGGGCATGCGGACTTGATCGCCGCGGCGATGCCCGAGATGAGCCCGCCGCCGCTGACCGGGACGACGACCAGGTCCACCTCCGGGCAGTCAGCGGCGATCTCCAGGCCGACGGTTCCCTGGCCGGCGATCACCTCCCTGCGGTCGTACGGGGGGATGAGCGCGTACCCGTGCCGGGCGATCAGTTCCTCGGTGGCCGCGATGCGCGCGGCCAGGCCGGGCCGCACGCTGACCACCTGCGCCCCGGACGACCTGACCGCGGCCAGCTTGACCTGCGGCGCGTTGTCCGGGATGACGACCACCGCGGGCACCCCCAGCAGGGCCGCCGCGTAGGCCACCGCGCCGCCGTGGTTGCCGCTGGAATGCGCGATCACGCCGCGGCGCCTGGCCGCCTCGTCCAGGGCGCTGATCGCCGCGTAGGCGCCGCGCAGCTTGAACGACCCGGTCGGCTGCAGCGACTCGGGCTTGATCAGCAGCCGCTGTCCGGGGAAGGGAACCAGCGGTGTCCTGACCGTCACGGACCCGATACGCTCCGCGGCCGCGGAGATCTCCGCCGCCGTCACCAGTTCATCCACAAGCCCACCCTACGAGGGCCGGTCCGGCCGTTCGCCCAGCGCCTGAACACGGTTCGCCGGACGCGGTTCACCCGGCGCCCGGACGCCGTTCGCCTAGCGCCTGGACACGATCCGCGGGTTCGGGACAGGTCACCGGAAGATACCCGGATGGCAATTTTTCGGAACCCAGGATCAAAACACTCGTTTGTCGGCACACTGGGACAACCGGTACGGGTATGAGAGGCGAATGAAACGTGGACGACAACAGTGAGCGGCTGCTCACTCCTGGAGAGGTCGCCGCTCTCTTCCGGGTTGATCCCAAGACAGTGACGCGGTGGGCTGCATCCGGCCGGATCAGCAGCATCCGCACCCCGGGAGGGCACCGGCGGTTTCGCGAGTCAGAGGTTAACGCGCTACTGCGCGGAGATGGGGCGCCAGGTCATTAGGGCCCATGGGCGCGAGTCATTGCTCCGACGATGCAGCAAATCCCGCGCTAGACAGGTCGTGCCGCTTGGTCAGTGCTGGCCTGGTCGGGCCGTTCGCGGTCCGACCAGGCCAGCGACGGCTCAGCCGTCGGCGCGACCCAGGGCGATAGCGCCGCTAACCGGCACCGGGGCCGGGGTCATCAGGGGGCGCCGAGCCCGGCCATGAATTTTCCCGCTGAGCCCGATAGGCGAGAAACTCGCGGTGCAGCGCCTCGTCTTCCTCGCGCCAGTGCTGGCGACGGCTCCGGGCCTCTTCCTCGGTGAGGGCATGCTCGGCTAGCCGTTCATAGTCCGCGTCGTCCGGGCCGATCTCTATATAGGCGTCCCCGACTACTCGCCCGTTGTCTCCGATCGCAGACTCGGGAACCATGAGATTCCCGTTCGGCAGTCTAATGACGAACATCGTCCGGCCACCTTAAATGCCGTACCGCCGGTTGAAATAGAGCATGACATTCAGTGCCACCCTTGTGCTTCCGCCCAGCATGTCGACCAGAGCGGGGCGCTGCTTCGACGCGATCGCGGCGAAAGCGTCGGCGAAGAACTCCCTCCGGCCAAGAGCACCCGGCTGCTTATGGAAGTCGCTGACCAGGTGCGACAGGCATTGATCGTAGAGCATGCGGAACTCGGGCGAGTCAGATTGCCACTTGCCGGGGGGAGCATCTGAGTCGTCGATCGCGTGTCCGACCTCGTGACACATCACGTCGGGTGACGGCGACGGCCGCGTTCCCACCACGATCTTCCGGTCGCCGTAGGCGCCCGCGCAGGCATCCCAGGTCGCCCGGCCGGACGGCAGCGGCACGCCGCTGAGCCGGCCCATCTCGTCGAGTTCCGGCACCCCGCCGGGACCGACGTGAATCGTGTCCACCGCCCTGGCCAGCAGGTTCTTGATCGACTGCGGTAGCTCGGCCAGGCGCTCGATGGCCGCCAGGACCTCGGGCGGCGCGGCGGTGCCGGCGTCCCATTCCCGCCGCAGCACGGCCTCGAGGGTGCCGCAGTGCCTGCTGCCGTCGGCCCGCGGCCCGTTCTCCGTTATCTCGAACCAGGGCATCGGGACGGCCCCCTCCGGGGCTGTGCCCTGACCGCGGCCCTCGCCGCGCGACTCCCGTGCGCCGCCACGCGACTCCCGTGCCTGCGCTGCCTCGGCGCGCGGATCCCGTGTCTCGGCGCGCGGCGAGGCATGCCTGCGGGTTCTGGCCTGTCCCGGGACCTCGTTGCGACTCGGCTGGGTTCGTACCGGCGAGCCGAACGGCTCGGGGTCCGGCGGCCGCTTGCGGATCCTGGCCCGGGCGCCGCCCGGCGCCCCGCGCGTCTCTGTGCGCGCCTGAGCCGCCCGGCTAGCGGGTTCCGGGCCCGCAACGCCCGGGGACGGCCGCGGTCCCGGCACGCCCTCGCCAGGCTGCTGCTCAGCGCCGCCCGGTGGCCGGGACGGCCGGGACGGCCGGGACGCCGCAGGACCGCCGGCCCGCCGGGGTACCGGAGGACCGCCCGCCTGCCGAACATCGGCCGGCTCACCTGGTCCGAGCAGCCCCGTCCGCTGCCATCCGGCCGCCCGCGTTCCCTGCGGGGCCACATCGCCTGTCGCTTCCCCGGCCGCGACGTCCCGCCGGTGCCTGCCGCCGCTCTCGCCCCACGCACCGGGCCCGCCCGGCTCACCGTCAGCGGCAGCCGGGCCTGCGCCGCCGGCCCGGTGGCCCGCATGGGCGCGGCGCGGCTGCAGATCCCTCGGCCCGGCGCTGGCCCGGCCGTCACGTACGGTTGCCGAACGCCACCGCCTGCGAAGGCGATCCAGCAATCGCAACAACATGTCCCGCGCTCCCCGCGACACTTGCCTGGCCGCAAGAGGCAAGAGTATGACGGATCCCGGGGATCGTCACCTGTCGTGACCGAATGTGACGGGTAGCGGCCAGCTCGGGCTATTCCGAAGGACTGACCCAATTCCTCCCTTGACGAGCCGGTCTAGCGGTTAGGCTGCCCCCATGCTGTTGCTTGGCGCGCTGCTGGCCTTGCTCGCCGTCGGCCTCTGGATGTACGCGCTGATCGATGTCCTTCTCACCCCCGAGATCGACTGCCGTGGCCTGGCGAAGAAGGCCTGGCTGGCCATCACCGGCCTGCTGTTGCTGCCCGGCGCGCTGGCCTGGCTGGTCTTCGGCCGGCCCTACGCCGTCCCTGGGCGGCCCCGTCCCGGCTCGGCCAGGAACTCGTGGCCGTCAGGAAACCGGCGCGACGTGATCGGCCTGGACGCGGAGGCGGCGCTGCGCAGGCACCCGGCGGGGCGGGCCCGTCCCGGCTCACCCGGCGA
>DASXME010000022.1:0-3146 GCA_036495825.1 Streptosporangiaceae bacterium
GTACATCTCGTGCTGACCCTCGGCGGCCTGGCGGTGGCCTTCGTCCTCACGGTCGTGGTCGCCTCCTCCAAGAGCCTGTTCAGCGGCCATTCGCCCGGTCACGTGGCCGCGATGGGCGCGGTCGCGGTGGACCGGCCGACGCTGTTCATCCAGGGCACGATCCTGGTGCTCGCCTTCGTCAGCGTGCTGCTGGTCGCCGAGTCCTCGCATGACGTGAGCCCGTTCGCCGCGCAGGCGGCCACGGTGCCCGGCAGCCCGGAGGAACGCGAAGGGCTGCTGGCCGGCATCACGCACACCGAGGTGTACCCGCTGACCCTGTTCGCGGTCGGCGGCATGCTGCTGTTCCCCGCCTCTAACGACCTGCTGACGATGTTCGTCGCGCTTGAGGTGCTGTCGCTGCCGCTGTACCTGCTGTGCGGGCTCGCCCGCCGTCGCCGCCTGCTCTCCCAGGAGGCGGCGATGAAGTACTTCCTGCTCGGCGCGTTCTCCTCGGCGTTCTTCCTGTTCGGCATCGCCATGCTGTACGGGTTCGCGGGCTCGGTCCGGCTGTCGGCCATCGCCTCGGCCGCCTCGTCGGACACCGGCAACACCACGCTGCTGCTCGCCGGGCTCGCGCTCGTCGGCCTCGGCCTGCTGTTCAAGATCGGCGCGGTGCCGTTCCACGGCTGGAAGCCCGACGTATACCAGGGCGCGCCGACTCCGGTGACCGCGCTGATGGCCTCCTGCACGCTGGTCTCCGCGTTCGGTGCCCTGCTCCGCGTCTTCTACGTGGCGTTCGGCCAGCTCGGCTGGGACTGGCGGCCGGCCATGTGGACGGTGGCCATCGCGACCATGGTGGCCGGCGCGATCATCGCGATCACCCAGACCGACGTCAAGCGACTGCTGGCCTACTCCTCGATCGCGCACGCCGGGTTCGTCCTGACCGGCGTGGTCGCGACCAGCGCGGCGGGCCTGTCCGGGAGCCTGTTCTACCTGGCCGCCTACGGGTTCACCACGATCGGCGCGTTCGCGGTCGTGACCCTGGTGCGGGACAGCACCGGCGAGGCCGCGCACCTGTCCCGCTGGGCCGGCCTGGGCAAGAGCTCCCCGCTGGTGGCCGGCATCTTCGCGCTCTTCCTGCTCGCTTTCGCCGGCATCCCGCTCACCAGCGGGTTCACCGGCAAGTTCGCGGTCTTCCAGGCCGCGATCGCGGGCGGCGCCACCCCGCTGGTCATCGTGGGCGTGCTGAGCAGCGCGATAGCGGCGTTCTTCTACGTCCGGATCATCGTGCTGATGTTCTTCTCCGACCCGGCGCCGGACGCACCCTCGGTGGTGACGCCGAGCCTGTTCACCTCGGTGGCCGTGGGGGTCGGAGTGCTGGCTACTGTGGTGCTGGGCGTCGTGCCGCAGCCGCTGCTCGGCCTGGCGACCCACGCGGCCAGCCAGCTGTTCGTCCGCTGAGCAGCGGGCCGGCGGGGGGCCGGCCAGGTGACCGGCGTACCCCGGCCGTGCAGGGCGATTACCCTGCCTTCACAATAGTTTGCAGGAGATGCCACCTTGCCGGAGCCTCGACCGGAAGCTGAGCGCCGGGGGCGCGATAGTGGCCGCGGTACACACCGACATATGGGAGGCCGAGTGGTCACCACCATCCCCCTTGAGCTACCCGATTCGCCGCTGGCTGCCGACGTGAACAAGGGCCTCGCCCTGGTCGAGGATTCGCTGCAGGCGTCCGCGCGCACCGAGCACGCCCTGCTGGCCGACGCGTCCCGGCACCTGATCGACGCCGGCGGGAAGCGGTTCCGCGCCACCCTGGTGCTGCTGGCCGCTCAGTTCGGCAACCCGCACGATCCGCGGGTCGTGCCGGGCGCGGTCGCCATCGAGCTGACCCACCTGGCCACGCTGTACCACGACGACGTGATGGACGAGGCGGCCATCAGGCGCGGTCACCAGAGCGCCAACTCCCGGTGGAGCAACGCCGTCGCCATCCTGACCGGGGACTACCTGTTCGCGCGGGCCTCGGAGATTCTGGCCGATCTTGGTCCCGACGCGGTCAGGATCCAGGCGGAGACGTTCGTCCGGCTGGTCACCGGCCAGGTGGAGGAGACCATCGGCCCCGCGCCGGGCCAGGACCTGCTGGAGCACTACATGCGGGTGGTGGAGAACAAGACCGGCTCGCTGATCGCTACCGCCGGCCGGTTCGGCGGGATGCTGTCCGGCGCGCCGCCCGGGGTCACCGAACGGGTCGCGCCGGCCTGCGAGGCGCTCGGCATCGCCTTCCAGCTGTCCGACGACATCCTCGACGTGGCCAGCGAATCGGCGGAGTCGGGCAAGACCCCGGGAACGGATCTGCGCGAGGGAGTGCCGACCCTGCCCATGCTGCACGTGATGCGCTCGGCCAACCCGGCCGACGCGCGGCTGATCGAGCTGCTGGAGAGGGCCGACCTCACCGACCCACGGCTGCACGCCGAGGCGCTCGCGCTGCTGCGCGCGCATCCGGGGATGGAGGCGGCCCGGGCCGACCTGCGCGGCTGGGCGGACGTGGCGCGCAGCGAAATCCTGGCGCTGCCCGACGTGGCCGCCCGCGCGGCCTTCGAGGCGCTCTGCGACTTCGTCGTGGAGCGCAGCGGCTAGGCCGCTAGGCCGGGCGATGCGGAACGCCCCGGCCGGGCGGTGATCCGCTCGGCCGGGGCGTCCGTTGTTACACCATCTGTTACACCTTCGGCAGGTGCCACTGCTGGTTGGGCCCGCCGTTGCAGCTCCAGAGCTGCATCTGGACGCCGTTGGCGGTGTTGAAGCCGGGGTCATCCAGGCACATGGTGCCTGAGGTCTCCTGGTTGCCCAGGAAGTTGCCCGGCTGCTGCGCCCACACCTGGGTCGGGCTGCCGGTGCAGGTGCCCAGCACGATGGGGGTGCCCAGGTCGGTGGCCTCGCCCGCGGTGTCCAGGCACAGGCCGCCCAGCCGGAGAGTCCCGTCCAGCTGCACGGTCCAGATCTGCGCCGCGCCGCCCACGCAGGTGTGCAGCACGACCCGCGCGCCCGGCTTGGGCTTGGCGGTCGTGCTCTCCAGGCACGGCACCTGCGAGTTGTTCTGGTCCTGCTCCGAGGAGATCGGTCCGGTCGCCGGGGGCGGCGGCGGGGCCTGCGCGACGGGCAGCGGCCAGCTCTGC
>DASXME010000023.1:0-3436 GCA_036495825.1 Streptosporangiaceae bacterium
CTCGCGCTGGTCACCGACGCGCAGAGCGCGTACGCGCGCGCCGAACTGCACCGGGTCGGCCTGCTGGACTATTTCGACCCGATCGTGGTGTCCGGCGACCGCGGCTACCGCAAGCCGGACCGGCGGCTGTTCCAGGCCGCGCTGGAGGGGATGAGCGTGGCTGCCGCCAACGCGATGTACGTCGGCAACGACATGCACCGGGACATCTTCGGTGCCCGGGAGGCCGGCCTGACCACGGTGATGTTCGATTCCGACCAGGGCAAGAAGGCCTACAGGGACTGCGTCCCCGACTACACAATTACCGACCTCCGCGACCTGCTCGCGATACTCGGCGTTCAGCAATGACGAATGAGGTACTGGACAAGCAGCGCAGGCGCGCGGGACGGGCGGACCGGACGCCATGGATCCGGGGTTTCACGGCGTCAGTACGCACTGGATCCGGGGTTTCATGGCGTTCCGGCTGGCCCGGCGCACCCGGATCGTGAGGCTGATGCTGTCAGTGTGACAGGAGTCCGGTTTTCGGGGGCGGCGTGGCGCTGGAGGGGCAGGGCGCGGGGAGGAGCGGGGGCGAATACATAACGACGTACATAATCCATAGGATGCGGGGGGAGGCGCGGGTCTCATAACTTGAGATCTCGGCGAAGGTTGGGCTGTGCCAAGGGCGCATTAATTTTGTTGCTAAGAGCGCTTCTGGCAGGGAGGGCAGCCCGCCTCGCCGATCTTTCAGGTCCCGGTGACTGTGTTCGCCGGGGCCTACTTTGCGTGACTTAAGCTCGTTGCCCCCCGGGAATCGGTCCCTCAGGTTTACGCTGAGGGTGTTGCCGGCCCCTGAGGGAAAACTGACGTGGACGAGATCCGGGCCCATCTGCCCGAGGAACCGAATACCTTCATCGGCCGGGAGCGGGAACTCGTCGAGCTGCGCCAGTTGCTGCACCGGACGCGCGCGCTGACGCTGAGCGGCCCCGGGGGCATCGGCAAGACCCGGCTCGCGCTGCGGCTGCTGGCCTCGGCGGCGGGAGAGTTCCCGGACGGGGTCTGGTTCGTCGAGCTGGCCGACCTGCGGCAGCCCGACCTGGTGGTCTCGCGCATCGCGGCGGTCATCGGGATCACCGAGGAGGCGGGCCGCCCGCTGCTCGAGACGCTGGGCGACGCGCTGCGGCCGCGCCGGATGCTGCTGGCCCTGGACAACTGCGAGCACCTGCTGGACGCGTGCGCGCAGGTCTGCCGGCACGTGCTGGCCAGCGCGCCGGGGCTGCGGCTGCTGAACACCAGCCGGGAACCGCTGTCGGTCGCGGCCGAGACGATCTGGCGGGTGCCGCCGCTGTCGGTGGCCCCGGCAGGCGCGGACCCGGCGGCGGCCACCCCGGGCGCGGAGCGCTACGAGGCGGCCCGGCTGTTCGCCGACCGGGCCGCGGCGTCCAAGCCGGGGTTCACCGTCGGCCCGGACAACGTCGCGGCCATCACCGCGATCTGCCGGGCTCTGGACGGCATGCCGCTGGCGATCGAGCTGGCCGCGGCCCGGGTCCGGGCGCTGTCGGTGGAGCAGATCGTGGCCCGGCTGGACGACAGGTTCGGCCTGCTGACCACGGGCGACCGGTCGGCCGCGCCCCGGCAGCGGACCCTGCGCGCCGCCATCGAGTGGAGCTACGAGCTGCTCACCGACCCGGAGCGGGCGCTGTTCCGGCGGCTGTCGATCTTCAGTGGCTGGTCGCTGGAAATGGCCGAACAGGTGTGCGCGGACGAGGAGATCCCGGCCGCGGAGGTGCTCGGCCTGACCGCCGCGCTGGTGGACAAGTCGCTGGTCGTACTCGATCCCGAACTGCTCGGCCAGGCCCGGTACCGGATGCTGGACACGATCAGGGAGTACGCGGCGCTGCGGCTGGCTCAGGCCGACGAGGCGGCGGCGTTCCGGAGCGGGTTCCGCGACTACGCGATCCGGACCTCCGAGCACAACCTGGCGCTCGGGATGGCCCGCATCGAGGCCTCGTGGCCGGACCGGGTGGACGTCTTCCGCCGCTACGACGTCGATGCGGCCAACGTGATCCAGATCCTGAACTGGTGCCTGGAGCAGGGCGACGCCGAGGCGGGGCTGCGGATCTGCGCCGCGGTCAGCCCGTGCTGGATCGTCTGGGGGACGTTCGGCGAGGGCGGCGAGTGGCTGCGCTCGTTCCTGGCGCTGGACATGACCGGGGTCCCGGCCCGGGTCCAGGGCGCGGCCACCGTGGTGCGCGGGCAGCTCACCCTGTCCAGCGACCCGGCTGCCGCCTGGACCCTGGGCACCGAAGGACTGAAGCTGTGCCGCGAGGCCGACGACCGGTACTGGGTCGCGGTCGGGCTGAACCTGCTCGCCGAGATCGCCCTGCACACCGGGCGGATCGACGAGGCGGCGGCCAGCGCGGACGAGGCCCTGGCCATCGCGCAGGCGGCGGACGACGGCTGGAACGAGGGCTACGCCCTCGGCACCCGGGCCGCCATCGCGGCCCGCCGCGGCAAGCTCCGCGAGGCCGATCAGCAGGCCACCACCGCGGTCGCGGTGATGCGCCGGATCGACCAGCAGTGGGGTGCCGCCCGCGCCCTGCTCGGCCTGGGTGACCTGGCTCGGTTCCGCAACCACCCGGGCGAGGCGCACGGCTGGTACGTGGAGGCGCTGGCCATCTTGCGGGAGATCGGCGCCCGGCCGGAGATCGCGCGCTGCCTGGCCGGCCTGGGCCGGGTGGCCATGGACCTCGGCGCGATCGAGCAGGCGCGGCGGCACCTGACCAGAAGCCTGCGGCTCAGCCACGCCACCGGCTCGCGCATCGGCGTGGCCCGCGGCCTGGAGGCGTTCGCCGCGCTGACCGGGCACGAGAGCCGGCCCGAGCTGGCCGTGCAGCTGGCCGCGGCGGCAGCCGCGCTGCGCGAGGCGGCCGGCCTGCCCCCGCTGTCCGGCGCGCGGGTCGAGGCGTACCTGGCCCCGGCGCGGCGCCTCGGCGACGCCACGGTGGCCCGGCTGTGGGCCAGCGGCCAGGCGCTGACCAGCGAAGCCGCGGTCGCGCTAGCGCTGGACGCGCCGGCGCCGTCAGCGGCTCTGACCGGCGGGAAGGGCCCGGCGGGCGAGAACCCGGCGCTGACCGTGGTGGGCCGCTACCGGGTGGCGGCGGCGCCGCCGAGCTCGCTGACCCAGCGCGAGTACGAGATCGCCGAGCTGGTGGCCGGCGGCCTGTCCAACAAGGCCATCGCGGCCGAGCTGTCCATCAGCCACACCACCGCGGCCAGGCACGTCGCCAACATCATGAACAAGCTCGGCTTCAACTCACGCAGCCAGATCGCCGCGTGGGTGGCGGACCGGGCGCAGGGACCCGGCCGGGCGGGCGACCCAGGCCAACCTGGGTAGTACGGGGCGGCACGCGCCCGGCCCGTTCGGGATGAAAATTAATGCCGGGGCCGGCGGGTGAAC
>DASXME010000024.1:0-14621 GCA_036495825.1 Streptosporangiaceae bacterium
AGCGTGTTGCGGGTGGCCGTCTCGAACGTGCGGATGCCGCGCTCGCACAGCACGATGTCGAGGTTGCCGCGCTGCGCGATGTACTCCGCGGCCATCAGCCACTCCTCGATCGTCGCGTTCATCCCGCGCTTGAGCATCACCGGCTTGCCCGCGCGGCCGACGGCCTGCAGCAGCGGGAAGTTCTGCATGTTGCGGGTGCCGACCTGCAGCATGTCGGCGTAGCTGGCCACCAGGTCGACGTCGGCCGGGTCGACCACCTCGGTCACCACCGGCAGGCCGGTTTCGGTGCGCACGTCGGCCAGGATCTTCAGGCCGGCCTCGCCCAGCCCCTGGAACGCGTAGGGCGAGCTGCGCGGCTTGAACGCGCCGCCGCGCAGCAGCGAGGCGCCGCCCGCGCGGGCCATCCGCGCCGCCGCCAGCGTCTGCTCGGGCGTCTCCACCGCGCACGGCCCGGCGATGACCGTCAGGGTGTCCGGGCCGATCGGCACGCCGCGCACGCTGATCACCGAACGCGCCCGGTGATGCTCCCGGCTGACCAGCTTGTACGGCACCGAGATCCGCACCACGTCGGCCACGCCCGGCAGGCCGCGCAGGTTCAGCGTGCCGAACTGCTCCACGTCGCCGACCAGGCCGACGATCGTCCGCGACACGCCGCGGCTGACGAACGCATCGCCGCCCGCCGTCCGCACCAGATCGACGACCGAGTCGATATCCGACTCGGTGGCCTCGGAGCTCATCACCACAACCATGCTGTCCTCCACAGTTCGTTTACGCATAAAAAAGCCCCGGGCGCCGTTCCCGGCCCGGGGCTTCGTCTAAGTCGCTCGCGTCAGTGCAGCAGCTGGCGGGCGACCGTCCGAGCCTCGGACCGGTAGCCATACCAAAAGTAAAACTGCCTGAGCACGCGCCCAGCATAACGCACCCCCGGCGGCGCCCCGGCTGTGCCGTCCGGCGCCCGCGCGCTCAGGCGTCCCGCAGCTTCTTGAGCAGGGCGATGTCGTCGGCGTGCCGGTACCCGTCCTTGCCGCCCGGAGTCTCCACGATCAGGGGCACCCCCGCCAGCAAGGGATGACCAAGCAGGATTCCGAACGGTTCCAACCCGATCAGCCCGCCTCCTACGCTGGCGTGCCGGTCCAGCAGGCTGCCCGCCGGGCTGGCCGAATCGTTGGCGTGTACCAGCCTGAGCCGCCCCGGCCCGGCCGCGTTAACCAGCGCGTCGAGCATCGCGCCGACGCCGCCGGGCGCGGACAGGTCATGGCCGGCCGCGAACACGTGAGCGGTGTCCAGGCACACGCCGACCCGCGGATGCCGGTCCAGCGCGTCCAGGTAGGGCCCGAGTTCCCCGACCCGGCTGCACAGCATCTGGCCCTGCCCGGCCATCGGCTCGATCAGCAGGTCCGGCCCGTCGTCAGCGATCTCGTCGATCAGCGGCAGCAGCCCGGCGGCCGCCCGGCGCAGCGCGTCGGCCCGGTCGCCGCCGACCGCCGAGCCGGCGTGCACGACCACGCCGGCCGCGCCGATCTGCGCGCCGCGGCGCAGCGCGTGCCGGACCGCGCCCAGCGAGTTAGCCCGGGTTCGCGGATCGGGCGAGGCCACGTTGACCAGGTAGGGCGCGTGTACGAAGACCGGCAGCCCGGCCCCCTCGGCGCGTTCGGCGTGCTCGCGCAGCACCGCGTCCTGGCCCGGGTCGCCGGCCGCGTGCGCCCAGCCGCGCGGGTTGGAGACGAACACCTGCAGCGCCTCGGCCCCGGTCGCCGCGGTGTACGCGATGCTCGCCCGCCCCAGCCCGGTGGCCACCGGCGCGTGCCCCCCGATGAGCGGCGGCACTCGCTAGCCGCCCCCACCGATGCTGGGCAGGCCATAGTAGAGCGTGATCGTGCTGCCCTTCGGGGCCTGGCCGGTCGGGCTGTAGTTGAACACCATGTGGCCGAACGGGCCGCCCTGCTGGCTGGTCACCTGGAAGCCCAGCGCTTCAAGTGTCTTGGTGGCCTGGTCGAGGCTCGCCCCGTCCACGTTCGGTATCGCCACCATCGGCGGCCCCTGCGAGATGTAAATCGTCACGACCTCGCCCTTGGTCGCCGGGCTGTTAGCCGCGGGCGACTGCCGGGTGATGGTGCCCTGCGGCTGCGTGCTGTTCGTGTCGGGCTGCTCGTTCAGCGAGATCTGGTTCGCCTGCGCCCACGTTTCGGCGGTGGTCTGCGGCTGGCCGACGAAGTTTGGCAGCGGGGGACCCGCGCTCACCGTGATCGCCACCGGTTTCGGCTGCGGCTGCATCGCCCCGGCGGCCGGGCTGGTGCTGATCACGATGCCGGCCGCGATGGTGGCCGACACCTGGCTGGTCACCGGGCCCGGCGTCAGCCCGGCCTGCCGCAGGGCGGCCTGCGCGGCGGCCAGCGCCTGGCCGCTCACCTGCGGGACGGACAGCATCCGCGGTCCGGCCGACGGCACGACCTCGACCGTGCCGTTCTTGCGCACCCGCGCGCCGGCCGCGGGCGACGTGCTGATCACCTGGCCTTTGGCCAGCCCGTTGTCCAGTCGAGCAGGCTCGGTCACGACGGTGAAGCCCTGGCTGCGCAGCTGGGCCTCGGCGGCGGCCAGGCTCATCCTGGTGACCTGCGGCACCGTGGTGTAGCGGCCCGCCAGCTGCCACCACGCGACGCCGGCTACCAGCACGGCCACGACCAGGGCGGCGATCAGGTACACCAGCCTGCGGCTGAACAGCCACCGCTGCAGCCGCGGCTCGCGCGGGCCGGGCGGCTCGGCGTGCCGCCCGCCCGGCGCGTCGCGGCTGACCACCAGCGTCTGGTGCTGCGGCCCGTACTGGGCGTTTGCCGCGCCTGCCCCGCTTGTCGCAGCGGCCGCGCCGGCCGGCCGCAGGGCGACCGTTCCCGGCAGGCCCGATTCCGGTCCGAACGCGGCCGGGCGCATCCCCGGCACAACCGGGCTGATCTGCGGCTGCGGCGGCCCGCCGGGGCCTGCGCGGTGCGCGCCCCGTGTGCCGGTCGTGCCGTTTGCGCCCGGGGCCTGAGGCTGGCCCTGCCCGTGCACCTGGCCGGGCGCGATGGCCTGCTGCGGGCCTGCGACCGGGTACGGGGGCGACACCGGGTGCTGGTGCTGCTGCTGGTGCTCAGACGGCCAGGGGATCGGCATGCCCTGCCGGACGGCCCTGACCGCCTGCAGGAACTGGTCGGCGTCGGCCGGGCGCAGCTCGGGGTCGCGGCTGGTGGCCAGCGCGACCAGCGCGTCCAGCGCCTGCGGCAGCCCGGGCTCGACGACGGACGGCGCCGGGATGGTCTCGTTGACGTGCTTGTAGGCCACCGCGAGCGCAGACTCGCCGGTGTGCGGCTGGCGCCCGGTGAGCAGCTCGAACAGCATCACCCCGACCGCGTACACGTCGCTGCGGGTATCGCTGGCGGTCTCGGTCACCTGCTCGGGCGCCAGGTAGGCGACGGTGCCCATCAGGATCCCGGTCTTGGTGTGATTGGTCCCCGACATGCTCCGGGCCAGGCCGAAGTCCGCCACCTTGACCCGGCCGTCCGCGGCGATCAGCACGTTCTCCGGCTTGACGTCGCGGTGGACCAGCCCGGCCTGGTGCGCGGCGGCCAGCCCGGCCAGCACGCTCTCGATGATGTCGAGCGAGTCCCGCGGGCTGAGCCTGTGCTGCTCGTTGAGCAGTTGCCGGAGCGTCCGGCCGTGCACGTACTCCATCGCGAGATAGAGGTTCCGCCCGTCCGACCCCTGGTCGTAGACGGCGACCACGTTCGGGTGCGAGAGCTGGGCCACCAGCCTGGCCTCGCGGATGAAGCGCGCGACAAAGTCCTCGTCGGCGGCCAGCTCGGCATGCATGATCTTGATCGCGACGGTGCGGTCCAGCCTGGTGTCCAGGCCCAGGTACACCGTCGCCATGCCGCCATGCGCAATACTCGACGTCACCCGGTAGCGGCCGTCGAGTAGCTGGCCCGCCGGCTGGCCGGCGAGAGTCGAGTCCATCGGGGTTGAGTGTATTGGGGGTTGACCCCTGTTTGCCTGGGTAACGGCAGCTCTCGCAACCGCTCGTCAGCCCGTCGTGGGCTGCGATCCAGACGATCCTGGGCAAGATTTCACGCACCATTATGTAGAGTTCGTGACTATCTGTGCCTAAGGTGTCACATGACGCACTCAACCAGAGATCTTTGAGCAGGAGCGATCACCTTGCGCGCGGTCGGGCGCGATACCGAATTAGCGACGGTCGAAAACGCCTTGCGCGGAATCGCCGGCGCCCCGGCGGTGATCGTCATAAGCGGCGAGCCCGGCATCGGGAAGACCGTGCTGTTGCGGCACGGGATCACGTTCGCCAGCACGCACGGGCACCGGGTCCTGACGAGCCGGCCAAGCTTGTCTGAGGCGGAACTTCCGTTCTCCGGCCTGGCCGACCTCATCGAGCCAGTGCCCGGCCACCTGCTGGACGGGCTGCCGGGCCCGCAGCGGGATGCGCTGGAGATGGTGCTGCTCAAGCGGGTCACGCCGAAACCAGATGCCTGCTACCGAGCGGCGTGCATGGCGGTGACCACGTTAATCCGCGCTCTGGCCAGCTCCGGGCCTGTCCTGATCGCCGTCGACGACGTTCAGTGCCTCGACCTGGTGACGGCTGGGGTTCTAGAGTTCGCGCTGAGAAGGCTCGGTGGCCAGCCGGTGACCGTGCTCGCCGTGAGCGGCCAGGAGCGAGGCGAGCCCGGGCCGCTCGACCTGGACAGCATGCTCGAGGGTCACCCGGCGGTGCGGATACGCCTCTCCCCGCTCACCTCGGATGCCGTGCACCAGCTCCTGCAGGCTCGGTGCGGCGCGATGCTGTCCAAGCCGGAACTGCGGCGGGTGCACGACGGGTCGGGCGGCAACCCGCGGCTGGCCATCGAGATCGCGGGCGAGCTCACCAGCCGGGGCAGCCAGCTTCCTGCGGGCGAGCCGCTCCCGCTGCCTGACGGCCTGGCCGGGCGCGTGACCGCGCGGCTCAGCGCGCTGCCCGAGCGCGAGCGCACCGCCCTGCTCTGCGCCTCCGCGCTGGGCCAGGCGACCCTCGGCCAGGTGCGGGCGGTGGTCAACGACGGCGGGACGCTGCTCGACGAGGCTGAGGAAAGCGGGATCGTCGACGTGGTTGACGGCCAGATCCATTTCCGGCGCCCCTACCTTGCGCCGGTCATCTACGCCACGGCCTCGCCGGTGCAGCGGCGCCGGGTGCACGCGTCACTGGCCGAGGTGGCCCACGATGCCGGGGAACAAGCGTGGCACGCGGCGCTCGCCGCGCCGAATCAGGACGCGCAGCTGGCCCGGGCCCTGGAGGAGGCAGGCCAGGCCGCACAGAACGGCGGCGCGGTGGAGAAGGCCGGGCACCTGTGGGAGCTGGCGGCCCGCCGGACACCGCCCGGCGACCCGCGCGGCCTGCACCGGACGGTAAGGGCCGGAGCCTGCCTCACCACCGCCGGTGATACCCGTCGCGCCAGATCCATGCTGGAGACGGCCGCGAGCCGGCTGGCCCCCGGATGCGAGCGGGCGCGCGCCATGCTGTGGCTGGCCACGATCAGCTACTTTGACGCCGGGCCGGCCGGCGCGGTGACCATGTGCCGTGGCGCGCTCGCCGAGACCGAGGCGGATCAGGTGCTCCGGGCCGCCCTGCACCTGCGCGCGTCCTGGTTCGCCGATCATGACACCCCCGGCCGGGTCCGCGACGCGCAGGCCGCGATCGACATCCTGAGCCGGCTTGCTGTCCCCGCTCAGGACATGCTGTCGGGTGCCCTGGCGGCCCGAGATCTCTACCGCTTCCTGGCCGACTGCGACGGCGCCAGGGACGACCCCGGCCTGACCCGCGCCGCACTGCCGTCCGGCGGCAGTTCCTGGGAGGCCGGATGGGCCGGCGTCGTGCTGTCCGGCTGGACCAGGCAGCTGGACCCGGCCCGGGCGCGAGACGACCTCGCGGCCGTGTACCGGCGGGCGGCCGAGCTGGGCCACGAGCTGGTCGTCCCGCATGTCCTGACCCAGCTCGCCGACGTCGAATGCTCGCTCGGCGAGTGGGGTGCGGCCGGGGCGCACGCCGCCGAGGCGATGGCCGCCGCCCGGCTGGCCGGGCAGCACCGGGTGGGCAACCTGGCCCTCACGGTCAAGGCGCTGCTCGACGCTCAGCTGGGCGATATCGACTCCGCCAGGGAGGCGGCCACCCGCGGCCTCACCCTGGCGACGGCCACCGGCGACCCAGCGGTGGCCGCGTCTCACCTGGCCGTGCTCGGGTTCGCCGCGCTGAGCAGGCAGGAGCTCGACGTCGCCGACCAGTGCCTGTCCCGGGCCGACGAGCTGGTGACCTCCATCGGGCTCGCCGAGCCCGCCGGGCATCGCTTCCATGCCGACCATGTCGAGGTGGCCGTGGCCCGCGGTGACCTGGCGCGGGCGGCCGCCATGGCCGAGCGGCTGTCGCACCGGGCCGGGCGTGCCTCCTACCCCTGGATCCGCGCCGCGGCGGCCAGGAGCCGGGCGATCCTGTCCGCCGCGCAGGGCGACCTGGACGCGGCCATCGCCGCGGCCGGCCAGGCGGTGGCTGAGCACGAGCACGCGGCCATGCCGTTCGAGCGCGCTCGCACGCTGCTGGCCGTGGGCCGAATCAGGCGCCGCCGTAAGGAGAAGCTGCTGGCCAGGGACGCCCTCGCGGTGGCCAGGCGGATCTTCGATGATCTCGGCGCCCAGCTGTGGTCGGCCCACGCGGCGCAGGAACTGCAGCGTCTTGGCCTGCGGCGGGGGTCGCAGCGCAACCTCACGCCGAGCGAGGAACGGATCGCCGGGCTGGTGGCGGACGGCCTGACCAATCGTGAGGTCGCCAGCGCGCTTTTCATCAGCCAGAAGACGGTGGAGGCCAGCCTGTCCCGGGTCTTCCGCAAGCTCGGCATCCGGTCCCGGCGGGAGCTGCGGGCCAGCGAGCTGTCCGGTAGGACTCCGCTGGAGGCAAATGTAGGGACAATCCCTGATTCATCCACCGCATCATCCGATGACGATGTGGGCGAAGTGTGCCGTCACATAATGACCAAATCCGGCACACCGGCCCTACCATCCGCAGAAAGGATGATGTTGTGAACGGAAGAGGAAAGCGGGCCCCCCTCGCCGCCGCTGCCGCGGCGCTCGCCGGCCTCGTAGCTGCATCGTTCGCGGGCACTGCCGCGAACGCGACGATCAGGACGCAGGCCGCCCCGACGGCCGCCCCGGCTGTCTCGATGTACGTGATCCCGGGGACCAGGCTCCGCTTGCCGCAGGTGAAGCTCAACCGCAAGCTGACCAGGTACCCGGCCGTGGAGCGGCGGGCCGGCATCGTGCCCCAACTGCACGGCGCGCCTGGCTCGCACTCCGGAATCAGGCCGGACGCCAGCAACCTGCTGTACAACGGCGGGCCGGTCGCCCACACCGCCCGGCTGTACCTGCTCTTCTGGGGCACCCAGTGGTCCTCAGACCCGAACGGCGTGGAGTCCTACCTGTACAACTACACGCACGGCATCTGCTCGGGCGGTGACAACTGGGTCTCGGTCACCTTCCAGTACAACGACAGCAGCGGCGCCGGTCCCACCTGCAACAACGGCTCCGCGTTCCAGGGCTGGGCGCAGGACGTCAGCGGGCCTGCGCCGGCCAATGCCAGCCAGGCGCAGATCGCGGCCGAAGGGGTCGTGGGAGCCGACTACTTCGGTGCTCTCGGCACCGACGCGCAGGTCGCCGTGCTCAGCCCCAGCGGCACGCACCCGGACGGCTTCCCGAACACGGGGTTCTGCGCCTGGCACTCCGACACCTTCGACCCGTCGGGCAACGAGGTGTCCTACACCAACATGCCGTACGTGCTCGACGCGGGCGGCGGCTGCGGCGAGAACATCGTGCAGGGCCCGCTGGACGGGTTCTCCATCGTTGAGGGACACGAGTTCGCCGAGACCCAGACCGACCCGGAACTGAACGCCTGGATCGACTCCTCCGGCGAGGAGATCGGCGACAAGTGCGCCTGGACCAACCTGTTCGTCCAGAGCACCCCCTGGGGCAGCTTCGCCCAGCAGCCGCTGTGGGACAACAGCTCGGGCAGCTGTCAGCCCTAGCCCCGGAAACGAGGAATTCAATGCGCAGAGACGTCAGATGGCTGGCCACCGCGGCTGCGGCGGCTTCGCTCGCGCTGGCCGTTCCCGCGGCTGCGGCGGCGGGAACCCATCACGCGAGCCCGGTCACCGTCGTCACCAGCGCCGGGCAGGACTCCAACGCCGCCCCGATCACCATCAACCCCTGACCGCACCGCAGAACCAGGCCGGCCCGGCGCAGCCGTAGCTTCGCCGGGCCGGCGCAGCAGTCCGGTCCGCACCGCCCGGCCCCCGCCGGCCCCCGCCGGCCCCGCCAGCCCCCGCAGCAAGGGCGTCGATAGCGCCCTCGCTGCCCACCGGTGGGCAGCAAACCCCGCATCGACCCCGCCTGACGCACGTGCCTCTAGCCTTGGTGATCGTGAATATCCAGCGCGTTGTTGTCGTCGGCGCCGGCCTGGCCGGCCTGCGCACCATCGAGGAGCTCCGCTCGCGCGGCTACCAGGGCGAGATCACGCTGATCGGCGCCGAGCAGCGGCTCCCGTACGACCGGCCGCCGCTGTCCAAGAAGGTGCTGACCGGCCAGCTGGACGACACGTCACTGCGCGCGGAACTGGCCGCGCTGCGCGTGGACTTCCGCGGCGGCGAGACCGCCACCGCCGTAGACCCCGGCAGTGATCCCGCGTCCGCCGGGGGACTCGTGCGGACCGACCGGGGCGAGTACCGGTTTGACCGGCTGGTCATTGCGACCGGGGCCTCGCCGGTCACCTTGCCCGGCCCGGGCGCGCAGCGGGTGCTGCGCACGATGGACGACGCGCTGGCGCTGCGCGGCGTGCTCCGGCCGGGGCTGCGGCTGGTCGTGGCCGGCGCGGGCTGGATCGGCGCCGAGCTGGCCTCCGCGGCCGCCGCTCTCGGCGCCAAGGTGACCGTGCTGGACCTGGCCGACGCGCCGCTGTCCGCCGCGCTCGGCGCCGACGTGGGGTCGCTGACCGTGCCGTGGTACGCCGCGGCCGGGGTGGAGCTGCTGCTCGGCCAGGGGGTGGAGTCCGTGCAGCCGGGCGGCCTCGCGCTGGCCGGCGGCGGCTGGCTGGCCGCCGACGAGGTCGTGACCGCGGTCGGCGTCAGGCCGGCCACCGGCTGGCTGGCTGGCTCGGGCCTGCGGCTGGAGTCCGGCGTGGCCACCGATGCGGGCCTGCGCGCCTCGGCGCCGGGCGTGTACGCGGTCGGCGACTGCGCGTCGTTCGTCTCGGGGCGCTACGGCCGCCGGCTGCGCTTCGAGCACTGGGACGTCGCGCTGCACGCCCCCGAAGTCGCCGCCGCCAACCTGCTCGGCGGCAGCGAGGCGTATGACCCGGTGCCGTACTTCTGGTCCGAGCAGTTCGGCCGGATGGTGCAGTACGCCGGCTACCACGGCGGCGCCGACCGGCTGGTCTGGCGCGGCGACCCGTCGGCCGCGCGCTGGACCGCCTGCTGGCTGGCCGGCGACCGGCTGGTCGCGCTGCTGACCGTGGACCGGCCGCGCGACCTGAATCAGGGCCGCCGGGTCATCGCTGCCGCGACCCCGGTGGACCCGGCCAGGCTCGCCGACCCCGACGTGCTCATCCGGGACGTTGGCCCAGGTTAGACACCCGGCCGCGACTGCAGGCGGGGGACTGGGAAACTTATTCAAAACTTCAATCGGCTATCAGCGCAGCCGGGGGTTGGCCTGCGGCTGCGCTGACCTGCCAACCGGGTTTTGAATAAGCCTCCTGGTTTGAGCGCGCTCCCGGCGTGGGAGATTGGGAGCGTGACAGAGATTGATGCCGTGGCCGACGCTATGGTCGGCGAATGGCTGCCCCTCCCCGAAGTTGCTGACCGGCTCGGCATTCCCTTGGGCCGGGTCAAGCAGTTCCTGCACGACCGCAAGCTGCTGGCGGTTCGCCGCCCGGACGGGACGCTGGCCGTGCCGGCCGCGTTCCTGGACGGCGGGCATATCGTCAAGGGCCTGCACGGAACGCTGACCCTGCTCTGTGACTGCGGGTTCGGCGAGTGCGAGGCGCTGCGCTGGCTCTTCACCGCCGATGAGTCACTGCCGGGCACGCCGATCACCGCGATCGCGGAACGCCGGGTGACCGAGGTGAACCGCCGGGCTCAGGCGCTGGCGATCTGACCGCGACGAGGCCGTCAGGCCGTCAGTCGCGGAACAGGAGTGCCCAGACCGCTTTACCCTGCCCGCCGAGCGGGGTCCAGCCCCAGTGGTCGCTGAGGGAATGAATCACGTGCAGGCCCCGGCCGCCCTCGGCGGTATCGCCCGGCTGCCTTAAAGCCGGCGGCCGGTCGCTCAGGTCCGTGACGACGCACATGAGCCCTTGCGGATGCCGCAGCAGCCACAGTCCCAGGCAGGCGTCCTGCGCTGTCATATCGGGCGCTGTCATATCGGGCGCCGTCATGCCGGGTGCGGGCAGGCAGGTCCCCGCATGCTGAACGGCATTGGCGAGCAGTTCGCCCACGATGACCACGGCGTCGTCGGCCAGATCCGCCAGATCCCAGGTGGCCAGGGTGTCCCTGGTGAAGGACCTGGCTTTGCGCGCTTCATCCGGGCGCGGGCTCAGCGCGCAGCCGGTGAGGGCAGACGTCTCCTGAGGGAGGGACGTCAGCGCGGGGGCATACATCATCGTTCAGCCATTATGTCCGAACGAGCCGTTCCGATGCAATGTCAGATGCACGTTCATTTGTAGCGTGCAAGGAGCCGTGAGACGATGAAACCCCTGCCCACCCGGCGCGCCGAGAAACCGTCGCCGGGCGAGCGTCGTTGAACTGGTGTATAGAGGACATAGGGGATCTCCGCGGCCGCCAGCCTGGCCAGCGCTATGTCTCGCTGGAGGGGTCATGGACGAGGTGCATATGGGGATGTCGGCTGCCCTGCGGACGGACGCCGTCTGGCGTAAGAGCCGGCGCAGCAACCCGAGCGGAGACTGCGTGGAGATGGCGTCCCTGCCCACCGGCCAGATCGCGGTCAGGAACTCCCGCGACCCGGACGGCCGGGTGCTGATCTGCGAGCGGGAGCAGGTCGCGGCGCTGGTTCGCGCCGCTAAAGGCGGAGATCTCGACAGTTTGCTCGCCTGAATCGTTCGGAATCCAGGCTCTTCTCACTTCCTCGTTCGGTAGATACGCTTAGTGACGCCAAACGTACGGAAAGGTCAAGTTACTAACGCGTAACGCCTTTTGCAGAGGTTGCCGCGATGAGAGACTTGGCAAATTGCCCCGGAGAAGACAGGTGAGCGAATGATCACGCCGGCGGACGCGGCCGCTGACGAGGCTGGCCGCGAGTCACTCAGCAGGCTGCTCAAGTTCCATCGCGGCGGCCCCACCGTGTTGCGCATGGTGCTCGGCACGCAGCTGCGCCGGCTGCGGGAGGCGAGCGGGATCAGCGCGCACGACGCGGGCTACGCGATCAGGGCGACGCACTCCAAGATCAGCCGGATGGAGCTCGGCCGGGTCAGCTTCCGGGAGCGCGACGTCGCCGACCTGCTCACCATGTACGGCGTGACCGATGAGGCGGAGCGCACGGCGTTCCTGTCGCTGACCCGCGAGGCCAACATCCCCGGCTGGTGGCACGACAGCGCCGACATCCTGCCGAGCTGGTTCGAGTCCTTCATCGGCCTGGAGGAGGCCGCTTCGGTCATCCGCAGCTACCAGGTGCAGTTCGTGCCCGGCCTGCTGCAGACGCCGGACTACGCCCGCGGCGTCATCCTGCTCGGTCATGACGCCGCCTCCGAAGAGGAGATTCAGCGCCGCATCACGCTGCGGCTGAACCGGCAGAAGCTGCTCGCCCGGCCGGGCGCCCCGCACTTCTGGGCGGTCGTGGACGAGGCGGCGCTGCGGCGGCCGCTCGGCAGCGCCGCCGTGATGCGCGGTCAGATCGACCACCTGATCGAGGTCGCCCAGCAGCCCAACGTCACGCTCCAGGTCGTCCCGTTCCTGGCCGGCGGGCACGCCGCGGCCGGCGGCCCGTTCTGCATCCTGAGGTTCGCCGAGCCCGACCTGCCCGACGTCGTGTACCTGGAACAGCTCACCAGCGCGCTGTACCTGGACCGGCTGGAGGATGTCGACGGCTACCAGGTCGTGATGGAACGCCTGTGCGTCGAGGCCGAGCCCGCCAGCAACACGGTGGCCGTGCTCGAGGAGATCCGCCGGAGCTTCTGACCTGCCCGAACGCAACCTCGGATAATTATCCCGGGGTTGCTGTCGGTTTCTGCTCCCCGCCGTTCGTCATATGGGTACGACAAGCCCTACTGGAGGGGATCAGATATGAAGTACCTGCTCATGTTCGTCAGCACCGAAGAGACCAACAGCCGCTCCGAGGCCGAGATCGGCGAGATCTCCGGGAAGATCGGGCAGTGGTGGGGAGAGCACGCGGCGGCCGGCCGGATCCTCAACGGGGAGCAGCTCGACGGACCGGACACGGCGACCACGGTGCGGCACGACCACGGCAGCGTGTCGATCGTGGACGGTCCGTTCATCGAGGCCAAGGAGCAGATCGGCGGCTACGGCCTGATCGACGTGGAGAACCTCGACGCCGCGCTGGAGCTGGCCAAGTCCTGGCCCTGGGGCGGCGTGGTCGAGGTCCGGCCGGTGCTCGAGATGCAGATGGGCTGACGGTGGCCGCTGCCGGGAGTTGGCCTCGGGCCGGGCGCGATGGCTGACGGTGCCCGGCTGAAGATCGATGCCACCTTCCGGCACGAGGCGGGCCGGCTGGTCGGTGCCCTGACCCGCTTCCTCGGCGATTTCGATCTCGCCGAGGAAGCGGTGCAGGACGCGCTGGTCGAGGCCGTCGCCCGCTGGCCGGCCGAGGGCATTCCCGAACGGCCCGCGGCCTGGCTCCAGGTCACGGCCAGGAACCGGGCCATCGACCGGCTGCGTCGTGAGGCCAAGGGCCGGGAGAAGCTGGCCATGCTCGCGGCCGACCAGCTCGGCGGCGCCGATCTAGCCGGCGAGGCCGCTACGGCTGCCGCCGGGACCGCCGCCATGCCGCAGGCGGAGCCGGACGAGCGGCTGCGCCTGCTCTTCCTGTGCTGTCACCCGGCGCTGAGCGCCGACTCCCAGGTCACCCTCACGCTGCGCGCCGTGGCCGGCCTCACTACGGCGGAGATCGCCAGCGCGTACCTGACCAGCGAGGCTACCGTTACGCAGCGCATCACGCGGGCCAAGCGGAAGGTCGCCGCCGCCCGCATTCCCTACCGTATGCCCGACGACCAGCTGCCGCAGCGCCTGCCGGCCGTGCTGGCCGTGCTCTACCTGATGTTCAACGAGGGGTACCTGAGCAGCCACGCCGACGAGCCGGAGCGGCGCTGGCTGCAGCAGGAGGCCGAAGAGCTGGCCGAGCTGCTCACCCGGCTGATGCCACGCGAGCCCGAACCGCTGGGCCTGCTGGCCCTGATGCGGCTGCACCTGGCCAGGTCGCGGGCCAGGTTCGACGACGCCGGCGGGATCGTGCTGCTCCGCGACCAGGACCGCACCCGGTGGGACACGGCCGCGATCGCCGGCGGCATCCGGCTGCTGCGCCGCGCGGCCAGCCTGGGTCGGCCGGGCCCCTACCAGGTCCAGGCGGCGATCCTCGCCGTGCACGCCGAGACGACCAGCTGGGCGGCCACCGACTGGCCGCAGATCGTGGCTCTGTACGACCTCCTGCTGCGGCACGAGGACACTCCGGTCGTCCGGCTGAACCGGCTGATCGCGCTCGCCGCGGTGCAGGGCCCGCAGGCCGCGCTCAACGAGATGAAGGCGCTGGACGGCGCGCTGGCCGGCTACCACCTGTTCCACGCGACCAGGGCGGAGCTGCTGCGGGCGGCCGGCCGCTACCCGGACGCGGCCGCCGCCGACCGGCGCGCCCTCCGGCTGGCCAGCAGTCCCGCCGAGCGAGCCCTGATCAGCTCCCGCCTAGCCGCCCCGCATTAGCCCCGCGCCCCCGCTGCCCCGCAGCCTCTGTGCCCTGCAGCTCCGCTGAGCGAGCCCTGATCAGCTTCCCCGCCGAGCCCCTCCGCCTTCCGCCCGCGACTCCGCTGAGTGAGCGCTGAGCAGCTCCCGCCCCGCCGTCCCGCAGTAGCCCCTGGCTACCCCCAGGCCCTCCATTCCCCTACCCTCCCCTACCCCCGTGCCCGCTTTCTCCCTAATTTCATGATCATCTCGACTTCTTTGCATGCGTTCTGTGCCCACAGACCGGGACAAACCGGGGCGCGAAATGGTCAGAGTGAGTGCAAAGTCGAAACGATCATGAATTTCAGCTGGGGCGGTCGGCCCCGGCGTGCGGTGGCGCGGCCGTGTACCGATGCCGCGCTGGGCTGCGGCTGTGGCAGACGATCTGCGCGCGCGGCTGGCCGCCGCGCGGGTGTACCTGTGCACCGACGCCAGGCAGCGCCAGCGGGACCTGCCCGGCTTCCTCGACGCCGTGCTCGGCGCCGGCGTGGACATCGTCCAGCTCAGGCAGAAGGGGCTCGAGGCACGGCAGGAGATGGCCTTCCTGGAGGTGCTGCGGCGCAGTTGCGACAAGCACGGCGCGCTGCTGGCGGTCAACGACCGGGC
>DASXME010000025.1:0-3942 GCA_036495825.1 Streptosporangiaceae bacterium
GTGGTTAAAATCCAGTTAAGTCGTGCCTGGCGTGCCTGGGAGTCCAGGGGCCGGCATCGGGGAGCACCAGCGGCCCGGCGGCCTAGCCGTTCCGGCGGCCAGCGGTGAACTGGGGGGCGAGAGACGGGCAATGCGGATGCGACCGGAGCTGAGCCCTGCGCTGCTGAACCGCGTGCAAGAGCGCACCACGCTCGATGACCTGCTGGGCGATCTGCGGTCGGGACAGGGCCGGGCGCTGACGATGCGGGGCGAGGCCGGAGTAGGCAAGTCGGCGCTGCTGGAATACCTGGTCGCCGCGGCGGTGGACATGCGGGTGGCCCGGGCGGCGGGGGTGGAATCGGAGATGGAGCTGCCCTTCGCCGGCCTGCATCTTTTGTGCGTGCCGTTGCTGGACCGGCTGGAGGCTCTCCCTGGGCCGCAGCGGGACGCGCTGGGGGTGGCGTTCGGGTTGCGGGTGGGGAGCCCGCCTGACCGGTTCCTCGTCGCGCTGGCGGTGCTGACGCTGCTGGCCGAGGCGGCTGAGGAGCGGCCGCTGCTGTGCGTCATTGATGACGCGCAGTGGCTGGACCTGGCCTCGGCGCAGGTGCTGGCGTTCGCGGCCCGGCGGCTACTGGCCGAGCCGGTGGGGCTGGTCTTCGCCGCCCGCGAGCCAGGCGAGCAGTTCCGAGGCGTCGACGACCTGGAGGTGCCGGGCCTGGCGGACCAGGACGCCCGGACGCTGCTGCAGTCGGTGATCCGGTTCCGGCTCGATCAGTCGGTCCTGGATCAGATCGTCGCTGAGGCTGGCGGCAACCCGCTGGCGCTGCTGGAGCTGCCCAGGGGACTGGCCCAGGCTCAGCTGGCGGGCGGGCTCGGGCTGGTCGGGGTGCAGCCGATCCCGGCGCGAGTCGAGCAGGCCTTCGGCCGTCGGCTGGAGGCGCTGCCGGCCGACACGCGGTCGCTGATGCTCATCGCGGCGGCCGAGCCGACCGGCGACCCGGTGCTGATGTGGCGGGCGGCGGCGCGGCTGGGGATCCAGGCTTCGGCGGCTGAGGCCGCGCAGGCCGATGGGCTCCTGGAGACCGGGACGCGGGTGCGGTTCCGGCACCCGCTCGTGCGGTCGGCGGTGTACGCGGCGGCGTCACTGCCGCAGCGGCGGGCGACGCACCGGGCGCTGGCCGAGGTGACCGATCGTGGCCGGGACCCGGACAGGCGGGCCTGGCACCTGGCCGCGGCCGCGCCGGGTCCCGATGAGCAGGCCGCCGCGGAGCTGGAGCGGTCCGCGGGGCGGGCGCAGGCCCGCGGTGGCATCGCCGCCGCCGCAGCGTCTCTCGAACGGGCGGTGGAGCTGACAAAGGACCCGGCCCCGCGGGCCGCGAGGGCACTGGCAGCCGCGCAGGCCACGTTCGAAGCGGCCGTGCCAGAAACGGCCGGCGAACTGCTCTCGATGGCCGAGTCGGGTCCGTTGGACGACCTGCAGCGGGCCCGGGCGGGACGTCTCCGGGCCCAGATCACCTTCGCCCGCAACCGTGGGAGTGACGCCCCGGCGTTGCTCCTCAACGCGGCCAAAGCGTTCGAGGGACTCGACGACGGGGTGGCCAGGGAGACGCACCTTGAAGCGTTCGGCGCGGCGTTGTTCGCCGGGCGGCTCGGTGGTCGGCACGGGCTCCGGGAGGTGGCCGAAGCTGCTCGATCGGCGCCGAGCCCACAATCGGCGCGGCCGAGCGACCTTCTCCTGGATGGGATGGCGACGCGCTATCTGGAACGCCAAGCGGTCGACTCCGGGTCTAGTGACGGCGCCCAGGCGGGTGTGCGGGCCCTCCAGGGTGCCCTTGAGGCACTGCGGCGGGAGAATCCGCGAACCAAGGACGAGATCATGCGGCTGCTTTGGTTGTCGCCGATGGCGCAGTCGATGGCCGTACACGAACTGTGGGACTACGAGGGGTGGCGTGAGCTCTCCACCCGCTCGGTTCGGTTGGCTCGCGAAGTCGGCGCGCTCACCGCACTGCCCGGGCTGCTCGTCTACTTCGCCGGCGTTCACGTGTTTGCCGGAGAGTTCGCCGCCGCCGAGGCGCTCTTCGAAGAGGCCGACGCCATAACGGCAGCAACCGGCAACGCGCCTATGCAGTACGCCGCGCTTTTCCTCGCCGCCTGGCGGGGCGAGGAGTCTTCGGCGGTAGACGTGATGGACGCGGCCGTCAAGGACGCCACGGCCCGGGGCGAGGGGAGGATCCTGGGTATGGCCGGGTACGCCACGGCCGTGTTGAACAACGGTCTTGGTCGCTATCCGGCCGCCCTCGCCGGCGCTCGCCTGGCCTGTGAGCACGATGACCTGGGTTACTTCAATTGGTCACTGGCCGAACTTGTCGAGGCTGGCCCGCGAAGCGGCGCCCTCGAGGAGGCCACGGCCGCCCTGCGGCAACTTGAGGGACGGACCCAGGCCAGCGCCACAGACTGGGCCCTCGGTGTCCTGGCTCGCTCGAAGGCACTGCTGAGCAGCGGCCACGCCGCCGAGTCGCTCTACCGCGAAGCAACCGAGCGCTTCGAGCGCGTCAAGATGGTCATTCATCTCGCCCGTGTCCACCTGCTGTACGGCGAGTGGCTGCGCCGCGAAGGCCGCCGGGCAGACGCGCGGGCGCAGCTGCGCGCCGCGTACGGCATGTTCACCGACATCGGCATGCACGCCTTCGCCGAACGGGCCCGCCAGGAGCTGCTGGCCACCGGCGAGACCGTCCGCAAGCGCACCGCCGACACGGGCAACGGGCTGAGCCCGCAAGAGTCCCAGATCGCCCACCTGGCCCGGGCGGGCATGTCGAACCCGGAGATCGCCGCCCAGCTGTTCCTCAGCCCCCGCACGGTCGAGTACCACCTGGCCAAGGTCTTCACCAAGCTCGACATCCCCTCCCGCCGCCAGCTCCGGCAGGCGCTGCCCGACGGCGACGGCGCCGGGCCGCTGCCACAACGTCCTTAGCGCGGCTTACCGGCGTCGATCCAGCCCTGAAAGGCGTTGACTTGCTCTCTGGACCACGCGCCGTCACATGGCATCGTTCCGGCCCGGACCCGGGCGAGGATGGCGTCGGCATGGGCCGCGACGTCGTCATACGACCACAGGTCGAATGCGAACTCCATGGCCTGCCGGTCCCGAGGCCGGAACATTCCCCTGACGTGGTCTTCAAAGCCGATCGGCTGCCTGGGCGTGACCATTTCCTGGCTGGCTTTGGAGATGGCGGGCTCGGCGCCGGAGCGGCCAACGGCGCCCCATTCGCCGAAGTGCGCGGCCAGCGAGTCTGCCACGCCAGTGAGCGCTTCCCCGACTGTCGCGAGCTGATCCGCTACGTGGTCGGGCGCCAGCTCTCGCACGAGGCCGCAGAAGCTGGCTGCCTCGCGTACGCGCTCTTCGAGCAGCGCCCACGCGGCGTCGCGGTGGGGCAGCAGGTAGTCGCTCTGGTAGAACAGCTCGAAGCTCGGGCCGGCGTTCAGGCCGGGATAGTCGGGGCCGACCGGAAGCGTCGTGAGCAGGTCGCCGAGCGGTTTGATCGCTGCCAGCATCAGCGTCAGCGCCGAATGAGCGAGCGTGCCGAGCTGGGCGTCCGTTTCTTCGGTGTGAGCGAAGAAGCGCCCAAGCACCAGCAGCAGCGTCTCGTAGCTCACGTTGAAGAGATCGCCGCAGCCAGACGCGACCCGGTCGCCGATTCGCGGCACCGTCTCGTCGTGCTAGCACGTGTGGACGGTTGCGAAGATGACCGGCCGAGCGGGCTGGAAGTCTGGATTGGCCGCGGTCAGCTGCCGGTACTCCTCCAGAATCCGGACGAATTCCCCGAAATGGGCGTGCTCCCAGTGGCCTCGCGCTCCCTCGCCCTGCTCGACGATCGTGTCGATCGCTCGCTGCGCCGAGGCGAGATCGCTTACCGGGACGAGCTCCGGCCAGTGGAAGTTCGCGCTCGTCGCCTGTGCCCGCGGGGG
>DASXME010000026.1:0-6179 GCA_036495825.1 Streptosporangiaceae bacterium
TGGTTGTCGTAGCCGACGATCGACAGGTCACCGGGGATGGACATGCCGAGCGCGCGGGCGGCCGCGTAGGCGCCGTAGGCGATGGAGTCGGAGAAGCAGAACAGCGCGGTCGGCCGGTCCGCCTGCTCCAGCACCAGCCGCACGACGTCGGTCGCGGCCGTCATGGACTGCCCGGTGGTCACGATGCCGACGTCTAGGTCCAGCCGTTCCGCCTCCGTGCTCACGTGCAGCTCGGCCGGACGGTCCGGGGTGCTCGGGCGGGTCGGCGTGAGCACCGCGATGCGCCGGTGGCCCAGCGCCTGCAGGTGCTGCAGCGCCAGATTCACCCCGGCCCGGTTGTCGAACAGCACCTCGCCCACCGTCCGGCGGCCGCGCAGGCCGTCGCCGATGGAGACGATCGGCAGGCTCTCTCCCAGCTCCGTCCAGCGCTCCGACGAGGGGTCGAGCGGCTGCACGATCAGGCCGTCCACCCGCTGGTCGCGCAACTGCCGGGCGAGCACCTGCTCCCGGCCCGGGTCGCCGCCCGCGTCCACCAGCAGGGCGTACCGGTCACGCGCGAGCAGCCCGCGGCTGATCCGGACGCCGAGCAGCTGCTGCCACAGGTCCTCCAGCGATCCGCAGAGCAGCCCGACCATGCCGGTCCTGCCGCTGACCAGCGCGCGGGCGATCGGGTCGGCCTCGTAGCCGAGCTCGGCGGCGGCCTGACGCACCCGCTCCTGCGTCTCGTCCGAAGTCTGCATGCCGCGCAGCGCGTAGGAAACGGCCGCGGCGGAAAGCCCCGTAGCGTCGGCGACGTCACGGATCGTGGCGCGCTTGCGCTGCTCCGGCACGACGTCATCGTATAGCGGTGGTCCCGGCCGGCCAGGTCAAGCGGTGGGCCCAGCCGGCCAGGTCAGCCGGCAGCCGGGTCAACTGGCAGCGCACTAGCGCTCGCGCCGCCTCACGCCCCTCGCGCTCGTGCCCTTCACGCACTTGACACCTCCCTACTTAAGCGTTTCACTGAAACGATTCACCTCATCGGGTATTCCGGTCGCGCTGCGGTCTAGTCCCTGCCAGCCAGCGCCGCCTCCGAGCCCGTCTACCAGCGTCTACCAGCACTGAGGAAGGGAGCACGATGATGTTTCCGGTACCGGCCGACAGGGATCTCGACCGGCGTGAACTGGCCTGCCTGGCTAACTCAATCGCCAGCCAGCCTGAGCTGTGGGGTCAGCACGTGACCTTCTCCGAGGCGGGACGCCATTACGCCTGCATCCACCGCGACGATCACGTCGACGTGTGGCTGCTGTGCTGGACGTACGGCAGCGACACGGGCTGGCACGATCACGACGGCTCGGCCGGAGCCGTCCGAGTCGTGTCCGGGGCGCTGACCGAGAGCAACCCGCGCATCGGCGGCGCGCACGCGACGGTGACCGTGCCCGGCGGGACCTCGTTCTCGTTCGGGCCCGACCACATTCACCGGCTGACCGGCGCAGCCGAGCGGAGCGTCTCGGTGCACGCCTACTCCCCGCCGCTGCGCCGGATGGGCCAGTACAGCATCGACGACCAGGGCGTCATGCGCCGGGTGCCGATGGGCTACGCCGACGAGCTGCGCCCGATCACCGCAAGCACGGCCGCCGCGAGCACCGCCGCCGCGAGCACCGCCGCCGCACCGTCCGGAATAGCGCGCTAAGCTGCACCGTTGCCACGCGAAACGAGGGCAGGTGCAGCGTGCCGATGATTCGCGGGCTCGCCAGGACCGGACGAAGCCAGAGATCCAGCGTGACCGCCGCACATGAGTCAAGGCCTGAGGCGCACGGGCACGGACACCACCACAGGGATGTGGCGGGCGGCTGGCTGCGGCCTGCGGTCTTCGGCGCGATGGACGGCCTGGTCACTAACGTGTCGCTCATCTCCGGCGTAGGCGGCGGCGGTGCCAGCGCGCACTTCGTCATCCTCACCGGCCTGGCCGGGCTCGCCGCCGGCGCCTTCTCCATGGCGGCGGGAGAGTACGTCTCTGTCTCCTCACAGAACGAGCTGGTCGGCTCCGAAGTCCGCAAGGAGAAGCTGGAGCTCGAGAACAACCCGGTCGCCGAGCAGCGCGAGCTGGCCGCGACGTTCCGGGCCGTCGGCGTGGATGCCGCCCTGGCCAGACAGGTCGCCGCGCAGATCTCGGCGAACCCCAAGCACGCGCTGAGCGTGCACGTACGCGAGGAACTCGGGGTGGACCCGCAGGACCTGCCCTCCCCGGTGACCGCGGCCGGCGCCTCGCTGGTCGCGTTCTCGGTCGGCGCCCTGATCCCGCTGATTCCCTACCTGGCCGGCGCGTCCTACCTGTGGCTGGCGCTGGCCTGCGCCGCGCTGGCCGCCATCATCGGCGGCGGGGCGGTGTCCCGGCTGACCGACCGGCCGTTCATCCGGGGCGCGGCCCGCCAGCTGATCCTCGGCGCCATCGCCGCCGCGCTCACCTACGGCATCGGCCACCTGGTCGGCGGCGCGGTCGGCTAACCTCAGCGACGCCCCCGGGAACTACCAGCCGTCCGGCGTCAGCGAGTCGTCCGTGTGCCCGCCGGGAGCCGACAGCAGCCGCAGATCGGACTCGACCATCATCGTGACCAGCTCGCCGAACGTGGTCTTCGGCTCCCAGCCGAGCTTCTGCCGCGCCTTCGACGCGTCGGCGCACAGCTGATCGACCTCGGCCGGCCGGATGAACGCCGCGTCGCAGACCACGTGATCGCGCCAGTTCAGGCCCACCGCCCCGAAGGCGTGCTCGATGAGCTCGGTCACCGTGTGCATGATGCCGGTGCCGACCACGTAGTCTTCGGGCTCGTCCTGGGCGAGCATCTGCCGCATGGCGCGCACGTAGTCGCCCGCGTAGCCCCAGTCCCGGCTGGCCGACAGGTTGCCGAGCCGGAGCTGACGTTCCAGGCCCAGCTTGATCTTGGCCGCGCCCAGCGTCACCTTGCGGCTGACGAACTCCGTCCCGCGCCGCGGCGACTCGTGGTTGAACAGGATCCCCGACACCGCGTACATGCCGTAGGACTCGCGGTAGTTCTGGGTGAGGAAGTGCCCGTACGCCTTGGCCACGCCGTACGGGCTGCGCGGGTGAAAGGGCGTGTCCTCGGTCTGCGGTGACTGCCGCACCTGGCCGAACATCTCCGACGAAGACGCCTGGTAGAACCGGATCTGCCCGCGCCCCGGCGTCCGCGAGGAGCTGATCCCGCTGCACACCCTGATCGCCTCGAGCACCCGGAGCACGCCGAGCCCGGTGACCTCGCCGGTGAGCTCGGCCTGCTGCCAGGACATCGGCACGTAGGAGATCGCCGCCAGGTTGTACACCTCGTCCGGCTGGGCCCGCTCGACGGCCGAGATCAGGCTGCCCTGGTCGAGCAGGTCGCCGCGGACCAGCTTGACGTCGGCCAGCAGCTCGCGGACCCGCGGCACCCGCGGGTTGGACTGCCCGCGGACCAGGCCCCAGACCTCATGACCGGCCGCCAGCAGATGCTCAGCCAGGTAAGAGCCATCCTGCCCGGTGATACCGGTGATCAGCGCGCGCCCGGTCAGCGGTTCCTCCCTACCTGCACGAAAGCTGCACGAAAAGCTGCACGAAAGCCGAAATGCGAAAAGCCGAAAGCATTGCGGGTAGCCTACCTAGTCGCCGCAGGCCAGCCCGTACTCGGTGGTAATGTTCGCTGCCTGTGAGGTCACGCAGGCAGGCCTCGATCAGCTCAGTTCATCAGGCATCGCAGAAGAGCAGAAGAAGGGCGACCCTGCGTGAGCACTGTGCGAGCCCCCCGGCCGCTGACCACCGTAGCCGTGCCAGGAACGACGCCAGGCACCACGCCGCGCGCCGCACCGCCCGCGGACCAGCCGCTGCGGATCGCGATGCTCTCCTACCGGAGCAAGCCGCACTGCGGCGGCCAGGGCATTTACGTCCGGCACCTCAGCCGCGAGCTGGCCGCGCTCGGCCACAGCGTCGAGGTGTTCTCCGGCCAGCCTTATCCGGAGCTCGAGCCGGGCCCGATCCTCACCGAAGTCCCCAGCCTCGACCTCTACCGTGACGACGACCCGTTCCGCACGCCGGGGCTGCGCGAGTACCGCGACTGGATCGACGCGCTTGAGGTCGCCGCCATGTGGACCGGGGCGTTCCCCGAGCCGCTCACCTTCAGCCTGCGGGCCCTGCGCGCCCTGCGCCCGCGGCGCGGCGACTTCGACGTCGTGCACGACAACCAGGTGCTCGGCTACGGCCTGCTCGGCATCGCCCGCCTCGGCCTGCCCCTGGTGACCAGCATTCATCACCCGATCAGCGTGGACCGGCGGATCGAGCTGGAGCAGGCGCGCGGCCTGGCCCGGCTGTCCAAGCGCCGGTGGTACGGATTCGTCCGGATGCAGGGCCGCGTCGCGCACCGGGTGTCGCGGGCCGGCCCGATCCTGACCGTCTCCGAATCGTCCCGCCGGGACATCTGCAAGGACTTCAGGACCGCGCCGGAGAACGTGCGGGTGATCCCGCTCGGCGTGGACACCAGGCTGTTCCACCCCCGGCCCGCCCCGCGGGTGCCGGGCCTGATCGTGGCGGTGGCCAGCGCGGACTCCCCGATGAAGGGCGTGACCACGCTGCTGCGCGCCTTCCGGCTGCTGATCGACGGCCAGGCCGCCGACGCAACCGGGGCCGGCGGCACGCCCCGAGCCCGGGCGCCCCAGGCCCGCCTGGTCGTGGTCAGCAAGCCCACCCCCGGCGGCCCGACCGACCGGCTGGTCGGCGAGCTCGGGCTCGGCGACCGGGTGCAGTTCCAGCACGGGATGAGCAACACCGAGCTGGCCGAGCTGCTGGCCAGCGCCGAGATCGCCGTCGTGCCCTCGCTCTACGAAGGGTTCTCGCTGCCCGCGGTAGAGCACATGGCCTCGGGAACCCCGCTGGTGGCGTCGCGGACCGGCGCGCTGCCCGAAGTCACCGGCGACGCCGCCGTGCTCGTCGAGCCAGGCAACGCCGACGAGCTCGCCGCCGTGCTGCGGCGGCTCTGCGACCAGCCGACCGAGCGGGCCAGGCTCGGCGACGCCGCGCTGCGCCGGGTGCAGGAGCAGTTCGCGTGGCCCGCGGTGGCCCGCGCCACGGTCGCCCAGTACCGCGGCGCCATGAAGGGAGCCAAGCCCTGCTGACCGTCGACTTCGGCCGCCTGGGGCTGACCGAGGGCATGGCGGTGCTCGACCTCGGCTGCGGCGCGGGCAGGCACGCGTTCGAGGCGCTGCGCCGCGGCGCGCAGGTGACCGCGCTGGACCAGGACGCGGCCGAGCTGGCCCAGGTGACCGCCATGTTCGCCGCGATGCGCGAGGCCGGCGAGGTGCCGCCGCAGGCCACCGGGCGCACCGTGCGCGGCGACGCCACCGCGATGCCGTTCCCCGACAACTCCTTCGACCGGGTGATCGCCGCCGAGGTGCTCGAGCACATACCGGACGACCAGCGGGCGATGAGCGAGATCGCCCGCGTGCTGCGGCCCGGCGGGGTCGCCGCGGTCACCGTGCCGACCTGGCTGCCGGAGCGGATCTGCTGGGCGCTGTCCGAGGACTACCACAACACCCCCGGCGGGCACGTGCGCATCTACACCCGGGCCGAGCTGGAGACCAAGCTGGGCCAGACCGGCCTGGCCGTGGCCGGGCACCACCACGCGCACGGCCTGCACTCGCCGTACTGGTGGCTCAAGTGCGCCGTCGGCGTGCACGACGACGCGCACCCGCTCGCCCGCGCCTACCACAAGCTGCTGGTCTGGGACATCATGAAGCACCCGGCCGCCACCCGGGTCGCCGACCGCGCGCTCAACCCGCTGATCGGCAAGAGCCTGGTCATATATTCAGAGAAATTGATTCCGAACGGTTCCAGGCTTGCCCAACCGCAGAGGGCTCATGTCACCGTCTGACGGCCTGGCGTGCACGACCCGGCGCACCCGGCTGCCCGCGGTGCCAGGGGCGGCGACCGCCCAGCAGATCCTGGCCACCGGCCGCAGCGTGGCCGCCATGCAGCAGCCGACCGGCGCGATCGGCTGGCCGGATGGGCACGCCGACGCGTGGAATCACGTCGAGTGCGCGATGGCGCTGTCGGTCTGCGGGCTGACCGAGCCCGCCCGCCGGGCCTACGACTGGCTGGTCAGGACGCAGCGGCCGGACGGCTCATGGCCGCGCAAGACCGAGGGCACCGCGATCACCGACGC
>DASXME010000027.1:0-4378 GCA_036495825.1 Streptosporangiaceae bacterium
TGCTGGAGCAGGCAGCGCTGCGGCAGCCGCTGCTGGTCTGCCTCGACGACGTGCAGTGGGCCGACGCGGGATGCGGCTTCGCCCTGCGCATGCTGACGCAGTGGCTCGCGTCGCTGCCGGTCGCCTGGCTGATCGCGGTCCGGCCGAACCAGGGAGTACCGCAGATCCGCCGGGCGCTGGCCGAGCTGGCCGCCGCCGGAGCGGCGACGATTCACCTCGAGCCGCTGAACGCCTCGGCGGTCGCGGAGGTCGCAGCGGATGTGCTGGGTGCGCCGGCCGGAGGTGACCTCCTGCGGACCCTGGCCGAGGTGCGGGGCAACCCCTTCCTCATCGTCGATCTCCTTGCCGGCCTGCGGGAAGAGAACCTGGTCCGGGTGATAGACGGCCGGGCCGGCCTGGCGGAGAACCGCGTTCCGCACCGGCTCGAGGACAGCATGCGGCGACGCCTGTCGCGCAGCACTCCCGCGGGCGAGCGAGTCGTGACCGTGGCCGCCTCCCTCGCCCGCCAGTTCACGCTCAGCCAGATCGCGGCGATTGCCGGCCTTCCGGTAGCCGACCTTGTTGATCCCGTCCGGGAGGTCATCGACGCGGGGATCTTTGCCGAGCAGGACGGTCGTCTCGCCTTCCAGCACGACCTGGCCAGGGAGGCGGTGCGCAGCGCGGTGCCTGGCGCGGTCCGCCGGGCCCTTGACCGTGCGGCGGCCGACGTCCTGCTGGCGAGCGGCGCCCTGCCGGTCGAGGTCGCGGCCCAGCTGGCCGCGAGCGCGGAGCCGGGAGACGTCGCGGCGGTCCAGGCTCTCGCCGATGCCGCCGAGGCGCTCGGCATGACCGACCCCAGTGCCTCGGCCGACATCGCGAGCGTGGCGCTGTCCCTGGTCCCCTCGCGGCATCCGCTGCGGGGTCCGCTGGTGGCCCGCCGGACGGTTTCCCTGTTTGCCGCGGGCCGCAGCAAGGAAGCGCGGGCCTTCGCCGACAACGCCCTGCGCCAGAGCCTGCCCGCCGGGCAAGAAGCCGGCATACGGCTGAGCCTGGCGGCGATGTTCGCCATCTCGGCCGACGACCGCGCCGACAACGCCCGGCAGGGCCTGTCCCTCACCGGCCTGTCCGCCGATACGCGGGCGCGGCTGTGGGCGTCGCTGTTCCATAACCTGCTGGTCGCCGGCCGCCTCGACGAGGGCCAGGCGATCGAGTCCGAAGTGCGCGCGAACGTGCTGGCCAGCACCGACCTCGCGGCGCAGTATTTCTTCCAGATCGGCCGCTCGGCGATGGAGTACCAGATCGGCCGCTTCGACCTCTCGCTCCGGCTGCTCCAGGACGTGGACCCGCAGCGGCTGGCCGGTTTCGACGACCCGCGGGAACGCCTGACGCACAGCTACCGCTCGTGGCTGCTGGCCGCCCTCGACCGGGTCGACGAGGCGATCGCGGTCGGCGAGGACGGGCTGGCCGGCGCCCGGCGCGACCGGCAGAACTGGGCCGTCCACGTCTTCGAAACGTGGAAAGGCCGGCACCTGCTCCAGCTCGGCAGGCTCGACGAGGCCAGCGCGATGCTGGAAGGCCGGTTCCACCTCCCCGAAGCACACCTGATCGTCGGCGTACTGGACGCGGCGTCGGTCGTGGCGCTCGGCCGCACCAAGCTTCACGCCGGGGACGAGCGCGGGGCCCGCGAGGTCGCCGAGATGGCCAAGGTCATGCTCGCGGCGACCGCCCCCGTCGTCCGCAAGCATGCCGCGTGGTACCTCGCCGTTCACGCTATGACGTCCGGCGACCCGGGCCAGGCGCACCGCTGGCTGTGCGCGCTCGGCGAGGCGGAGCGGCTGTCGCTGTTCCCGCTCTTCCCGGTGGAGGCCGCCGACGATCCGCTGCTGGTCCGCATCGCCCTCGCGGCCGGCGACGAGGAACTCGCGAAGGCCGCCGCCGATCTCGCCGCGCGCAGGCACGAGCTCAATCCCGGCGTGCCGTCCGTGGCCGGTACCGCCCGGCACGCCCAGGGTCTCCTGCACGGGTCGAGACCAGACCTGGAACAGGCGGCGGAGATCCTCGCCGCCGGCCCGCGGCCGCTCGCGCTGGCGGCCGCGCTGGAGGATCTAGGCTGCGCCCGGCTGGCCGGCGGTGACCGCGGCGGCGCGGTCGACGCCTTCGACCGCACGCTGCGGATCTGCCTCGACGCCGGCGCCGCCCGCGACGCGGCCAGAGCCCGCAAGCGGCTGCGCGACCTCGGGATCCGGCGCCGGGTCCGGTCGCTGGACCGTCCCAGGATCGGATGGGAGTCACTCACGGCCGCCGAGCTCGGCGTCGCACGGCTGGCCGCCGCGGGCTGCACCAACCGGGGAATCGCCGACCGGCTGTTCCTGTCTCCCCATACCGTGAACACCCACCTGCGTCACGTCTTCGACAAGCTGGACATCAGGTCCCGGGTCGATCTCACCCGCATCGTCGAACGCCACGGCTGACCCCCAGAAGGCGAGGCTGTGAGCAGGTGCGGGCACCGCGTACCGTTCGGAAAAGGGATTTAAATATTTTCTTCCGAACGGTACGCGGCTTAGCTCTCTGGTCAGGCGCGCGAATGCAGGTGGATGCCCAGCGTGATCTGCCACACCCCGTAGACGAAGGCGAACAGGCCGAACAGCAGGGCCAGGGTAACCGCGCCGAGGCCGGGCCGGGCCAGCACCACGACACCGAACGCGACGGACACCAGCCCGCCGAGCAGGAACGTCGCCCGGGTGCCTGCCAGCTCGCCGGTGCGGAACGCAGCGAGGAACTCGGCCACGCCGCCGCACACCGCCCAGATCCCCACGATCAGCACCAGGACCAGAGCGGTCGGCCCAGGCCAGGCCACGGCCACGGCACCGGCCGCCAGGTCCATCAGCGCCAGCAGCAGATGCCCGAGCACGGGTCCGGCGCCGCGGCTGCCGAAGGCCAGCGTGAACTGCAGCCCGGCGCCGATGAACGCGTACACGGCGAACAGCAGGACCAGCGCCAGGATCGTGACCCCTGGCCAGGCCAGGGCCACAATCGCGGCGACGATGGCGAGAAGGCCGAAAAGGATCGAGGAGGTGGTAGTCGGTCTGTACAACGTATGTTCCTTTGCCTGGTCAGGTGGGGTCTAGCTGTTAGGCGTCCTCGGCGCCGCCGGCCCGGAGCCTGCGACGTGACTGCTCCACTTCGGCTTCTGCGGCGGCGCGGTCGGCCCAGGACGTGCCCTCGACCCGCTTGCCCGGCTCCAGCTGCTTGTAGATCAGGAAGAAGTGCTCGATCTCCAGCCGGTCGAATTCGGGCAGGTGGTGCAGCTCGCGCAGGTGCTCCTGGCGCGGGTCGCCGGCCGGCACGCAGAGGATCTTGTCGTCGCCGCCCTTCTCGTCGGTCATCCGGAACATGCCGACCGGGCGGCTGCGGATCAGGCAGCCGGGGAACGTCGGCTCCAGCACGAGTACCAGCGCGTCGAGCGGATCGCCGTCCTCGCCCAGGGTGTCCGGCACGAAGCCGTAATCGGCCGGGTACTGGGTCGCGGTGAACAGCGTCCGGTCCAGGCGGATCCGGCCGGTGTCGTGGTCGACCTCGTACTTGTTCCGGCTGCCGCGCGGGATCTCGATCAGCACGTCGAACTCCATGACCGTGACGCTAGGCCGGGGCGGGTGCGCGGATAACGTGCCGCGGACACGAGGATGTCCCGCTTCCTCGGCCCGGCGGCACAACGATTGTGCCGCCGTACCAACGCCGGCCGGCAGGCTTGATCCCCGGGACCGACGACCCCCCGGTCCGCGGGCCGGACAATGAGCAGCGTGACGAACCTGGCCAGGAACCTGACCGACACCACCCGGGTGCACGCCGGACGGGTGGCCGTGCGGGTCGACAACGCGGCGATGACGTACCGGGCCGTAGACGAGGCGAGCGCCCGGGTGGCCGGGCTGCTGCGCGACCGCGGCCTGGCGCCCGGCGACCGGGTCGGGATCATGATGCCCAACGTCGCCGAAGTCCCCGTGGTGTACTACGGCGTGCTCCGGGCCGGCGGCGTGGTCGTCCCGATGAACCCGCTGCTCAAGGCGCGGGAGGTTGCCTACTACCTCGGCGACTCCGGGGCCGGGCTGGTCTTCGCCTGGCACGCGGTGGCCGGCCAGGCCCGCGACGGCGCCGAGCGGGCCGGGGCCGAGACGATCGTCGTGGACGCGGCCAGCTTCCCCGACCTGCTGGCCTGCGCCGCCCCCGACGACCAGGTCGCGGACCGGGACGACGAGGACACCGCGGTCATCCTCTACACCTCCGGCACGACCGGCCAGCCGAAGGGCGCCGAGCTCACCCACGGCAACCTCATCAGCAACACCGAGGTGGCGCGCACCGACATCGTCCGGGCGGGCCCCGACGACGTCATATTCGGCGGGCT
>DASXME010000028.1:0-14847 GCA_036495825.1 Streptosporangiaceae bacterium
CGACGACCTGCCCGACTGCGACAGCCTGACGACGACCGTGCACGCGACCGGCGATGTATACGCGTGCTGCGAGCTGGAGGTCAGCACCAACGCGATGAAGCGCACGCCGGTTTTCCTCGGCTCCATCCGCTCCGCCGAGACGGCCCGGCCCGACGGCACCGAAAGCGGATCCGGGAGCGCCGCCGGAAGCGGGCCCGGCGGCGAGCGCGTGGTGACCGCCTTCTACGATCCCGCGTCGCCGATCTACTTCCGCAACCTCGTGCGCGATCACCCGATGTTCCGCGAGTTGTCCGAGGAGCGGTTCGCCAGCATCTGCGACTTCTGCCTGCAGGCGCTGGGGGATCCCGGCCGGGTCCGCCAGCTGTCCGCCATCCTCGACGCCGACCCGTCCTAACCCCCCTTGGTCGTTTCGACTTTGCACCCCCCACTTGTCACGCGTTCTGTGCCCACAAAACGGGACAAAATCGGTCACGAACCCGTCAGAACGCGTGATAAGTCGAAATGATCATGAAGGGGTTGATCAAGGGGCCGGGCCGGTCGCAGGGACCGCGCTGATCGGGGAACCCGGGCCGACCAGGGAAGCCGGCCGACCAGGGAACGGGCCGGCCGGCGGGAAACCGGGCTGGTCAGGCTGAGCTGATGAAGAAGTGACGTAGCGGGGCCGGGCCGTCGCGGTCGTCGAGGACACTGCCGTATTCGGAAAGCAGGCGGGGCGCGCTGATCAGCGGGCCGAGCCGGACCGCGCCCGACAACACCATGTCCAGCGCCTTGTCCAGCTGCCGGTAGCCGGACAGTACTCCGATGACATTCAGCTCGCGGAGCATCACGGTGCTCGGCGGCATCGTCACCGAGTCCTCGCCCGAATAGCCGACCAGCACATACGTTCCGCCCGGCCGGGTGGCCTCGAGTCCGGCGGGGAAAACGGCGGCCACGCCGGTGGCGTCGAAGACGACCTCGGGAAGATCCGCCTGCCAGTCCGCGGCGGCCGGATGGGCCGTCAGCTCAAGCTCCGCCGCGATCCGGCGGCGATGATCTTGCGGGTCAGCCACCATGACGGTCTTGGCGCCGCCCGCCCTGGCCAGCTGGGCCACCAGCAGTCCGACCGTGCCGGCGCCGATCACGCCGACCGTGCGCCCGGTGAGATCCGGCGCGCGCTCCATCGCATGCAGCGCGACGCACAGCGGTTCGAGCAGGCAGCCTTCGGCACCGGACAGGTCCGGCGGCAGCGGCCGCAGGTTGGCGGCGCGCACGGTGAGCGCTTCGGCGAACGCGCCGGGCCGGGTGAAACCGACCTCGTCCAGGTCGGTGCACAGGTTGTACGCGCCGCCGGCACACATGTCACACCGGTCACACGGGGACATGCCGTCCGCCACGACGGCCGAGCCGACCAGCTCGGGGCGGCTCGGCGCGGCGAGCACCCGGCCCGCCCATTCGTGACCGGGAATCACCGGGTAATGCGCATCGTGCAGGCCGCCGCGCAGCAGTCGCAGGTCGGTACCGCACAGGGCCACATGCGTGACGGCGACCAGGGCCTCGCCCGGACCGGGTACCGGTCGCGGCACCCGGTCCAGCGCGTGCCGCCGCGAGCCCCGCACCACCAGGGCCAGCATGTCCCCGGCCGGCACCGCTCCGCCGGCCGGCACCGCTCCTCCAGCGGGCACCGCTCCTCCAGCGGGCACCGCTCCCTCAGCCGACACCGCCCCGGCCGACACCGTTGCCCCCGCCGGGGCCGCTCTGCCGACCGCGACTGCGGCCTCCGCCGGCACCCCGGCCGGTCCGGCTCCGTCGGATCCCGCGTCCGTGTCCGCGCCCGCTTGACCCATGGCCTAGTTCCCCGGGCTCGGGGAGTCCCCGTTCGCTGAGCCCGAGGAGTCGCCGTTCGCCAGGCTCGGGGAGTCGCCGTTCGCCGGATCCGGGCTGTCGCCCATCCGGTGGACGAAGAACGCGCGGCCGTGCCAGCCGTAGCGGACGAACTCGCTGTAGTCGTAGAAGCCGTCGGTGCGGGCGAAGCACTCCCGCAGGGCCCGCCGCATCCCGAAGCGCGGGTTGGCCCGGTTGCAGTTGTAGTCGTCCATCAGCAGCACGGCACCGTCCGGCAGCAGCCGCCCGCCGAGCAGGTGATCCAGCACGTCCACCGTGGACGCGTACAGGTCGCAGTCCAGGTTGACGATCGCCACCGGCTCGGTGATCGGCGCGGAGACCAGGGTGTCGGAGAAGATGCCGCGCACGACCGTCCAGTCCGCAGTGCCCAGCCGCCGCGGCAGCTCCTGGCGGAGCATCTCCTCGGTGCCGGGCGGCGAGGCGTCCTCGTGCTCGCGCCAGTACCCGCTGTCGGCGACCTCGTAGCAGATCGAGTCCACCGGGTTGGTGCTCTTCGGAAATCCTGCAAAGGAGTCGTAAACGTAGAAATGCCGGGGGAAGAGCGCCGCGTAAAAGTCCGACTGCGCGTTGAACTCGCTGATGAGGTCGGCGAGCAGCAGCGTGCTGAAGCCCTCGAAGCAGCCGAATTCCACGATCGCCCCCGGAATGTGGCTGCCGTAGACGTACTCGAACGTCAGCCGGAAGACCTCGCCGTAGATCTGCGTGGCCCGGCCGTTGTCCGCATACGTCGAGCTGCAGACCTGCTGAACGCTGCGCGGGGTCATCGTCACCTGCTATCCGCGGCGGCCCGGCCGGCCGGCGCCTCTATGACATAAAGTTCCGGATCGACCTCGATGTCCATATTTAGCTCACAGCACCGGTAGCAGATCGGTGTAAGTCCTTCACGGATCATCGCGCGCATTCGGTTATAAGTGTCGCCGTGCCAGATCTCGCCCAGGCTGGATTCCTTGAGCGAGCCCATCACGGTGTCGGCGAAAGTAGTGCAGCTGATCACCTGCCCGTTAGGCAGCACTGTGGTTTGCGCCCACAGCTTCGTGCAGGTGGTCTCGCGCACCGTGCTAGACCATTTATCGCTGAAGAACCCGCTCTTCTGCGCGTTGCTGTACCGGGTCGGGGTGATCAGCACCTCGACGTCGGACGAGATGGTCTGCGCCTCGTCCAGGATGTCGGCCAGTTCGGCCTGGTCGATCTCGGCGTGCTGGTGCGCGTTGCAGTAGCCGGCCCAGGACATGAACGGCTGCCCGGTGACCGGCTCGAAGGCCTTCCGCGCGCGGGCGCCCTCGTCCCTGGTGAAGAAGCTGGCCAGCCCGACGGTGACCTGCGGCACCTCGAGGCCCTCGGCGACCCGGATCATCTCCGGCAGCGACCGGTAGTTCATGCCGGTCAGCACGAAGTTGATCGCGATCTCTAGGCTGCCGTTCCGGCTGGCCCGCTGCAGCGACTTGAGGCCTGCCACCGCCCGCTCGAAGGAGTTGCGGCCGCGGATCGGATTGTTGATCTCCGGCGTGGGGCCGTCCAGCGATACGTAGACCGCGTTCAGGCCCGCGTCCACCAGGCCGTCGGCCACGCGCGGCAGCAGGGTCCCGTTGGTGTCCAGGTCAAGCCAGCCTTCCGGCAGCCCTTCCTTGGCCAGCTGGACCAGCTCCACGATCCTGGGATGCATGAGCGGCTCGCCGCCCATGATCGACACGAGGGGCTGCTGACCGGTCCGCTGGGCGCCAGCGGCGAGCTCGTCGATGACCCCGCGCCACATCTCGAGGCTTATCTGATCTCGCTTAACCTCTTCGAGCCATGTGCTCTCGCTGGATGAGTCGCCATACATCCAGCATTCACGGCATGTTAAGTTGCACGCCCAGTTCACGTAGACGGTGAGGTAGCGAGGCACGGATGAGACTAAGGGCAGACCTGGCATTGTGTCTCCGAATGTCGGCAGCGGCCACGGGCAGCCTAACCTCGCATGTGGAGCGGAAGCAAGACTTGACAAGACTTCAGCCGGATACTTTACTGACCAGCGCTAGCTAATGGATGCTGAAGATCCAGGGTGAAGATCCCATTGCCCGCGCGGAGAACGCCATTGACATCATCATCAGACGATGACGCACCCGGTCAGGACGTTGCTGGCGACCCTGACGATTTGTCGGCCTTAGCCGCATGCGGCAGCCCTGGGACCAGGGCTGCCGTCTCGTCGCGCAATTGCGCCGAGGCTACCTTACCCGTGAATCGCGTAAGCATCGTCTTGCCAATCAGTAAGGATTGGCTCCCCGGCACTTACTACACTCCGTGCTTGATCACATCCGGAGAGTATGAAAATCTGACTTACCGTGATCGGGCGATTACCTTCCGAAGCACTTGCTGCAACGCAAGCAATTTCCGCGCTGATCGTGACCTTATCGTTACTTTGAGCGAGAAAGCGGTCTCGCCAGGCGTCCAGGAGGCGCCCGGACCGACGCTTTCCGCAACCGTTTGCTGCCGCGCTGCAACCGTTTGCCCGGCAAACGTTCGCAGATGCCCCTCGATCGGGTGCACGGCCGGCCGCGGGCCGGCCACCGGACTCGGCTCCCGGCGGGCCGCCGACGAGAACTTCCGGTTCCGACAATCGATGTCCATGGGCATTTACCGGGCGCTGGAGAAGTTGTTTCCCGGCCCGTCGAATAATTCCCATGGATGACCGGCACCGCACCGTAAGGCAGCTAATCTCTGCCACTATCAGCCGATAACGCGGCATAAAACGACACGGGGAGCTAGCAACAGCAGCATAAGGCCGGATGGCATCGCGCCCTCCGCCGATCTCATGCAGCGAAACCATGTAATTACCAATTACGCGGGCACGAAACGGTGCGCGGTTAACTGGGAGCTAATCGATGACGGCTCGAGACGACATCACTGCCAGATATGAAGACCGCTGGCAGGCCCACCGCATCAGGCTGGGGGAAAACGAGTACCCGTACTACTACGGCTATGGATGCATTGACTTAATAACCCGGGAACTTGCCGCCTTCGAGGCGGACCGGTTCATCGTGGTCACCGACCATACCGTGCATGCTCTGCACGGCGGCACATTGCTGCCGAAACTCGCCACGCTGGCACCGGTGGAAGTGTTCAGCCAGCGGCCCGGCGAGGCGATGAAATCCCTGGAACAGCTGACCGAGCTGATGGAACGGGCGCTGGCCGCGGGGGCCACCCGCCGGTCGGTGGTGATCGCCTTCGGCGGCGGGGTGCCCGGCAACCTGGCCGGCGTGCTGGCCGGATTGCTGTTTCGCGGCGTGCGCCTGGTGCACATACCCACCACCACGCTGGCCGCGATGGACTCGGTGCTGTCGCTCAAGCAGGCGATCAACAGCACCCGCGGCAAGAATCACGTCGGCATCTACTACCCGCCGGCCGCCGTGTTCACCGACGTCCGCGTGCTGCAGACGCTGCCAGACCGTGAGCTGCGCTCGGGACTGTGCGAGGCGGCGAAGAACTGCCTGGCCATCAGGCCCGCGTCGCTGCCCGCCCTGCGCGACGTGCTGGCCCGCGGCGAGCTGTCGTCGGCGGCGTCGCTGCTCTGGCTGCTGGACGAGAGCATCAGGGCCAAGTCTTCGGTCACGATGCACGACGCGCACGAGCAGCGCGGCGGGCTGGTCCTGGAGTACGGCCACACGATCGGGCACGCGGTGGAGCTGACTTTGAACCGAAGGCGGACCGACCGGCCGATCTCCCATGGCGAGGCCATCGCCTTCGGCATGGTGGCGGCGGCCAGGCTGGCCCAGCGGCGCGGCTGGCTGTCCGACGCCGACACCGAGCTGCACGACGAGATCGTCTGCGCGCTCGGCGCTCCGCTGCGGCTGCCGCCGGAGCTTGCGGTCGACGATCTGCTGGCCGTGCTGGGCAACGACAACAAGCGGGGCTACCTGCGGCCGGCCTCGGGGACCGTACCTTTTGTGCTGCTGAAGGGGCTCGGCCAGCCGGCCGGGCGGCCGGATCTGCCGCTGGTGCCGGTCGGCCTGGACGAGGTAGGCAGCGTGCTGGCCACGCTGTCCGCGGCCAAGGCGGTACCGGTGTGAACTTGGCCGCCCGCTACGGTCCCGCCCCCGGCGCGGCGGATCTGGCCGAGGTCTTCGACGTGTGCGTCGTCGGCAGCGGCGCGGCGGGCTCGACGGCGTCCTGGCTGCTGGCCGCCGCGGGCCTGCGGGTGGTCGTGATCGAGCAGGGCCCGCACGTGCGGGACGAGGACAGCTACGACGACGTGCTGGCGGCGGCCGAGCCGGCCTGGGTCCGGCAGGAGAACGACGCCTGGGCCAAGGTCGGCTACCCGTGGAGCACCTGCAACGTCGGCGGCGGCACGGTCTTCTACGGCGGCGTCATGTTCCGCGGCCGGCCGGTGGACTTCGACCCCGAGACCGTGCTCGGCCGGGCCGAGCTGCCGCTGCGCTCGCCGTGGGACCCGGCCGAGCTCGAGCCGTACTACGCCGCGGTCGAGGCGGTGTCCGGCATCGCCGGCGACGCGACCGCGGACCCGACCCTGCCGCCGTTCAGCCGGCCCTACCCGATGCCGCCGGTCCCGGTCTCGACCGAAGGCGCCACGCTCGGCCGCGCCGCCGACGCGCTCGGCTGGCACGCGTTCCCGACCCCGCTGGCGGTCAACAGCCGCGCCCGCGACGGCCAGCAGGCCTGCGCGAGCGACGCGCCGTGCATCTGCCGGCGCTGCCCGCACGGCGCCAAGGGCGACGCGGCCAGCCGGTTCCTGTTCCCCGCCGTGGCGGCAGGGGCCCGGCTGCTGGCCGGGCTCAAGGCGGTCAGGCTGATCGCCGACGGCCGCACCGCCACCGCGCTGGAGTGCGTCCGGATGGACACCGGCGAGCGCTGCCAGCTGCGCGCGCGGCAGTTCCTGGTCTGCGCCAACGCCATCCAGACCGCGGCGCTGCTGCTGCGCTCGGCCGGCGGCGCGCATCCGGCCGGGCTGGGCAACAGCCGCGACCTGGTCGGCCGCGGCCTGTGCTTCAAGCTCAGCGAGTACCTGGTCGGCTACCGGCACGAGAGCACCTCGCGGCCGCCGGAAAGCCACGTCATGGGCCTCGGCCCGTTCTCCACAGCCGCGGTCGCCGACCTGTACACCGACGCCGCAGCTCCCGGCGGCCTGGGCGGGCTACTGTACGAGGCCAGGCCGATGCGCCCGTACCGGATGCGGACCAGCGAGCAGCTGCTGCGGATCGAGGCGCTGGTGCCGGACGAGCCCCAGCTGGCCAACCGGGTGCGGCTCGGCCCGGGCACCGACGCGCACGGCGTGACCGACGTGGTGATGGACTACACCGCGCACCCGCGCGACCTGGCCCGGCTGGAGTACATGCTGGCCCGCGGCACCGAGCTGCTGACCGCGGCCGGCTGCGAGCTGGTGGTCCGCGAGCCGTCCGGCTGGGCGCTGGGCAGCTGTCACCTGCACGGCACCTGCCGGATGGGCGCCGACCCGGCGACCAGCGTCACCGATCCCGACGGGCGGCTGCACGACGCGGAGAACGTCTACGTCGGGGACGGCGCGCTGCTGCCCTACCCGTCCGGCGTCAACCCGGCGCTGACCATCCAGGCGGTCGCGCTGCGGGTGGCCCGCCGGCTGCTGGCCGACCGGTTCGGGATCGACCGGGTGCCGCAGCTCGACGCGGTCACCGCCGCCAGCCCCGGGCCGGCCGGCCCCCGATACGCTCAGCCGACCGTCCGGTGAGCGGGCCGCCACCTGTCGCCCAGGTACTCCTGCACCGCGTCGAGCCGGCTGACGAAGTACGCGTGCTCGCGATCGCCGACGCGCACCCGGCGCACCGTGCCGGTCAGCCGGTCCGGCAGCTCGCGGTACACCCGGTGCACGACGTTGCCGCGCTCCCGCTCGGCCGGCTCGAGCGCGTACTTGAGCAGGCCGAGCTCGGCCAGCCCGGGCTCGGTGGCCGCCCAGGCGCAGATCGCGCCGATCAGCACCGGTATCCAGTAGCGCTGGAACGTGCGCCGCAGCACCGGCACGAACGCGCCGTACCTGGCCACCAGGTCGGCCGGATCCCGCTCGACCACCTCGTCGCCTTCCCGCACCGCGGTGGCGCCGCCGCGGCCCTGGAACAGGTAGCTGTACCGGACCGCCAGGTCGCTCTGCAGCCCGGCCAGGTACACCGCCGGGCCGTGCCGGACGCCGTAGGCGTAGCCCAGGTAGCCCGGCCGGCCCGCGTCCATGAAGTTCCAGTCGGCGGCGTCGTACATGGCCTGCGGCAGCACGGCATGGTCGGTCAGGTAGCAGCGCAGCGTGACCGGCGCGCCGAAACGCGGGAACCGGTCACCGGCCACGTCATCGCAAATGCCCTCCATCGCCACCACGGAGAACGACGGGTAGCGGTAGCTGAATGGCACCGGATCGGACAGCGGCGCCGTCTCGTTGAACGGTCGCAGCAGCGCGCCGAGCGATATGCCGTGCGCGGCCGCGATGTCTTCGCGCTCGGTCGGATCCTCCAGCCACCGCAGCAGCAGCTCCCGGTCGGCTAGCGCCGGGTTGCCGTACACCCAGCGCTGGAGAAAGTCCTGGTCAGGAACCACGATCGTCTCCGCCATGGCATCCACCCTAGTTCGGATGACATTCGCAATCAACATATAAAAAACCCTAAAAAATTGCTTCCGAACGGTACGCGCATTGACATTAGCTATTTATCTGAGACACGACGAGGGCCAGCCAGAAAGCCTCCTGGGAAGGGAAGCAGATGACGCAGGAAACTAAGCAGGGAAACCTTGCGACTATCGAGCGCGCCCGGCGGGTAACCGCGGCCGAGGACTACGACATCGGCACCAGGTTCCCCGCGGTGTACGTCCGGTCCGACGGCTCGTGGATGCACGACGTGGAGGGCAACCGGGTACTGGACGTGACCGCGGCCAGCGGGGCGCTGCTGCTGGGCAACCGGCATCCCCGCGTGGTGGAGGCGATCACCACCTGCATCCGCGACTACGGGACGCTGTTCTCCAGCACGCTGTCGCTGCCCCGCATCGAGGTGGCCGAGCGGCTGTGCGAGCGCTACCCGGCCGCGGAGAAGGTCGTGTTCTGGAAGTCGGGCTCCGAGGCGACCAGCGCCGCGATCAGGCTGGCCCGCGCCGCCACCGGCCGCGACCTGATCTTGACCTGCGGGTACCACGGCTGGCACGACTGGCAGCGGACCTACCTGAACGTCGGTTTCGACGCCGGCACCAGGACGGCCTGCTTCGGCTACAGCGAGGCGGCGCTGGAGCGGCTGCTGAGCGAGTTCGCCGGCGACGTCGCGGGCGTGTTCGTCACCCCGGAGCCGGCCTGGTTCGGCGTGGACTACTACCGCAGGCTGTCGGACCTGTGCGCCCGGCACGACGTGCTGTTCATGATCGATGAGGTGATCACCGGCCTGCGCTGGGGCGCCCGCGGCCTCAACGGCACCGGCGGCGTGCGCGCCGACGTCATCACGATGAGCAAGGGCCTGTCCAACGGGCACTCGCTGTCGGCGGTGATGGGACGCCGCGACGTGATCGACGCCTACGACCTGGCCGGCGTGTCGGGCACCTACACCCGCGAGGTCCCGTCGATGGCGGCCGCGCTGGCCGTGCTCGACACCATCGACGACGGCTCGGTGCACGAGCAGTGCGAGAAGATGGGCGGGCTGCTGATGGACGGCATGCGCCGGGTGCTCGCCGACGCCGACGTCCCGGCGCACGTCGCCGGGCCGCCGATGATGTTCGACGTCGTCGTCGAGTCCGAGCAGCTGTCCTGGGACTTCTACCGGGCCGCGTTCGACTACGGCGCGTACTTCGAGGACAGCGGCACCCAGATGGTCACCGCCGCGTTCGGCGAGGCCGAGGTCGAGCACGCGCTCACCGCGTTCGAGAAGGGCGTCCGCAAGGTCCTGTCGACCCGCAAGCCCGGCCCGGTGGACGAGGCCCGCAAGCGGCAGTTCGCCGCCGAGGCGTTCGGCGGCGTGCTGGCCGAGGACGAGGCGTCCGGCGAGCGCATCGACCAGATGATGCAGGCGGTAGCCGACCGTGACACCAACCTGGGCGGCCCAGCGGCCCCCGCTTGTGGCTGATTCCACCGTGCCGGTGCCGGTGTCGGCGGCGCCGGTCAGGAACGGCCGCTGGGAGCACGTGGCGACGCGCTCCTACGGCACCGCCATCTACCGGGTGGACGACGACCGGGGCCGGGCCGCGTACTACGTCAAGGCCACCGCCGAGGCCGACCCGGACGACCTGCGGTTCCATCCGGCCCGCGAGGCCGCCCGGCTGGCCTGGCTGGGCGAGCGGGGCTTCCCGGTGCCGCAGGTCATCGAGGTCGGCGAGCGCGGCGAGCGCGGCGCGCTGGCCTGGCTGGTCACGACGGCGATCGACGGCCGCTCCGCGGCGCTGGACTGGAGCCCCGCGGACCAGGACACGGTGCTCGACCTGGTCGCCGACCTGGCCAGGGAGCTGCACGCGCTGCCCGCCGCGGACTGCCCGTTCGACCGGACGCTCGCGGTCAGCCTGCCGCGCATCAGGGCCGGGGCGCTGGCCGGCCGGGTGGACACCGACGACCTGGACCCGGCGTACGCCGGCTGGACGGCCCGCCAGCTGCTCGCCGAGCTCGACGCCACGCCGCCGCCCGATGAGGAGGACATCGTCGTGTGCCACGGCGATCTGTGCCTGGACAACATCCTGATCGAGCCGGAGACGATGACGCTGGCCGGGCTGCTGGACGCCGGCCGGCTCGGCACCGCCGACCGCTGGCTGGATCTGGCGGTCCTGCTGCGCAACCTCGGCGGCGAATGCCCCGGCTGGCCGCCCGACCCGCGGCACGCCGGCCGGTTCCTGCGCCGCTACGGCCTGGCCGGGGTGGACGAGCGGCGGCTGGGCTACTACCGGCTGCTGGATGAGTTCATCTGATGGGCGGCCCGACGGTGACCCCGGTGGCCGCCCCCGAGCTGGCCATGGAGCAGGAGGACGTCTTCGCCGGCTTCGCCGCCCGGGTCGAGCTGGCCGGCGCGGTGGTCGCCGAGATCGGCGGCGCGTTCCCCAGCGCGCTGATCGAGGAGCGGCGCGTCGCCAAGTGGTACTCGATCGACCCGAACCGTGAGCCCGGCACGTTCGCCTCCGGCGCGCACGAGGTGCTGGCGGTGCGCGCCGAGGACACGCCGCTGCCGGACGCCAGCGTCGACGCGGTCTTCTCCAGCAACGCGTTCCAGTTCATCGACGTGCCGGCCGCGCTCGCCCAGGTGCGCCGCATCCTGCGGCCAGGCGGGCTGCTGTACGCGCACTTCGGGCCGATCTGGAGCGCGGTCGACGGGCACCAGCTGGAGTACGTCAGCTACGACGGCCGGGATCTGCAGTTCTGGGAGGACACGCTGCTGCCGCCGTGGGCGCACCTGGCCTACCCGCCCGGCGAGCTGCGCGCGCTGCTGCGCAGCGGCCTGCCGGACGGGCTGGCCGACCTGCTGGTGCGGCACGTGCACGACAGCGGCACGGTCAACCGGCTGTTCTTCGAGGACTACGTGGCCGCCGCGCTGGGCAGCGGGCTGGACTGGATCCAGGTCGCCGCGTCGGACTACCTCGACTACGAGATCATCCCGCCCGCGTTCGACCCCGGCCTGCTGCGCGAGGTGACGGTGGCCGGGCTGGCCGCCGAGGTGTCCCGCCGCCGCGGCCGGCCTACCCAGCTCGGCGTCCGCGACGTGCTGATGATGCTGCGCCAGCCGCCGGTCCCGCCCGCTGTCCCTACCGGAACCGCATCCGACCCGCGAGGAGAATCATGAGCACGCTCGCCCTGCACGGCGGCGCCCCGGTCCGCCGGGACCGCCCCTGGCCGGCCTGGCCGCAATACGACGACGCGACCGAGCGGGAGCTGCTGGCCGCGCTGCATTCGCGCCGCTGGGCCATCAGCTGGCCGAGCGACGGCAGCTGGGCCAGGGAGCGCCGGTTCGCCGCCGAGTTCGCCCGGTACAACGACGTGCCGTACTGCGTCAGCGTCGACCACGGGTCGAGCGCGCTGGTGGTGGCGCTGGAGGCGCTGGACGTCGGCCCCGGCGACGAGGTCATCGTGCCCGCGATGACCTGGGTGGCCCCGGCCAGCGTGGTGCTGCGGGTCGGCGCGCTGCCGGTGCTCGCCGACGTCGACGCCCAGACCGGCTGCATCACGCCCGAGGCGGTACGCGGCGCGCTGTCGGCGCGCACCAAGGCGGTCATCGCCGTGCACCTCGCCGCCAGCGTGGCCGACCTGGACGGCATCCTGCAGATCACCGGCGAGGCCGGCATCCCGCTGATCGAGGACTGCGCCCAGGCGCACGGCGCCCAGTGGCGCGGCCGGGCGGTCGGCTCGCTCGGCGCGGTCGGCACGTTCAGCTTCCAGAACGGCAAGGTGCTCACCGGCGGCGAGGGCGGCGCGGTGATCACCTCGGACGAGCGGCTCTACCGGCGGGCCCAGCAGCTGCGCGCCGACTCCCGCCGCTACCCCGACCACGAGGTGCCCGCCGGGCAGATGGACCTGGTCGAGGACGGCGAGGTGATGGGCGGCAACTACTGCATCCCCGAATTGTCCGCCGCGCTGCTGCTCGATCAGCTGCCGCGGCTGGACGCGCAGCACCAGCACCGGGAGAAGGTCGCGCGCGAACTGGAGCGCGGCCTGGCCGCGCTCGGCGGCTTCGGCCCGATCCCGCTGCCCGAGCAGGCCACCCGGCGGTCGATCTACGAGTACGGCATCCAGTTCCGGCCCGGCACCTTCGGCTCGGCCCCGATCGACCGGGTCGGCGAGGCGGTCAGCGCCGAGCTGGGCGTGAACTGGTGGCCGCCGGACCCGGCGCTGTACGACAGCAAGCTGATGCAGCCGCACACCAAGCGCCGGTTCGCCGCCGCCTGGACGGCCGACGGCCGCCGCCGGTCCTTCGAGCGCGACTTCAGCGGCTGCGAGCGGTACGCCGCGACCACGCTGCTGTGCCACCACAGCGCGCTGCTCGGCGACACGGCCGACGCCGACGACATCGTGCGCGCGCTGGAAAAGGTGCGCGACGCGAGCGCGGAGCTATAAAGGCTGAGAATAGGGCGCGCGGCCATCGGGCCGCGCGCCCTATTCCCGCGTGTTTGGTTGCCGTTCAGTCGCCGACGGCGCCGTCGATGCGTTCCCTGATGAGGTCGGCGTGGCCATTATGCCGCGCGTATTCTTCGATCATGTGCAGGTAAGCACCGCGAATGCTCAGCATGAAGCCTTCGGTTTCTTCGGTTTCGTCGAGCTTGCGCCGCGGGCCGGCCGCGCGGGCGGCCGTCACCACCGCGGTGAACTTGGCGAAGTTCGCCGCGGCGTCGGCGTCCGCCGTGCCGTCCAGATCCCCCTCGGGGCTCTCCTCGGTGCAATAAGTGCCGGTCACAGGCTCGCCGGTGAACAGGCTGCCGAACCACTGCTCGTTGTCGGCCATGTGCCGGACCATGCCGAGCAGGGTCAGTGTGGACGGCTCGGCGCTGGCCGTCTTGAGCTGCTCGGAGGTGAGGCCTGTGCATTTGTGAAGAAGGGTGTCGCGGTGATAATCGAGCCAGCCATCCAGCAGGCTGCGCTCATCACCAAGGAACGGGGCCGGTTTACGGTCAACTTCAGGTGCGGTCCAGGTCATTGTGCCATTCTTCCCTACGCACCGGCTCGCCGCCAGACCGATGGTGATAATCACCGCCGCAAAGCCGGCTGGCCCGATACAGGACGGCGCGTTCTCGATATCGGGTGGCGGAACTCGCCGCGACCGGCTTTGCTTGGCTCATGCGCATCGAGTCCTTTGATCCCGCCACGGACACCGAGAGGGTCCGGGCCTGCTACGAGCTGTATGCGGCGTGCCGCGCGGCCGACGATCCCGACGCCCCGGCGATGTCATGGCCGGCCTACCGCGGCCAGCTCAGCCTGCGCTCGGCCGAGGCGTCCGTGGAGGCATGGCTGGTGCCAGGAGACGAGGCCGGAACCGCAGCGGGGATGTACCTGCTCCGGCTGCCGCTGATGGAAAACCAGCACCTGGGCATGGTAGGGCTGCTGGTGGCACCCGGCCGCCGGCGGGCCGGCCTGGGCACCGCGATACTGCATCATGCCGCCGGACGCATGAAGGAACACGGCCGCACGGTGCTGTCCAGCGAGGCACGGCAGGACGGACCCGGCGCCGCCTTCGCCGCGGCGGTCGGCGCCAAGATCGGCATCACGGACGCGCGGCGGGTGCTCGACGTGGCCGACATACCCGCCGGGCACCTGGCCACGCTGCGCGGCCGGGCCGAGGCCGCCGCGCGCGGCTACTCGCTGCTGTCCTGGGGCGGCCCAACCCCTGAGGAGCACCTGGAGCAGGTAGCGGCGGTGTCGAGCGCGCTGGAAGACGCGCCGCACGTGGCGGGCCTGAGCCCGGAGCGCCTCGACACCAGCCGGATCCGGCTGGAGGACGAGCGGGCCGCCGCGCGGGGGCTGCGGTCGTACACGGTCGTCGCCAGGTGCGACGAGGACGGCGAGCTGGCCGCGCTGTCGCACCTCGACGTGGACCCGGCGAGGCCGGGCTGGGGCTACCAGGAGCTCACCGCCGTGACCAGGCCGCATCGCGGTCACCGCCTCGGGCTGCTGGTCAAGCTGGCCATGCTCGACCTGCTCGCCGAGGCCGAGCCGGGCGTGCAGCACATCTACACCGGCAACGCCGACGGCAACAAGCACATGATCGCCATCAACGCCGAGCTAGGCTTCCGCATCCAAAGCCACTGGTCAGTCTGGCTCCTCGACCTCGCCCACTTTCCCGCCCCCTAACCACCCCACCCCGCCAGCCAAACCCCACGCGGCAAGGGCGTCGATAGCGCCATCGCTGCCCACCGGTGGGCAGCGAACCGCACCTCGACGCCCTATGGGGTGCGGGTGCGGGTGCGGGTGCGGGTGCGGGTGCGGGTGCGGGTGCGGGTGCGGGTGCGGGTGCGGGTGCGGGTGCGGGTGCGGGTGCGGGCGGTCATTCGTCGAAGCCTAGGCGCCTGAGCTGC
>DASXME010000029.1:0-2516 GCA_036495825.1 Streptosporangiaceae bacterium
GAGCACCCGGGCGGTGTCGCCGATCGGCTCGCCCCTGGCCAGCTGGGCCGACTGCGACTCGATGATCAGCGGCTGGCCGCCGAGCTCGGCGATGCCGACCGCGAACGCGACCCTGGTGCGGGTGGAGGGCTTGTCGAACAGCACCGCGACCGTGCGCGGGCCGGCCAGCGGCCGGTAGCCGAGCCGGTCCTTCTTCATCGCGTCGGCCAGGTCGAGCACCTCGGCCTGCGCGGCCGGCGACAGGTCATCGTCGCGCAGGAAATGCCGCACCGCCGCGGGGCTCATGACTCGCCCCCGGCGGCCTCGGCCAGGATGGCCGGCAGCGCGGCGGTGAACGCGGCGGCCTGCTCGGGCTTGAGTACCAGCGGCGGCGCCAGCCTGATCGCGTCCTGCTGCACCGCGTTGACCAGGAACCCGGCGCTCCGGCAGGCCGCCTCCACCCGCGGCGCGACCGGTGAGGTCAGCACGATCGCGCGCCACAGGCCGCGGCCCCGCACCCCGGCGAGCAGCGGGTGCCGCACCGCCGAGATGTCGGCCGCGAGCTGCTCTCCCACCTCGACGGCGTGGCCGAGCAGGCCGTCGGCCTCGATCGTGTCGAGCACGGCGAGCGCCGCGGCGCAGGCCACCGGGTTGCCGCCGAACGTGCTGCCGTGATCCCCGGCGTCCAGCGCGGTGCCGCACTCCCCCAGGCCGACGCAGGCGCCGATCGGCAGGCCGCCGCCCAGCCCCTTGGCCAGCGTGAGCACGTCGGGCAGCACGCCGTCGCCCTGGTGGGCGAACCAGCGGCCAGTCCTGCCTATCCCGCTCTGGATCTCGTCGAGCACGAGCAGCGTGCCGGTCGCGTCGCAGGCCTCCCGCGCCGCGCGCAGATAGCCGTCGGGCGGCGGGATGACCCCGCCCTCGCCGAGGCAGGGCTCGAGGAAGAGCGCCACGCAGTCGTCCCGCACCGCATCGCGCAGCGCGGCGGCGTCGCCGTAGCGGACGAACCGCACGGTCGGCCCGAACGGCCCGAACGGCTCGCGGATCGACGGCTTCCAGGTCAGCGCGAGCGCTCCGCGGCTCCGGCCGTGAAACCCCTGCTCCGCCGCCACGATCACCGTCCGCTCGGTGTTCGCCCCCCCGCCCGCGCCCTTGGCCTGGCGCTCTCGCTTGGCCTGTGCGCGCCGGACCACCTTGAGCGCGGCCTCGTTCGCCTCGGTGCCCGAGTTGGTGAAGAACACCCGGCCCGGCACCCCGGCCAGCGCGAGCAGCCGCTCGGCCAGCTTGACCTCGGGCTCGTGCATGAACAGGTTGCTGACGTGCGCGATCGCGCCGACCTGGCGGGTGACCGCGGCGACGATCGCCGGATGGGCGTGGCCGAGCGCGCTGACCGCGATGCCGCCGATCAGGTCCAGGTACTCCCGTCCGTCGACGTCCCACACCGCGCAGCCCGCGCCGCGGGCCAGCACGACCTCGGGCAGCCCGTACGTCGCCATGATCGATGTGGCGTACCTGTCGCGCAGCAGCTTGCTGTCGTTCACGCCTGATACCCCCTGTGGCCGGCCTCGTCGGGCACCACCATGGTGCCGATGCCGGAGTCGGTGAAGATCTCGAGCAGGACGGAGTGCGGCAGCCTGCCGTCGAGCACGTGCGCCTGCGGCACGCCGCCGCGGACCGCGTGCAGGCACGCCTCCATCTTGGGGATCATGCCGGTGCTGAGCATGGGCAGCATGGCCGCGAGCTCGCCGGCCATCAGCTGGCTGATCACCGGCCCGGCGTGCTGCTCCGGGTTCGCGGCCGTGGTGCTTGCAGCACTGCCGGGCCAGTCCAGGTAGAGCCCGGCGACGTCGGTGAGCATGACCAGCTTGGCCGCGCCGAGCGCGACGGCGAGCGCCCCGGCGGCAGTGTCGGCGTTCACGTTGTAGACCTCGCCGACGTCGCCGACGGCCACGCTGGAGATGACCGGGATCCGGCCGTCGGCCAGCAGCGCGCGCACCGCGTCGGGCCGCACCGCCGCGATCTCGCCGACCAGGCCGATGTCGACCTCCTCGCCGTTCACCATCGCGGCCTTCCTGCGGGCGGTGAACAGGCCGGCGTCCTCCCCCGACATGCCCACCGCGAACGGCCCGTGCCGGTTGATCAGGCCCACCACGTCCCGGTTCACCCTGCCGGTGAGCACCATCCGGACGACGTCCATGGCCTCAGGCGTGGTGACCCGCAGGCCGGCCTGGAACGTGCTGGCCAGGCCGAGCCGGTCCAGCATCTCGCTGATCTGCGGCCCGCCGCCGTGCACCACGACCGGGCGCAGCCCGGCGTAGCGGAGGAACACCACGTCCTGCGCGAAGCCGAGCCGCAGCGCCTCGTCGGCCATCGCGTGCCCGCCGTACTTGATCACGACGGTCGCGCCGTGGAAGCGGTTCAGCCAGGGCAGCGCCTCGATCAGCGTGGCCGCCTTGGCCAGGACGCTGGTGCTGGCCGTCATGTCGAGTAGGCCGTGTTCTCGTGCACGTACGCGACGGTCAGGTCGGTGGTGGCGA
>DASXME010000030.1:0-23445 GCA_036495825.1 Streptosporangiaceae bacterium
GCCTGCCAGACGCCCCGCTTGACCTGCTGGGCCCGCTCGCGCAGGTGCATGTGACAGGGATTGATGTCGGACCAGGTGTTGAGTATCGCGATGACCGGCTTGCCCAGATGCTCCTCGCCCGCATACCCGAGGCCGCGCATCCGGGAGCGATGACTGAACGTGCGCAGCCCCGCGGACCTGTCGCCGCCAAACCAGCCGTGGCTGCGCAACTGCTCGATGATCTGCTTGGCGATGCCGTCGAGCACAATGGGCGGTGCGGCACCGGCGGACGAGCCGCTGCCGCGCCGGCGGCGGCCGTCAGCCGCCTGCATTGTTCCCGGAGCATGGGCCATGCGGTCGCCTCTTCCTCGTCATGGCCATGCTCCCACGTTATGGGGGTATGTCAACTGATTCCGTCGGCAATAGATCATTTGGCGACTGAATCACTTGTCCGCATCTCGCTTTGCTGCGAGGTCCGTATTGTTCGCATTTGCCGTTAGGTCCGTACCATCGAGGTCATGTCCACGGACGACGTGAAGCCGAGGAAGACCCCCGAGCAGCTGCGCAGCCACGGCTGGTTTGGCGGCGACAGGTCCGCGGGGCTGCGCACGTTCAGTCATCGCTCCCGGATGCGCGGCCTCGGGTACGCGGGCGAGGAGCACCTGGGCAAGCCGGTCATCGCGATACTCAACACCTGGTCCGACATCAATCCCTGTCACATGCACCTGCGCGAGCGGGCCCAGCAGGTCAAGCGGGGCGTCTGGCAGGCGGGGGGCTTCCCGCTGGAGTTCCCCGTCGCGACGCTGTCCGAGACGTTCTGCAAGCCGACCCCGATGATGTACCGCAACCTGCTGGCGATGGACGCCGAAGAGCTGCTGCGCTCCTACCCGGTCGACGGCGCGGTGCTGATGGGCGGCTGCGACAAGACCACGCCGGCCCTGCTGATGGGCGCGGCCAGCGCCGGGCTCCCGGCGATCTACGTCCCGGCGGGCCCGATGCTGCGCGGCAACTACCGCGGCCAGCCGCTCGGCAGCGGCACCGACATGTGGAAGTACTGGGACGACTACCGGGCCGGGCTGATCGGCGACTGCGAGCTGGCCGAGATCGAGTGCGGCATCGCCCGCTCGCCCGGTCACTGCATGACGATGGGCACCGCGTCCACCATGACCTCGGCGGCCGAAGTGCTCGGCATGACGCTGCCGGGCGCCGCCTCGATCCCGGCGGTGGACTCGGCGCACTACCGGATGGCGGCGGCCAGCGGCCGCCGGATCGTGGACATGGTCTGGGAAGACCTGACCCCGGACGAGATCATGACCAGGGAGGCGTTCGAGGACGCCGTGGCCGCGGTGCTGGCGCTGGGCGGATCGACGAACGCGTTCATCCACCTGATCGCGATGGCCGGCCGCTGCGGCGTCCCGCTCAGCCTGGACGACTTCGACGCGATCGCCCGCCGGGTGCCGGTGCTGGCGAACATCAGGCCGAGCGGCGCGTACCTGATGGAAGACTTCTACTACGCAGGCGGCCTGCCCGCGCTGCTCGGCCAGCTCGCGACCGTTCCGGGAGCGCTGCATCCGGGGCGAGTGACGGCGTGGGGGCGTGCGTTCGGACAACAAATCGCCGACACGCCCGTACATAACGATGACGTCATCAGGTCGCCGGGCAATGCCCTGTCCGCCCAGGGCGGCGTCGCGGTGCTGCGCGGCAACCTGGCGCCGGACGGTGCGGTGATCAAGCACATCGCGGCCGATCCGCGACTGCACCGGCACACCGGCCCGGCCGTGGTGTTCGACAGCTACGCACAGCTGCAGCAGCGGATCGACGACCCGGCGCTGGCCATCACGCCTGACTCGGTGCTCGTGCTGCGCGAGGCCGGCCCGGCCGGCGGCCCCGGCATGCCCGAGTACGGGATGCTGCCCATCCCCAGCTACCTGCTGGCCCAGGGCATCAGGGACATGGTGCGGATCTCCGACGCGCGGATGAGCGGCACGAGCTACGGCGCCTGCGTGCTGCACGTCGCTCCCGAGTCGCACGTCGGCGGTCCGCTCGCACTTGTCCGCAGCGGCGATCCCATCACGCTCGATGTGGCGGCCCGCACGCTGAGTCTTGATATTTCCGAACGGGAAGTCGCTAACCGCCGCTCCGAATGGCAGCCCCCGCCTACCAGATTCCAGCGCGGGTACGGCGTGCTGTACACCGAGCACGTCACCCAGGCCGACCAGGGCTGCGACTTCGGCTTCCTGGCCCGGCGCGGCGACAGCCCCGATCCCGAGCCCAATCCCCAGTAACTGCGGTGCTGGCACTACTGGGCTGGCCGTAGTGTGATCAGAATGTCGGTCGTTCTCATCACCGGCGCCGCCGGGCGCATCGGCAGCATGCTGCGCTCGAGGCTGGCCCGGCCGGACCGGACGCTGCGGCTGCTGGACACCGTGCAGCTCAGCCCCGGCCTGGCGGAGGAGGCCGTCGAGGCCTCGGCCACCGACCTGGCGGCCATGACGAAGGCCTGCCGCGGCGCGGACGCGGTCATCCACCTGGCCGCGCAGGCTGGCGAGGCGCCCTGGGGCCGGATCCTGAAGGTGAACATCCACGGGGCCTACGTGGCGTTCGAGGCGGCCCGCCGGGCGGGCGTGCCGCGGGTGATCTTCGCCTCGTCCAACCACGTGGTCGGCTTCGCCCCGCGGTCGCAATTCCCGGTGCCCGACTACGCGCTGCCCGCCCCGGACACGTACTACGGCGTCTCCAAGGCGACCGGCGAGGCGCTGGCCGCGCTATACCACAGCAGGTACGGGATGGACACTATCTGCATCCGGATCCTGACCTGCTCCGAGCGCCCCTACGACGCGCGGATGCTGTCCACCTGGCTCTCGCCCGACGACGCCGGCCGGCTGTTCGACGCCTGCCTGACCGCGCCGAGCCCGGGGTTCCGCGTCATCTACGGCGTGTCGGCCAACACCAGGGGCGGCTGGGTCTCGCTGGACGAGGCCAGGTCGCTCGGCTACGAGCCGCAGGACGACGCCGAGGCGTACGCCGACGAAGTCATCGGCAGCTACGGCGAGATCGGGCCGGGCGATCCGCTGTACGACTACCTCGGCGGCGAGTTCACCTCGCACAGCCTGGACGTCGGCTACCCCACTTAATATGGCTGGGGCTGCTCTGGCCGAGACCCTGCCAGCGCAGGCCCGCGCGATCCAGCACTGCGGGGTCGAGCTGGTTCCTGGCATCGATAACCGTGTCTCCCGCCATGAGCCCGCTGATTCGGGTCCAGTCGAGCATGCCGAATTCCGGCCATTCAGTGAGGAGGACGGCAGCGTCGGCACCTGTGACGGCCTCGTAGGGGTCGCTGGCCACCCAGACTCCCGCGACGTCAGTGTGCACGGCCGGGTCGTAGCCTGTCACCCGTGCCTGTTCGGCGCCCAGCAGTTCTGCTATCGCCAGCGCGGACGACTCACGTAGGTCCGCGGTGCCGACCTTGAAAGCGAGCCCGAGCAGCGCGATGCGCGAGCCGGCCAGGCGGCCGCCGAGCGCCAGGCGAGCCTTGTCAACGATGATGCGCAGCTGGCGCTGATTGGCGGCCAGGGCGGCGCGTAGCAGCCCGAGATCGGAGCTTGCCGCGGACGCGACGTGAAGGATGGCCCAGGTATCCTTGGGCAGGCACGGACCGCCCCACCCCGGGCCCGGCTGAAGGTGAGACGCGCCGATGCGCGGGTCGTGACTGAGAACCTCCGTCACCTCGCTGATGTCCGCTCCGGTCCGCTCGCACAGGCCGGCTATCTCGTTGATGTAGGACAGTTTCACCGCCAGGAAGCAGTTCGCGGCGTACTTGGCGAGCTCGGCGCTGGCCGTGCTGGTGAAGACTACCGGCGCTGCGAGCCTCGCGAACAGGCTGGCGATACGCTGTGCGACGCCGCCGGCGTCCGTGTCGGTGTCGGTGTCGGTGTCGAACCCTACGACGATGCGATCGGGGTTGAGAAAGTCCGTCACGGCGAAGCCTTCGCGCAGGAACTCCGGGTTGGAGACGACCGCGACGTCTGGCCGCCCGAGCAGGGCCGCGATACGCGCGGCCGTACCGGGCGGCACCGTTGACTTGACAACCACAGCGCATCCAGGCGGCAGCGCGCCCGCGATCTCCGCCGCCACTGCCATGACGGCCGACACGTCCGGTGCGCCCCCGGGTCCGGCCGGCGTCGGCAGGCACAGGAACACTGCCTCTGCATCAGTCACCGCACCACGGCTGCCCGCATCAAACCGCAGGCAACTTGCCGCCAGTCCTTCCGAGACCAGACCATCGAGCCCGGGTTCCAGGATGTGGACCTGGCCGCGTCGCAGCCGCCCGATCAGGTCTGCATCCCGGTCAGCGCACCTCACGCGATGGCCAAGAGCCGCCAGGCACGCCGCAGTCGTCAGACCCACGTACCCGGCGCCGATTACGGCGACGCGGCGGCCTGGTGTCGTCACGAACGGCTCCTCGTCCGCATCTTCTTACGGTCAACCCCTCCCGAATGGTCAGCCTGGGCGGCCAGATCTGGTCAACACTCACGAACAGCATCACACCATGGTGCCGGGGACGTAACGCACGTCTGGTTAGGGTTGGGCTGGCGGGCCTGCATCCGGGACACGGCAGGCCGTCGTCTAGGTCCTCGGAGGAGGAGTAAGGCATCCGAATGATCCAGGGGTTTGACCCTCGTACCGGCGAGCCCGCCGGGGAGCCGGTGGCGGAGACCTCCGGTGCCGAGGTAGACGCCGTCGTCGATGCCGCCGCTGCGGCCTCAGGGGCCTGGGCCGCCACCGGCGCGGTCGCCCGGGCGGCGGTCCTGACCGCGGTCGCCGGCGCGCTGGACGCGCGGGCCAGCGAGCTCGCCGCGCTGGCCGACACCGAGACCGCGCTCGGGATGGCCCGGCTGACCGGCGAGGTGGGCAGGACCACCGGACAGCTGCGCCTGTTCGCTGACCTGCTGCGCGATGGCGGCTACCTGGACGTGGCGCTGTCGCCCGCGGCCGGCGGCGGGCCTGATCTGCGCCGGATCAACCGGGCGATCGGCCCGGTCGCGGTCTTTGCGGCGTCGAACTTCCCGCTGGCGTTCTCGGTCGCCGGCGGCGACACCGCCTCCGCACTGGCGGCCGGCTGCCCGGTCGTCGTCAAGGCGCACGAGGCGCACCCCGGGACGGCCGCGGCGACGGCGCGGATCGTGGCCGGCGCGCTCGCCGCCGCCGGCGTACCCGACGGAGTGTTCGCCCTCGTGCACGGCGTGGACGCCGGGGTCAGGCTGCTGCGCCATCCGGCGATCGCCGCGGCCGGCTTCACCGGCTCCGCCCGGGGCGGCATGGCGCTGGCGCGGATCTGCGCCGAGCGCGAGGTGCCGATCCCCTTCTACGGGGAGATGGGCTCGGTCAACCCCGTGGTCGTGCTGCCCGCGGCGGCGGCGGCCAGGGCCGGCGACATCGCCGCGGGCTACGCCGCCTCGCTCACGCTGGGCGCCGGCCAGTTCTGCACCAATCCCGGCCTGCTGTTCGTGCCGGATGACGCCCGCGTGCTTGATGAGATCGCGCTCGCCGTCTCGGTCTCCCGCGGCGGCGCGATGCTGTCGGCCAGGATTCACGCCGGGTATCTCGCCGCGGCCGCCGAGCTCGCGGCGCATCCGGCGGTCAGGCCGCTGGCGTCGGGCCTGCCGGGGGAGGGCCCGTGGGCGGCCACGCCGCTGGCATTCCGCACCGGCCTCGACGGGTTCGCCGCCGGGCTGCCCGGCCTGGCGCAGGAGCGGTTCGGCCCGGCCGGCCTGGTCGTCAGCTACCGGGACCCGGCCGATCTGGTGCCGGTGCTCGGCCGGCTCGGCGGGAACCTGGTCGGCTGCCTGCACCTGGACGAGTCCTCAGCCGGTGAGGTGGCGGCAGCGCGGCGGCTGATGGCGGTGTTCGCCCGCACCGTCGGGCGGATCGTGGTCAACGGCTGGCCGACCGGGGTGGCCGTCACCGGGGCGCAGCACCACGGCGGCCCCTGGCCGGCCACCACCGCGCCCGCCTACACCTCGGTCGGCACGGCCGCCATCAGGCGCTGGCTCGTCCCGGTGGCCTACCAGGATTGCCCGCCGTCGCTGCTCCCGCCCGCCCTCGCCGGCGCCGGAGCCGCCGGCCCGTAAGCGAATGCACGTATTTCTCGAGCGCGGCAGGGCTCTGTAGTGATGAGGCGGCGGATCCGTCGCTGCCAGTTCGCACAGGGGGTTCTGCGATGACATCAGATACTGACCCGGCCACCACCGCGGTTAGCGTCGGCTGGGATGCGCACACCCAGGCGTTCGGGCCGCCCCGGTTCGGCCAGGGGCCGCTCAGCACGGCGGTGCAGCTCGGCCCGCTCGCCTCGCTGGCGGGCAGCTGGCGCGGGGACGGCTTCAACGCCATGTGGCGGCCAGACAACGGCCTGCCCCCGGCGAACAGCCAGATTCACCGGTTCCTGGAGCTGAACCGGACCAACGAATCGTTCGACTTCCACATCATCCCGGGGGCGGTGCCGAACCGGGGCTTCAACACCCAGGCCGACCTCAGCCTGTACGGCCTGCACTACCTGCAGCGGGTCAGCGACGCCGACCGGGCGCCGTTTTCGACCGCCGGCCAGGCGCTGCACATCGAGCCGGGCCTGTTCATGAACGTGCCCGCCAGCCAGATCCCGCCGACCGGGCCTGCGATCGCGCGGCTGGCCAGCATCCCGCACGGCGTCACGGTGCTGATGCAGGGCCCGGCGCCGAGCGCCACGCCGGTCGACGGGCCGCCGGACATCCCTGTCCTCGTCCCGTTTTCCCAGGTGCCGGCGGGCACCCTGGGCCGCGGAGTCCAGCCGGTCAACACGGCCGACGGCAGCCTGCACACGGTGGCCGAGCTGAACGTCGCAGCGGACGCCGCCTTCCCCGCGTCGCAGAGCAACGGCCCGTTCCCCGGCTCCTCGGTAGGCCCGCCGCTGGTCGGCGGCCCCTTCCAGAACTTCATCAACGACCCCAACTCCGTGCTGCGCCGGGCGATCAACGGCCAGGACATCCTCGGCACGATCACGATCAGCCTGTCGGCCACCGGGGCCGGCAGCGGGATCGAAAACATCCCGTTCCTCGGCATCCCCAACCTGGCCGGGGTCGGCAACCCGGCCAGCGCCACCGAGATCAACACCGTGCCCAACGCGTTCGTCTACTCGGTCGACGCGACCTTCTGGATCGAATGGGTGCGCATCCCCTACGGCTATTCCCCGGCCTTCCCGCCCGCCGCTGCCGCGGCTAAGGCCGGGCCGAACGCAGCACCGATCGCCGTGCCCAGCCTGCCGGACGAGATCCGGCTGATCGAGCCCTACTGGGACCAGCCGACCTTCCTGCAGCTGCAGTACTCCCAGCTCGTCATCCTGATCTTCAACAACGTGCTGTGGCCGCACGTCACCGTGGCCACCCTCACCCTCAGCGCCGGCTAGCCGCCTGTGCCGACGAGGACGGGCCTGGTGAGCTTGACGTCTTCTTCGGAACACGGGCGTCGGACCGCAAAACCGGCCGCCGTCCGGTATAGCTAGTGCAGACGGGATTGGCGGTACGGGGGTTGCCGGGGAAAGAGGGCTGATCCATGCAGCAGGTCGGTGCGCGCCGGCCGCGGCGGCGAACTGTCGTGGTCATCGTGATCGCGGCCGTGCTGGTGCTCGGCCTCGGCGCGGCCGGCGGCAGCTATCTGCTGCTGCGCACGCACGGCAGCCCCAGCCAGACCGCGGCCAGCTATCTGTCCGCCTGGCAGCGCGGCGCGTACGGCGCCATGGACCAGGTCAGCGTGAACGTCCCGTCCGGCGGGCTGGCCCGGCCGCTCAAGCAGGCCTCGGCCCAGCTCGGCGTCCGCTCGCTGCGCCTGTCACCCGGCCAGGTGACCACTGGCGGCGGGGGAACGCAGGTCGGGTTCACTGCCACCGCGGAGCTGGCCAGCGGGCATGTCTGGACCTACCAAGGGCGCTTGCCGCTAGTCGTGCGCAACCGGCAGTGGCGGGTGAGCTGGACCCCGGCCGCGATCTACCCGAAGCTCGGCCCGGGGGAGCGGTTCGTGCTCAGCGCCGCCTGGCCGGCCCGGGCCGCGATACTGGCCGCCGACGGTACCGTGCTGAGTTCCCCGGCCGCGATCGCGGCGTCAGGATCGCTGGCGCTGCTGACCGGAGAGCTGGTGAAGGCCACCGCGGCGCAGGCCAAGGCGCTTGGCGCCCCGTACCAGGCCGGCGATCTAATCGGGCTGGGCGGGATCGAGCAGGCCTACCAGAAGCAGCTGGCCGGGAAGCCGTCGCTGACCATCGCGATCGAGGGCCCTGGCAGCCGCGCCGACGGCACCGCCGTCAGGTTCGCCGCCGGGCCGGGGACGCCGGTGCACACCAGCATCGACATGCAGGACCAGCGGGCCGCCTCGCAGGCCGTCTTGTCCGCGTCGACGTCCAAGCCCGTCGACATGGTGGCCATCCAGCCGTCCACCGGCCGGGTGCTGGCCATGGTGGAGCGGCCCGGCGGATTCGACCGGGCCCTCGAGGGGATCTTCCCGCCCGGCTCGACGTTCAAGGTGGTCACCGGGTCCGCGCTCGCCGCCAAGGGGATGACGCCGGCCAGCACGGTGCAGTGCCCCAGCACGGCGACGATCGGCGGCCGGACGTTCCACAACGACAATAACGAGCAGCTCGTCAGCACCAGCCTGCTGAACGCCTTCGCGATCTCGTGCAACACCACGTTCGCGCTGCTCGCCACCCAGCGGCTGGACGCCGCCTCGCTCGGCGCGATGGCCGCCGCCTTCGGCTTCAACGCCCAGCCCGCGCTGGGCATCCCGGCGACCCTCGGCCATTTCACCGCACCCAAGTCCCTGGTCGATTTCGCCGCTGACGCCTTCGGCCAGGGGACCGACCTGGTCAACCCGCTCAGCCAGGCGTCGGCGGCCGCCGCGATCGAGGACGGCACCTGGCGGTCACCCCAGCTCGTGATCAGCCCCGCGCCGCGGCAGCCTGGCCCGGCGCACCCGCTATCGGCCGCGATCCTGGACGCGCTGCGCCCGATGATGCACGCGGTGGTCACCAGCGGCACCGCGGCCGGGGTCGGCTTCCCGCCCGGGGTCTACGGCAAGACCGGAACGGCCGAGTACGGCTCGGGTCCGCACCCGCCCTCGCACGGCTGGTTCATCGGCTACCAGGGCGACGTGGCCTTCGCGGTGCTGGTCGAGGGCGGCGGCTTCGGCGCCGACAGCGCGGGCCCGATCGCCAATGCGTTCCTGCGCAAGCTGTGAGCCGGGCCGGGCCTGCCCGGGCCCGGGCGCCCGCGCCCGGGCGGCTCATCAAGGGCGGTCAGGAGTACTGGTCGGCCAGGATCAGCCCGGTGCCCGTCGCTCAAAGTCGAACCCTGGCGTAGCGGGGTGGGCTGGAACGTCCAGGCCGTTCCGTTCCAGCGCTCCGCCAGGGTCGCGTTCGTGGAGTTCGCGAAGTAGTTGCCGACCGCGGTGCAGGCGTTCGCCGCCGTGCACGACACCCCGCTCAGGAACGCATCGCTCCCGCCCCCTGGTGCTTCCGTATTGCCGTATTTTGCCGTTCTTTTACGGAATATATACCAATGTTGCGTAATGTCCAGTGGCTACGGCCAGGCGTGCGGGCGGATCGACACCAGGGTCAGTTGCCCGCGTGCGGCAGACTAGGGAGCATGACCGATCTACTCGCCAGTCACCGCGCGGTGAGCGCCAGAGAGCAGGAGGCGTCACGATGAAGCACATCGCCCACTGGATCGGCGGCAAGCCTTCGCCGGGCACCAGCGGCCGCACCGGCGACATCTACGACCCGGCGACCGGGCAGGTCACCGGGGCGGTGGACTTCGCGTCGGCCGCGGAGGTGGACATGGCCGTGGCCGCGGCGTCCGACGCCGCGGCGGCCTGGCGGGGCGCCTCACTGGCCCGGCGGGCCGAGGTGATGTTCGCCTTCAGGGAGCTGGTCCGGGCGCATTCCGGCGAGATCGCGGCCCTGGTCAGCTCCGAGCACGGCAAGGTGACCAGCGACGCGGCCGGCGAGCTGAGCCGCGGCCTGGAGGTCGTCGAGTTCGCCTGCGGGATACCGCACCTGCTCAAGGGCTCGTACTCGGAGAACGTGTCCACCAGGGTGGACGCGTACTCGATCAGGCAGCCGCTCGGCGTGGTGGCGGGCATCACCCCGTTCAACTTCCCGGCCATGGTGCCGATGTGGATGTTCCCGATCGCGATCGCCTGCGGCAACGCGTTCGTGCTCAAGCCGTCGGAGAAAGACCCGTCGGCCTCGGTGCTGATCGCCGAGCTGCTCGCCGAGGCCGGCCTGCCGGACGGCGTGTTCAGCGTCGTGCACGGCGACGCGGTCGCGGTGAACGCGCTGCTCACCCACCCTGACGTCGCCGCGGTCAGCTTCGTCGGCTCCACCCCGATCGCCCGGCACGTGTATGAGACCGCGGCCGCGTCCGGCAAGCGGGTGCAGGCGCTCGGCGGCGCGAAGAACCACATGGTCGTGCTCGGCGACGCCGACCTGGACAACGCCGCCGACGCCGCCGTCTCGGCCGGCTTCGGCTCGGCCGGGGAGCGCTGCATGGCGGTCTCCGTCGTGGTGGCCGTCGACCCGGTGGCCGACGAGCTCGTCAGCAAGATCGCCGAACGTGTGGCCAGGCTGCGCGTCGGCCCGGCCGGCGACGACAGTGCCGAGATGGGGCCGCTGGTCACCGGCCCGCACCGCGACAAAGTGGCCGGCTACCTCGACTCCGGCGTCCGCGACGGCGCGACGCTGGCCGTGGACGGCCGGCAGCACCCGGTCAGCGGCGAGCCCGGCGGGTTCTGGCTCGGCCCTTCGGTACTCGATCACGTGACCCCGCAGATGTCCTGCTACACCGACGAGATCTTCGGCCCGGTGCTGTCGGTCGTCCGGGTGCCCAGCCATGACGCGGCGCTCGAGCTGGTCAACGCGAACCCGTACGGCAACGGCGTGGCGGTCTTCACCGCCGGCGGGGGCACGGCCCGGCGGTTCGTCAACGAGGTAACGGTCGGCATGGTCGGCGTCAACGTGCCGATCCCGGTGCCGATGGCGTACTACTCGTTCGGCGGCTGGAAGTCCTCGCTCTTCGGCGACCTGCACATGCACGGCACCGAGGGCGTGCACTTCTATACCCGGGCCAAGGCCGTCACGTCCCGGTGGCCCGAGCCGGGTCCTGGCACCGTCAGCCTCAAGTTCCCGGTGAGCAGCTAGGCCCGGCCAGCTGTGGTCATGGCTGCAGCACGGCCTTGATCGGCTGCAGGGCCCCGTTCATCAGGTCGGTGAAGACTTCCGCGCCCGACGACAGCGGGTAGCTGGAGGTCCAGCACAGATCCCAGCCGGCCAGCAGGGTCGAGGCGAGGCCGAAATCCTGGTCGGAGTAGGCGAACGAGCCGAGCACCCGCTTCTCGCTGCGGACCAGGGCCGCGGCATCGAAGCCGGCCTCGGCGGCGGCCAGGCCGAGCCAGACGGCCACCCCGCCGGGACGCTGGCGCAGCACGGACTCGGCCCTGGTCTCGGCCGAGCCGACCGCGTCGAAGACGATGTCGTACTCGCCGTCAAGCTCGGCCGCGGCGGCCGTCGCGCCCAGATGGCGCGCGGCGGTCAGCCGCTGGGCGGACAGGTCGGTCACGTCCACGCTGCCCGCCCCGCCGGCCAGCGCGGCGAGCAGGCACAGCAGGCCGATGGCGCCGCAGCCGATGACGGCCACCCGCGGCAGGCCCGTGCCGTCGGCGCCGTCCGGCCCCGCGGTGGCGCCGGCGGCGGCCCTGGCCAGGTTCCAGGCGTGCACGGCGTTGGCGGCGGGCTCGACCAGGGCGGCCGCTTCCCAGGTAAGCCCCGGCGGCACCGGGCGCAGCGTGCTGCTCGGCACGGCTACCCGCTCGGCAAAGCCGCCGGGGCGGTGCACGCCGATGATGCGCCGCTGCTCGCAGATCTGCCGCCGCCCGGTCCGGCACAGGCCGCACGTGCCGCAGGACAGGATCGGATTGACGATCACCGGATCGCCCTCCTCGGTGACCCCGGCGAACTCATGCCCCATGATCAGCGGAGGCTTCCTGAAGCCGGGGGTCCTGGCGCCGTGCAGTTCGCTGCCGCAGATGCTGGTCGACCGGACGTGGACCAGGCGCTCGCCCGCGGACACCCGGGGCTCGGGCTCGTCGCGCATCTCCACCGCGCCCGCGGCGGCCAGGACCAGCGCCTTCATGCGCGCACCTGCCCTTCAGTGCATGCATTCCACATTACGGAATGCAGTTCCATTCAAGTCTGGCCTATCCGGCGCCGGCACGTCAAGGTCGCCGTGGTGGCCCTAGGGGGAATTCGGGGTGAGGGCGCGGCCTTCGGGCCATTCGGTGGTGGTGCGGCGGAGGAACTCGCCGAGCTCGGCCAGGCGCTCGGGGGCGGCACGGGCGCCGAGGACCGTGACGCTGACCGCGGCGACGGGGACGTCACGGCCCAGGAAGATCGCGATGGCGGCGCAGCGCACGCCGGTCTCGTTCTCCTCGATGTCGAGGGCGTACCCGCGCTCGCGCACCAGCGCGAGCTCCGCCGTCAGGCGCGGCACCGACGTGATCGTGCTGGCCGTGCGCGGCGCCAGTGACGGGCACCGGGCGGCCCAGTCCCGCAGCTGCTCTTCGGCCGGGTACGTCCAGGCCAGCAGGGCCTTGCCTACGCCGGTGGCGTGGGCCGGGTTGCGGCCGCCGATGACCGACGAGAGCTTGATCGAGTGGGTCGCCTCGATCTTGTCCTGGTACACCACCTCAGCGCCGTCGAGCACGGCCATGTGCGTCGTCTCGTTCAGCTCCCCGGTCAGCCGCGCGAGGTACGGGTGGACCAGGGCCCGCAGGTCCAGCGCGTCGGTGAACCTGAACGCGGTGGCCAGCAGCTCGGTGCCGAGGAAGTAGGGGCCGCCGGCCTCGGGCTGGGAGACGAACATGCGGTGCTTCAGCGCGGCGAGTATGCGGTGCAGCGAGCTCTTCGGCAGCGCGAGCCGCCCGGCGAGCTCGTCGAGCGAGAGCCCGCGCGAGGCGCCGCTGATCTCGACGAGGATCCGCAGCGCCCGGTCGATGCTGGTCACCGGTGACTCGGCACCGTCAGGCATGTCCACCCCGTTCCGGCGCGAGCCCGCCACCGTCTTTGCCGCCGCCGTCTATGATTCCGCAGTGCGGAATCATAGACCAGCTACCGGATCACCGCTAGCGTGGCCCGGACCTACCGGCGGAGGGGCGGCATGCGCGGGCTAGCGGGCAAGCGGGTTCTGGTCAGCGGCGGCAGCAGCGGCATCGGGCTGGCCGCGGCGCGGCGGTTCCTCGAGGAGGGTGGCCGGCTGTTCATCGCGGGCCATGAGGAGGCGGCGGTCCGGGCGGCCGTGGCCGGGCTGGCGCGGCACGGCGAGATCGAGGGGATCGGCTGCGATGTCAGCCGGGAGGCCGACGTGGAGCGGATGGTCGAGACGGCCTGCAGCTCGCTCGGCGGCATCGACGTGCTGCTCAACAACGCGGGGACCGCGCACCGCCAGCCGTTCCTGTCGATCACGCCGGAGGACTGGGACCGGATCCTGGCGGTGAACCTGCGCGGCATGTTCCTGGTGGCCCGCGCGGTCGGCGAGCGGATGGTTCGCCAGGGTCCCGGCGGAGTGATCATCAACATGTCCTCGACCAACGGCATCGCCGGTGAGGAAGAGTACGCCCACTACAACGCGTCCAAGGGCGGCGTGCTGCTGCTGACCAAGACGATGGCCACCGAGCTCGGCCGGCACGGCATCCGGGTGAACGCCCTGTGCCCCGGCTTCATCCACACCCCGCTCAACTCCGCCATCTCCGGCGCCCTGGGCGGAGCCGACTTCGAGCAGGAGTACGCCCGGCAGCGGATCCCGCTCGGCCGGGTCGGCCGGGCCGAGGAGGTGGCCGCCGCCTACGCGTTCCTCGCCTCCGACGACGCCTCGTTCATCCACGGCACGGGGCTGGTGGTCGACGGCGGCCAGCTCGCGGTCATGTGACGCCCGGCCAGGGGAACCGGTCAGAAGAACGTGTGCACGGCGTCTACGACGCGGTATTCGTCGTCCACCACCGGGATCACGCGCCACTTGTCGAACGTGGTACACGGGTGCGAGATGCCCAGCGCGACCAGGTCTCCGGGCGCCAGCGCGGCATCCGGCGGCACGCTGAGGTAGGCGTGCTGGTCGTCCAGCCGGGTGACCCGCATGCCCGCCACCGTTCCGGCCCCTCCGGCCGCCCCGGCCCGGTCCCCGGCCTGCTCGCCGTCCTGGCGGCGGATCTGGAGCGGCACCGGCAGGCCCTGGTCAAAGGAGACGTCGCGCCGTCCCGCGCACAGCAGCGCGAGCCCAGGCTCGGGCCGGGAGAGCACCTGAGCCCACAGCTCCAGAGCGGGAGCGAGCGCGGGACCCGGCCGGCCGGTCCCGCCGGGCGCGACGCTCGCGTAGAGGCCGTGATCATGCGCGACGTAGGCGCCGCTGCGCAGCACGACCCGCCGCCCGGAACCGGTACCCCCCGCGGTCAGCTCCGCCGCCACCACGTCGAAGTAGGCGCTGCCGCCCGCGCTGAGGATGAGCTCGCCCGCGCCGCCTGACCGGGTGTCGCCGGCCCGCGCGGCGATCAGCTCGGCCAGCCCGCGCAGCTCCCGGCAGAAGCCCGCGACCGCCGCCAGCGACGCCGGCTCGCCGTCGTGACCGAGGCCGCCTTCGTACCCCGCCGCGCCGGCCAGCTCCAGCGAGGCCGCCGCCGCGACCGCCTCGGCGACCGCGACCGCCTGCCGGACCGTCCGGCAGCCGGTGCGCCCGCCGGGAAAACCCAGCTCGACCAGGACCGGCAGCCGCCGCCCAGGCCCGCCCGGCTGCTCTGATGCACTGGGCCGCCCGGTCCCGAACGCCGAGTCGAGCAGCCGCACGCCGTCCAGGCTGTCGGCGTACACGTAGCAGTCGAAGCCGGGGTCGGCCGCCAGCTCGCCGGCCAGCCAGGCGATCCCGGCCCGGTCGGTCAGCTCATTGGCGAGCAGGATCCGCGGCACGCCGAACGAGCGGTACGTCCGCACCTGCCCGATCGTGGCCGCGGTGATACCCCAGGCGCCCGCGGCCAGCTGGCGCGCCATCAGCTGCGGCGCCATCGGCGTCTTGCCGTGCGGCGCCAGCGACACGCCGGCCGCGGCGCAGTAGGCGGCCATCGCCTCGATGTTCTGCCGCAGCGCGGTCTCGTGCAGGACGAGCACCGGCATGGTGAACGCCCCGCCGAGCAGCGGGAGGTGCCGCGCGGCCAGGTCCGCCGCGGAAACCGGCGCCAGGCAGCCGAAGCCCTTGTCGCACGCGCTGACCGGCCGCTCCCGCAGCGCGGCGACCGCGGCGTCCAGCCGAGCAGTCATCACAGGCCGGCGAAGGCTTCTTCCAGCACGGTCAGCCCTTCGTCCAGCAGGTGCTCGGGGATGACCAGCGGCGGAAGGAAACGCAGCACGTTCCCGAACGTCCCGCAGGTGAGCACGATGAGGCCGGCGGCGTGACAGGCGGCGGCCACCTTGGCCGTCGCGGCCGGATCCGGCTTGAGGCTGCCGGGCTCGGCCAGCTCGACCGCGAGCATCGCGCCGCGCCCGCGCACGTCGGCGATCACCGGGTACTTCCCGGCCAGTGCCGTCAGCCGGGGCAGCATGATCTCGCCGATCCTGCGGGCCCGGCCGGGCAGATCCTGGGTCGCCATGGTGGCGATCGCGCCGAGCGCGGCCGCGCAGGCCACCGGGTTGCCGCCGTAGGTGCCGCCGAGCCCGCCGGGGTGCACGGCCTCCATCAGCTCGGTGCGCCCGGTCACGCCGGCCAGCGGCAGCCCGCCGGCGATTCCCTTCGCGGTGGTGACCAGGTCCGGGACCACGCCCTCGTGCTCGCACGCGAACCAGTCGCCGGTACGGCAGAACCCGCTCTGCACCTCGTCGGCGATCAGCACGATGCCGTGCTCGCGGCAGAACCCGGCCAGGCCGGGCAGGAAGCCGGGCGGCGGCACGATGAAGCCGCCCTCGCCCTGGATCGGCTCGATGATGACCGCGGCGACGTTCTGCTCGCCGATCTGGGTGTGGATCAGGCTGGTGATCACGTCGAGCGCTTCGGCCGCGCAGCGCTCCGGGCCGCCGGGCCAGCGCAGCGGGTAGGCCATCGGCATCCGGTAGACCTCGCTGGCGAACGGGCCGAACCGGTGCTTGTACGGCATGCTCTTGGCGGTCAGCGCCATCGTGAGGTTGGTGCGCCCGTGGTAGGCGTGGTCGAACGCGACGATGGCCTGCCGCCCGGTGGCGTGCCGGGCGATCTTCACCGCGTTCTCCACCGCCTCCGCGCCCGAGTTCAGCAGGATGGAGCGCTTGTCGTGGTCACCGGGGGTCCGCCGGGCCAGTTCCTCGCACACCTCCACGTAGCCCTCGTACGGCGTGACCATGAAGCAGGTGTGGGTGAACTGGGCCGCCTGCCCGGCGATGCCCGCCGCGACCAGCGGCGCGCTGTTGCCGACGGTGGTCACCGCGATGCCGGAGCCGAAGTCGATCAGCGAGTTGCCGTCCACGTCCACCAGCACGCCGCCGCCGGCCGCCCTGGCGTACACCGGCAGCACGCTGCTGACCCCTCGCGCGACGCTGCGCTGCCGCCGCTCGATCAGCGCGCGCGAGGCGGGCCCGGGGATCTCGGTCACCAGGCGGCGCCGCTGCGGCAGGTCCGGACCGGAGGCAACTGCGGTGTGTTCGGTCATAACGCTGACAATAGGCCACCTGCCTGCGAGGGGCGCGCCCTGGCCGGGCTGCCGCCGGCGCTACTCGCGGGGCCGGAGTTCATGCCGCCGCCTGTCATGCGGACGGGTGTGCGCGGTGAGAACAAGCGGTGAGACCATGATGTCGTGCGCACCCAGGTCGGGATCGTCGGCGCAGGGCCAGCGGGGCTGCTGCTGTCGCACCTGCTGCACCGGCGCGGCATCGAATCGGTGGTGCTGGAGGCGCGCAGCCGCGACTACGTGGAAAAGCGGGTCAGGGCCGGCGTCCTCGAGCAGGGCACGGTGGACACGCTGATCGGCACCGGCCTCGGCGAGCGGCTGCAGCGCGAGGGCCTGGTGCACCACGGCATCGAGCTCAGGTTCGGCGGGGCGGCGCACCGCATCGCCTTCGACCGGCTGGTGCCGGGCCGCGCGATCACCGTGTACGGCCAGCAGGAGGTGGTCAAGGACCTGATCGCGGCCAGGCTCGCGGCCGGCGGCCGGCTCCTGTTCGAGGCTTCGGACGTCGTACCCGAGGACATCGCGACCGGCCGGCCGGCGATCAGCTTCACCCACCAGGGCGAGCGCCGCAGGCTGAGCTGCGACTTCATCGCGGGCTGCGACGGCTTTCACGGCGTGTGCCGGCCGGCCATACCGGACGGCGCGCTGACCGTGTTCGACCGGGAGTACCCGTTCGGCTGGCTCGGCGTGCTGGCCGAGGTGCCGCCGTCGGCCGCGGAGCTGATCTACGCCTACAGCGACCGCGGCTTCGCGCTGCACAGCATGCGCAGCCCGAGCCTCAGCCGCTTCTACCTGCAGGTGGTCTCGGACGAAGACGTCGGCCGGTGGCCGGACGAGCGGTTCTGGGGCGAGCTGCGGGCCCGGCTGGAGACGGTGCCCGGCTGGCACCTGCAGGCCGGCCCGGTGCTGGAGAAGGTCCTCGCCCCGATGCGCAGCTTCGTCGCCGAGCCGATGCGGTACGGGCGGCTGTACCTGGCCGGGGACGCGGCGCACATCGTCCCGCCCACGGGGGCCAAGGGACTGAACCTGGCCGCCTACGACGTCGGCGTGCTGACCGAGGCACTGGCCGCCTGGTACGCGGGCGAGGGCACCGGGCTGCTCGACAGCTACTCCGGCACCTGCCTGCGCCGGGTGTGGCGGGTCCAGCATTTCTCCTGGTGGATGACCACGCTGCTGCACACCTTCGACGACCAGGACCCCTACGACCGGCGACTGCAGCGGTCCCACCTGGAGTACGTGTGCAGTTCCGAAGCCGCGTCCGCCTCGCTCGCCGAGAACTACGTCGGGCTGGCGCATGTCTGAGCCGGCCGGCCTGTTCACCGGGCTGTTCGCGCGCGGCGGCGTCGACGCCGGCGACGCCGCGTGGCTGCAGGCCATGCTGGACACCGAGGCCGCGCTGGCCCGGTCGCTGGAGCGGGCCGGGCTCGCGGCCGCCGGGGCCGGGGCCGCGGTCACCGCGGCGGCGCGCGCGCAGAACTTCGACGCGGCCGAGCTGGGCAGGCTCGCCATGCGGACCGGCAACCCGGTGCCGGGCCTGGTCCGCGAGCTGACCGCGATCGTGCCGCCGTCCGCTGCCGCGGCCGTTCACCACGGCGCGACCAGCCAGGACATCATCGATACCGCGATGATGCTGCTGGCCCGCGCCGGGACGGACGTGATCCGTTCCGCGCTGTCCGCCGCGGCCGACCGCGCCGCGGAGCTGGCGGCCGAGCACGAGGCCACGCCGATGATCGGCCGGACGCTGCTGCAGCAGGCCATCCCCGTGACGTTCGGGCTGGTCGCGGCGGGCTGGCTAGCCGGGCTCGACGAGGCGGCCCGCGCGCTGGCCGCGGTGCGGCCGCGGCTGGCGGTCCAGTTCGGCGGCGCAGCCGGAACGCTCGCGTCGCTCGGCCCGGCGGGCCCCGCGGTCGCGGCGCTGCTGGCCGGCGAGCTCGGCCTGGCCGAGCCGGTGCTGCCGTGGCACACCAGCAGGCTGCGGATCATCGAGCTGGCCGCCGCGCTGGCCGCCGCGGCGGCCGCGCCCGGCAAGATCGCCCGGGACGTGACTCTGCTCGCCCAGACCGAGATCGGCGAGGTCCGCGAGGGCGACCCGGAAGGCGGCCCGGAAGGTGCCCCCGAGGGCGACCCGGAAGGCGGCCCCAGGCGCGGCGGCTCGTCGGCCATGCCGCACAAGCGGAACCCGGTCGCCGCGGTCACCGTGCTCGGCTGCACCCGGCAGATCCCCGGCCTGGTCGCCACGCTGATCGCGTCGGCCGAGCAGGAGCACCAGCGGGCGGCCGGCGCCTGGCACGCCGAATGGCAGCCGCTGACCGCCCTGCTCACGCTGACCGGATCGGCCGCGGCCTGGTGCGCGGATCTGCTGGCCGGCCTGGAGATCGACACGGCCAAGATGCGGGCGAACCTGGACGCGGCCGGCGGACTGCCCTTCGCCGAGCAGGTCGCGGCCATGCTCGCCCCGCGGCTGGGCCGCCTGGCCGCGCACGACCTGGTCGCCGAGGCCACCGCCCGCGTCGCCGCTACCGGCCGCCCGCTGCGTGACGTCCTGCTCGACACGGACACCGACACCGCCGCCGGCGTCTCCGCCCGAGGCATCGACCCCGCAGAACTCGACGCCGCCCTCGACCCGGCCCGCTACCTGGGCGCGGCGTCCGCGTTCGTCAGCCGCGCGCTGGCCGCCCACCGGCAGAGCCCGGAGCAGGGCCCGCGGCCGGGCCCGCGGCCGAGCCGAGGATCCGCAGGCTGACGCCGTAGCAGAGCATCGCCACGCCGGTGGCCACCGCCATCCCCAGCGAAGCGCCGTCCGCCCCGTTCTTCAGGAACGTGATCCCGTTGACCGCGGCTCCGACGATCGCGATCAGCCCGACGGCCGAGGTGATGATCATCACCCGGTGCCGGGCCAGGACGGCCCGGACCAGCAGGTCCACGGCGGCGATGATCAGGAGCAGTCCCACCACCGCGTGGATGGCCAGCAGCGCCCCGTTGGAGAACGCCTTCCCGATCCCGCCATGGGCCGGCGTGATGTAGATGCTCACCCCGGCGCCCAGCACGAACTGGATGATGAGCATGGTCAGGGCGCCCATGCTGGAGCTGCGCAGCCGCGCGATCGTCTTCGCCGCAGGCTGCCCGGTATCGCTTGTGCTGGTCATGCCGAGTCACGATAGCGCGCCCCCGCCAGGTATCTCGATCCGCCCGCGCGCCTCTGGATAGGCAAGGGGCCGCAACCGGCCCGGGGAGCGGCGGGCACTGTGCGGCACTGAGCTGGGGCCGGCCGCACGAAACAACACGGGGATCCGGCATCACCTGAGCACGAGCGGCCGCATGCCCGGAAGGAGAGCACCGTGACGAGCATTCCTGCCGCACCCGGCGACGTCCTGGCCGTATGGCACGGCCAGGGGACGTTCCCCGACCTGATCCGGGTCGGAGAAGCGCTTGAAGGCAAGCCCGCCGTCGCCAATCACGTCGTCGTCATCACGCACCTGGACCAGAACGGCCGGTGGATCGGCATTCAGGGCCAGCCAGGCGGTGTCGGCCTGGTCGACTGCACCGGGTACCTGTCGGACACCCGCACCATGTCCAATCATGCCCAGCCGAAGCCCGACGATCACGGCCAGGCGGCGTCCTTCCTGGCCAGCACGGCCAAGTCACTCGGCATCGCTTACGACTGGGTCGGCATCGCCGAGGACACGCTGGGCGCGCTGCACCTCGACGACCTGTCGAACGCGATCGACCCGCTGTGGCGCTGGCCGTCCGACCACGGCCTGCTGCCGGGTCACGTGGTCTGCTCCAGCCTGGCCGCGATGCTGTACGACCTGCCGTCGGTCGGCTGGGCGCACCCCGATCTCGGCCGCGAGCGGGTCTGCGAGCCCGCCGACTGGTGGCGCTGGTCGCAGGACCGGGCGTGGCGGCTCAGTGCCCAGCAGCTCGCGCACGCGGACGTCTGAGGGGGACGCCCGGATGCTCGCCAGACTGCCGTAGCCTCGCCGCCCATCGCAGGCAGGGCCATCCCCCGCAGGCCCGGCCTGGGAGCCTCACCGTAGGCTGCCCGCGTTAGGAAAATGGGCTTTTACGGTAGCCACCGGGAGAGGGCGGCATGGGACGGGAACCACAGATTCTCGCCTGCTCCGGGCGGCCGCGCTGGCCGGAGGGCTCGCCGCCGCCTGAGCTCGCCGGGGCGCAGGTGCGGCAGGCGATGCGGCTGTCCGGCGCGGCCAGGCCGCGGGTGTGCATGGTCCCCACCGCGATGGGCGACTGGCCGCAGGTCATCGAGGGCTGGTACGCCGGCGGGCCCAGCCTCGGCGCGGCCGAGCTGTCGCATCTCCAGCTCTACCCGCAGCCGAACGTGCCCGATCCCCGCGCGCACCTGATGGCGCAGGACGTGATCTTCGTGTGGGGCGGCAGCGTGGTCAACCTGCTGGCGCTGTGGCGGGCGCACCGGCTGGACGAGATCATGCACGAGTGCTGGCAGGCCGGCGTGGTGCTGGCCGGCGGCAGCGCAGGCAGCCTGTGCTGGCACCGCTTCGGGGTCACCGACTCGTTCAGCGACGCGCTCGATCCGCTGGCTAACGGGCTCGGCTTCCTGCCGTTCAGCAACGGGGTGCACGACGACGCGGCCGACCAGCCGCGGCGCACGATGTTCCGTGAGCTGATCGCGGCCGGCACGCTGCCCGACGGTTACGCCACCGAAGACGGCACCGGCCTGCACTACGTCGGCACGAGCCTGCACGAGGCGCTGAGCATCGTCCCGGGCCAGCGCGCCTGGCGGGTGAGGCGAGCCGACGGCGGCGGGTACACCGAGACCGCGCTGCCCACCCGGCACTGGCTGCCGCCGCGCTAGCCGCAATAAAGAAAGGGCATTAAAACCGTGATGGATTCCGAACGTGCACAGCAGGGGCTAACGGTTCGCCGGGAGGTACTCGGCGACGACCATGTCGACCGGGCGCAGGACGAGACGACGCCGTTCACCGAGCCGTTCCAGGACCTGGTCACCCGGTACGCCTGGGGCGAGATCTGGTCCCGGCCGGGGCTGACCAGGGCCGAGCGCAGCATCATCTCGCTGACCGCGCTGGCGGTGCTGCGCCAGGACGAGGAACTGGCCATGCACGTGGCGGGCGCGCTGCGCAACGGGCTGACGCCGGCGCAGATCCGGGAGGTGCTGCTGCAGGTCGCGGTGTACGCCGGCGTGCCCGCGGCCAACCGGGCCTTCGCCGTGGCGCAGCAGGTGCTGGGCGGGCAGGGGCTGGACGGCGACTCCGCCCGCTAGCGCGCTAGCGCCGCTAGCGCCGGCGGTGACATGCGGATAGCGTACGTATGGGCGGATGGCGCACGAAACGCTCTTCGGCCGCGGCCGCGGGGCGGCCGAAGGCCACCGCGGGCAGCGAGGCGGGAGACAGTGAGGCCGCAAGACAAGGCGCCGCAAGACAAGGCGCGGATCGCGGGGGCCGGCCCGTCGGGTGCGTACACCGCCGACGAGATGATGACGGTCGCGGCGGCGCGCGCGCTGCGCGACGGCATGACCTGCTTCGTCGGCATCGGGCTGCCGAGCGCGGCCGCCAACCTGGCCCGGCTCACGCACGCGCCCGGGCTCGTGCTGATCTACGAGTCGGGCACGATCGGCACCAAGCCGGGCTGGCTGCCGCTGTCGATCGGCGACGGCGTGCTGGCGCAGACCGCCGATTCGGTGGTCAGCGTGCCGGAGATCTTCAACTACTGGCTGCAGCCGGGCCGGATCGACGTCGGCTTCCTGGGCGCCGCCCAGATCGACAGGTTCGCGAACATCAACACCACCGTGATCGGCGCCGACTACGCCGAGCCCAAGACCCGGCTGCCCGGCGCCGGCGGCGCGCCCGAGATCGCCGCGTCCTGCCGCGAGGTGATCGTGGTCACCCGGCAGAGCACCCGGTCGTTCGTCGACCGGGTCGACTTCGTCACGTCGGTCGGGTACGGCCGCGGCCCGGGGGACCGGGCGCGGCTCGGCCTGACCGGCGCCGGGCCGCGCAAGGTGATCACCGACCTCGGCGTGCTCGAGCCGGATCCGCAAGCCTGCGAGCTCGTGCTGACCGGGCTGTTCCCGGGCGTGTCGGTGCCGGACGTCCGGGCCCGCACCGGCTGGGACCTGGCCGCCGCCGACGTGCCCGAGCCGATCGCCCCGCCGTCGCCCGGCGAGCTCGCCGCGCTGCGGGCGCTGGTCCAGGCCGTGCCGGACGGCGAGGGTCGAGAAGGGGCAGCCCGGTGACCGCGCCCGCGGCCGGCTCGTTCCCGCTGCGCCCGTACCCGCGCCCTGACCGGGTGCACCCGCCGCTCGATTACCCGCCGTACCGGTCCTCGCGGCTGCGCGCGCCGCGGCAGCCTCCGGTGCTGCTGCCGCACCGGCTCACCGAGGTCACCGGGCCGCTGCTCGGCGAGGACCGGGTGCGGCCCGGCGACGCCGACCTGACCAGCCAGCACGCCGGGGAACCGCAGGGCGAGCGGATCATCGTGGCCGGCCGGGTGCTCGACGGCGACGGCCGCCCGGTGGCCCGCGGCCTGATCGAGATCTGGCAGACCAACGCGGCCGGCCGGTACCGGCACGACGGCGATCAGCATCAGGCGCCGCTGGACGAGAACTTCACCGGGCTGGGCCGCTGCCTGACCGACGACGAAGGCCGGTACCGGTTCGTCACGGTCAAGCCGGGCGCCTACCCGTGGCGCAATCACCGCAACGCCTGGCGTCCGGCG
>DASXME010000031.1:0-10816 GCA_036495825.1 Streptosporangiaceae bacterium
GGCGATACACGGCCGGTATCCTCCGTAGACGTCTGTCCGTATCCGCATACCCATGGGCTCCTGCAGCGGAGCGTGCCACGGAGCGGTGGCGGACTGAGACCGTCGCGCTTCCTCGTTTCGGGAGCGGGTCGACTCCCTTGATCAGCTGCATATACGTGAAGGCTCATGACTGTGCGCACTTTTAGTCCTAAGGCCGACGACATCCAGCGTCAGTGGCATGTCATCGACGCATCCGACGTTGTGCTGGGACGACTGGCCAGCCAGGCGGCGGTGCTCCTGCGCGGGAAGCACAAGCCCGTGTTCGCGCCGCACGTTGACACCGGTGACTTCGTCATCATCGTCAATGCCGAGAAGGTGGCGCTCACCGGGAACAAGCTGGCGCAAAAGTTCGCTTACCGGCACTCCGGGTACCCGGGCGGGCTCCGTGCGGTCGCATACGCGGATCTGCTCGCCAAGCACCCGGAGCGGGCCGTAGAGAAGGCAGTGAAGGGGATGCTGCCGAAGACCACCCTGGGCAGGCAGATGCTGCGCAAGCTGAAGGTGTACGCGGGGCCTGAGCATCCGCATCAGGCACAGCAGCCCGCTCCCTTCGAGATCACGCAGATCGCGCAGTAGCACCGACATAGGAAGCATGAGGGAACGAATCGTGGCCGAGCCCACAACAGCGCTGGCACCCGACGAGAGCACCACGGAAGGGGCCGAGGAGCACACCTCTGAGTACACAACAGAGTCTGCTCCAGAGGGCGCAGCGCGCCACACGACGGGCCGCAGGCAGGTGGTCACCGGCCGGGCGGCCGGGCTAGGCCGCCGCAAGGAGGCCATCGCCCGGGTCCGCATCATGGCGGGCACCGGCAAGTGGCAGATCAACGGCCGGTCCCTTGACGGGTACTTCCCCAACAAGGTGCATCAGCAGCTGGTCAACGAGCCCTTCGTCACCCTCGGTGCCGAGGACCGCTTCGACGTGATCGCCCGCATCACTGGCGGCGGGGTGTCTGGCCAGGCCGGAGCGCTGCGGCTGGGGATCACCCGCGCTCTGATACTCGTCGATCCGGAGAGCCGTCCGAGCCTGAAGAAGGCCGGCTTCCTGACCCGCGACCCGCGGGTCAAGGAGCGCAAGAAGTACGGGCTGAAGAAGGCCCGCAAGGCGCCTCAGTACTCCAAGCGCTGACACTCCGCGGGGTGGCCTGATCGGAAGACCAACCAGCGGAGGGGACCCGCGCATGGGCCGGCTCTTCGGCACGGACGGAGTTCGGGGTGTTGCCGGCCGCGATCTAACCGCGCAGCTGGCTATGGATGTCGTCGCGGCCGCGGCGGACGTTCTGGACGAGAGTGGGGCGTTCGCCGCCGCGCACGCGGCGCAGCGGCGTCCGCTCGCTCTCGTCGGGCGTGATCCGCGGGCGTCTGGCGAGTTTCTTGAGGCCGCGGTGGTCGCGGGCCTGGCCGGGTCCGGGGTCGACGTGCTCCGGCTTAGCGTGATCCCGACCCCGGCGGTCGCGTACCTGATCGGCGCGCTCGGCGCCGAGTTCGGCGTGATGCTCTCGGCCAGCCATAACCCGGCCCCGGACAACGGCATCAAGTTCTTCGGCGAGGGCGGCCTGAAGCTGCCCGACGACGTCGAGGACCAGATCGAGGACCGGATCGGGCAGCGTTCGGCGGCGGAGCGGGTTCCGCGCGGCGGCTTCGGCCGGGTCACCGACGCCCCGGCCGAGCGGGAGCGCTACCTGCGGCACCTGGTGTCCACGCTGGCGGGCCAGGGAGCCGACGTTCCTGCGCCTCGGTCAGGCCCCGCCAGGCTTGGCTCGGCTGGGTTGGGCCCGTCTGGGTTGGGTTCGGTTGGGCTTGGTTCGGTTGGGCTGGGCCCGTCTGGGTTGGGTTCGGTTGGGCTTGGTTCGGCTGGGCTTGGTTCGGCTGGGCTGGGGGGCGGTGCTCGCGGCAGGCTTCCGCTGGCCGGCCTGCGCGTCGTGGTCGATTGCGCGCACGGGGCGGCGTACGAGATGGCACCCGAGGCGCTGCGGCGCGCCGGGGCCGAAGTCATCACGATCGGCGTCGCGCCCGACGGGCTGAACATCAATCAAGGCTGCGGATCGACCTGCCTCGACGCGCTCCGCGCCGCCGTCGTCGCCGAGCATGCCGACGCCGGGATCGCGCACGACGGCGACGCCGACCGCTGCCTGGCCGTGGACGCGAGCGGCGAGCCGATCGACGGAGACCAGATCCTCGCCGTGCTCGCGCTCGGCTTTCGCGAGGAGTGCCGCCTGGCGGGCGATACCGTCGTCAGCACGGTCATGTCGAATCTCGGCTTCCGGCTGGCGATGCGGGACGCCGGGATCCGCGTCGTCGAGACGGCCGTGGGGGACCGGTATGTCCTCGAGGCGATGCGGGCCGGACGGTATGTGCTCGGCGGCGAGCAGTCCGGGCACATCATCCTGCTCGACCACGCCACCACCGGGGACGGGATCCTGACCGGACTGCAGCTGCTCGGCACGGTCGCTCGCCGCGGCCAGCCGCTGAGCGAGCTGACCAAGGTCATGACCAGGTATCCGCAGGTGCTCATCAACGTGCGGGGCGTGGACAAGTCGCGGATGGGCTCCGCGCCCGAGCTTGCCGCCGCCGTGGCCGCGGCCGAGACGGAGCTGGGTCAGCTCGGCCGGGTGCTGGTCAGGCCGAGCGGCACCGAGCCCACAGTACGGGTCATGGTGGAGGCGGCGGACGCAGGCGAGGCCGAACGAGTGGCCGGCCAGCTAGCCGAATCAGTCCGCTCAGCCCTCAGCTAGCCTTGCCCGCTGCCGCGCCGCGGCTAAAGCCAAGGCAGTCGATGGCACTTTGACCGCCATCGGTGGTGGTCAACGGCACATCGACCACCCTTGCCGCTGCCGCGATCATGCCGGGGGACGGGTGAGTTGCTCGGCGAGGACCGCGGCTTGGCTTAGCTCGATGTCTCGGGTGGCGGTCAGCAGGGTGAGGGGGCTGGCTGCGGCCAGCTCACGCAGCCGGGCGAGCGCGGCGCGCGCCTCCGGCTGGCCTAGCTCGTCCAGGTAGCGGCGGCGGAATTCGGCGAACTTGGCCGGGTCATGGCCGTACCAGCGGCGCAGCTCACTGGAGGGCGCGACGTCCTTCGCCCACTCCTGCAGCCGGGCCGCCTCCTTGCTGATCCCCCGCGGCCAGATCCTGTCCACCAGCACCCGGGCCCCGTCGGCCGGTGACGGCTCGTCGTAGACCCGCCGGACCCGGACCCGATCCGCGCCGAGGTCCTGATCCGCGCCGGGGTCCTGATCCGCGCCGGGGGCCCGATCCCCGCTGCTGGCAGGACTCATCCCGCCGTCGGCACTCACCTTGCCGCCGGACTGCCGGGCTCAGGGCCTGGCTCGACGCAGTCGAAAGTGACGGACTTGATGTAGGCCGGCATGGCCTGACGCTAGGCGTGCTGACCGGCCGTTCGCAACCGGATTGGCCCGCGTCCCGCCAGCGTCGTGCCGCAGCGGGCCTGGGACGGTGAGTCGTGGCAGGCTTGGGCCGTGATCGGCGCGCCCCGCGGCTGGCCCGGCGGTTGTTCGCTGAGAGTGAACTCGGACGGAGGATGGACTGGTGAGTCGGGAATGAGGCAGGCGCACAGCGTGGCCAAGGTCCGCGCGGCCGAAGGCGCCCTGATGGCCACGGTGGCCGACGGCGTACCGATGCAGCGGGCCGCGTTCGGCCTGGCCACCGTCTGCGCCCGGCTGCTCGGCACCTGCTACGGAGCCCGGGTCGTGATCCTGACGGGCAGCGGTGACAACGGCGGCGACGCGCTGTACGCCGGTGCCTGGCTCGCCCGCCGCGGCGTAGCCGTCCGGGCCGTCACCGCCGGGTCCAAGACCCATCGCGGCGGGGCCGAGGCGTTGCGCGCGGTAGGCGGGCGGCTGCTCGCCCCGGCCGACCCGGCCGTGCCCGGGCTCATGCACGGCGCCGACCTGATCGTGGACGGCATGCTCGGCATCGGCGGCCGCGGCGGCCTGCGCGAGCCGTACGCCAGCCTGGCCGCCCAGGCGGCCAGGTCAGCGGCGACCGTGGTCGCCGTCGACCTGCCCAGCGGCGTCGACGCCGATTCCGGTGCACTGGACGGCGCGGCTGTGCAGGCGGACGTCACCGTGACGTTCGGCACATGGAAGCCCGGCCTGCTGGTGGATCCGGGGGCATCGAAGGCGGGCGTGACCGAGCTCATCGACATCGGCGTGGGCCCGTTCCTCGACCCGCCCGACGTGATCGCGCTGCAGGACGCCGACCTGGCCGCCCTGCTGCCGCGCCCGTCGGCCGAATCGGACAAGTACCGCCGGGGCGTGGTCGGCATCGTGGCCGGCAGCGACCGCTTCACCGGCGCGGCCTGGCTGGCGGTCGGCGGAGCCGTGCACGCCGGCGCCGGGATGGTCAGGCTGGTGTCGGCGCCGGCCGCGGCCGGCATCGTCCGGCAGCAATGGCCGGAGGCGGTGATCACGACCACCGAGGGGGGCCAGGACGCGGCCGCCGTGCTGCGCGCGGCGGGCCGGGTGCAGGCCTGGGTCGCGGGCCCGGGGATGGGCACCGGCGACGACGCGGCCCGGCTGCTCGCCGAAGTGCTCGCCACCGACCTGCCGGTCCTGGTCGACGCCGACGGCCTGACCCTGCTCGCGGCCGCGCCCGGCCTGCTGCCCCGCGCGGCCCCCACGCTGCTGACCCCGCACGCGGGCGAGCTCGCCCGGCTGCTCGCCGCGGACCGGCCCGGCGCGGACCGGCCCGGCGGGGACCGGCCCAGTGCGGACCAGCCCCGCCAGGACCGGGCGGATGTGGACCGGGCCGACGTGGAGGCGCGGCGGCTGGAGCACGTGCGCGCGGCGGCGGCGCGCTTCGGTGCCACCGTGTTGCTCAAGGGCTCCACCACCGTGATCGCCGGCCCGGAGCCCGGCTCGCCGGTGATAGTGAACCCGACCGGAACTCCGTGGCTGGCCACCGCAGGCACCGGCGACGTGCTCTCCGGCCTGGCCGGGGCGCTGCTCGCGCAGGGCCTGGCCGCCGCCGATGCCGCCGCGGCCGCGGCGTACCTGCACGGGCTGGCCGCCCGGCTCGCCGCGGCGTCCGCGCCCATCGGCGCCTCGGACGTGGTCCGCGCCCTGCCCGCGGCCTTCCGTGCCGTAGCCGATGGTGCCGCCCCTGCGGCCGGCGGTGCCCCTGCGGCCGGCGGTGCCGCCGCGGACGACCGTGCTACCGCGGACGACCGTGCTACCTCGAACGACCGTGCTACCGCGGCCGACGGCGCCGTCGCGGATACCAACGGGTAAGGGCACCGGCTCTGGGCTGGCACACTTGGACACCGTGAATGGTCTCGCGGAAGCCGTGGTGGACCTCGGCGCGATCAGGGCGAATGTCGCCGCGCTGGCCGGCCAGGTCGGGGGCGCCGGCCTGATGGCCGTGGTCAAGGCGGACGGCTACGGGCACGGCATGATCCCCGCGGCCACCGCCGCGGTGGCCGGCGGTGCCTCCTGGCTGGGCGTGGTGGGGGTTCAGGAGGGGCTGGCCCTGCGCGCGGCCGGCCTGACGGCGCGCGTGCTGTGCCTGATGGACGACCCGGACGCCGCGCACGCCGAAGCCATCAGCCGGGACATCGACCTGTCCGTCAGCTCGGTCGGCCAGCTGGACCTGCTGTCGGCCGCGGCCCGGCAAGCGGGCAAGCCGGCCAGCCTGCACCTCAAGGTGGATACCGGCATGTCCCGCGGCAGCGCGCCCGCCACCAGCTGGCCCGAGCTGGTGGACGTCGCGCTCGCCGCCCAGGCCGCCGGGTATATCCAGGTCACCGGCATCTGGTCGCACCTGGCCTGCGCCGACCTGCCCGGCCATTCGTCGGTCCCGGCGCAGCTCACCGCGTTCGACGACGCGCTGGAACTCGCCGAGAAGGCCGGTGCGCGGCCGCAACTGCGGCACATCGCCAACACCGCGGCCACGCTGACCCTCCCGCAGAGCTGGCTCGACCTTGTCCGGCCCGGCGGCGGGATCTACGGCCTGAGCACGCAGCCGGGCGGCGCCCCCCGCTGGCTGCGCCCGGCGATGACCGCCAGGACGCGCCTCGTGCAGGTCAAGCGGGTCCCGGCCGGCTCGGGGGTGTCGTATGGCCACCGCTACATCACCGCGGCCGAGACCACGCTGGGCCTGGTTCCGCAGGGTTACGCGGAGGGGGTGCCGAGGAGCGCAGCCAACCAGGTCCAGGTTCAGGTCAGGGGCCGGCGGCGGACCATCGCCGGGACCGTCTGCATGGATCAGTTCGTGGTCGATCTCGGCGACGACCCGGCCGCCGCGGGCGATGACGTCGTGCTCTTCGGTCCCGGCGATGACGGCGAGCCGACCGCGCAGGAGTGGGCCGACCGGCTGGGCACGCTCTCCTACGACATCGCCATCGGGTTCGGCGGCCGGGCCGCGCGAACCTACCTTCCAGTAACATCCTGACAGGCCGCAGAGCGCAGGCGGCAGGGGCGCAGGCGGCAGAGCGCAGGCCGCAGGCAGGAACAGCCAGGGAGGGGATGCATGTCGAGGTGGGGGCGCGTCACCAAGATCGCGGGCGTCGTAGCGGGTGCGGCCGCGGCAGGCTTCGGCGCGGTGATGGCGGCCGAACGGTTCGCGGCGAGGCTCCGGCCGGAGCCGGACTCGGAGGCGACCGAGCCGCTCGGCGAGTTGCGCGGCCGCGAGCTTGTCGTGCCGAGCGACGACGGCATGCCGCTGCACGTCGAGATCAACGGGCCCGACGATGCTGCGGTCACGGTCATCTTCAGCCACGGGTACGCGCTGAACCAGGACAGCTGGCATTACCAGCGCCGCGACCTCGCCGCCTGCGCCAGGCTGGTGTTCTGGGACCAGCGCGGCCACGGGCGTTCCGGGCCGCTGGCCGGGCCGCCGGTCTCCATCGACCGGACCGGCGCCGACCTGCACGCGGTGATCGAGGCGGTCACCGACGCCGACCAGCGCGTCGTCCTCGTCGGGCACTCGATGGGCGGCATGACGATCATGGCGCTGGCCGCCAGGTACCCGGAGCTGTTCGGCGCCAAGGTCGCCGGCCTCGTGCTGATCGGGACCGCGGCCGGCGGGCTGAGCAGCCCGGACGGGCTCGTCCCCTGGATGCCCTCGCCGCTGCGGATCATGCTGCAGCGCGCTGTTCCCACCGTGCTGCGCACGGCCGCCAGGGGCAGGCGGGCTGTCCTGGTCGAGCACGGCCGCAAGGCATCGAGCGAGATCGAGTTCCTGGCCACCAGGTTCCTGGCGTTCGGCGATCCGTGGATGAGCGTCACCGTGACCGACTTCCTCGAGCAGATGATCCGGCAGGCGCCGGTTGGCGTCATCGCCGAGTTCTATAGCGCGCTGCTCAAGCACGACGCGCACGACGTTCCCGGCGTGCTGAGCCGGGTGCCGGTGACGGTCGTGGTGGGCGACAGGGACCGGCTGATCCCGCCGCAGCTCGGGATCGATCTCGCCGAGTCGATCGACGGGTCCAGGCTCGTCATCGCGGAGGGCGCGGGCCACGCGGTCATCCTGGAGCGCCCCGACGTGGTCAATGAGACGATCAGCAGCATGGTGGCCCAGGTTCAGTCGGGCAGCCGGTCGCAGGCACAGGCGCTGCGCGGCAGGGGAGGCGGGCCGGGCGTTGCATGAGGAGATTCAGGTCGCGACCGCGGACGAGATGCTCGCGCTCGGGCGGCGGCTGGCGGCCGAGCTCAGCGCCGGTGACCTGATGCTGCTGACCGGGCCCCTCGGGGCGGGCAAGACCACCCTGGTGCAGGGGGTCGGCGAGGCGCTGAAGGTGCGCGGCCGGGTCACCTCGCCGACCTTCGTGATCGCGCGGGTGCATCCCTCGCTCGCCGCGGGTCCCGCGCTGGTGCATGTGGACGCCTACCGGCTGGGCGGGCTGGCTGAGGTGGATGACCTGGACCTTGACCTGGACGGCTCGGTGACCGTGGTGGAGTGGGGGGCCGGCCTGGCCGAGGAGCTATCCGCCGACCGGCTGGAGATCACCATCGGGCTCAGCGGCGAAGACGATGTCCGTACGGTGCGGATCCGGGGCGTCGGCGCGCGCTGGGCGGGGACGCATCGCGTCAGTACCGCGTAAAATCCATCTGTCCGGACCTACCGGGCAGCCCGGAGGCCCTATAGTTCCGGCTGTTCCCCGATAGATCCTCACCCGCACGCCACTAGGCTGCCGAGCAGTCTTACCCCGCGCCGCTACGTACGGTGCGGACCCCCTCACACCGGAGGCGCGCCGTGGCTCAGCAGGGCTCTGGCCCCCCTCGGTATCCCAGGATGCCAACCGGGCCGTATGACGGAAGCGAAAGCCTGCCCGATCCGTTCGCTGTCGACGAGGACGAGCTCCCGGCCTGGGTCGATCCGAGTCCGCCCCCACTTCGGCGGCCGTCCCGGTCGTCGCTGCGGCAAGGCGGCGGCAGCGAGCACGGCCACGACGCGCGGCGGGCCAATCGGGCCGGCCCGCTCCGGCCGCGAGCGCGGGCCAACCGCGCCCGGCGGGCCAAGCGGCGGGTCTACCTGTGGGGCGGCCTCGCGGCCGCGGCGGCGATCATCGCTGCCCTCGTTGTCGTTCTGCTGCCCGGCAGCTCCGGCCAGACCCACGCCGGCGACGGCTTCGTCAGCACCTTCCAGGCCGGCGAGCTCCGGTCCGTGCCCAGCGCCTGCGACTCGGTGTCGAACAGCACGCTGACGCAGTACCTGCCCGGCCCGCGCGCCCGGGTCGTGCCGCCGTCGCTGTCAGGGAACGCGCAGAGCCAGTGCGACTGGACGCTGGACCGCAAGCCGGTGTACCGGCTGCTCGCCGTCGCCGCTCAGGCCTACGCCCCGAACGGCCTGGCCACCGGCAACGGCAGCGCCACCTCCGCCGCCAAGGATGCCTACGGCCAGGCCATGCTGGCCCTGGCGCACCCGCCGAAGGCGACGCACCAGCCGAAGGCGAGCATTACCCCCATCGGCCACCTCGGCACCGTGGCGTTCAGCGCGTTCCAGGTCATCTCGGTCGGCGGGGACACCACCGACAGGGACACGGTCGTGATCAGGCTCCGCAACGTGATGATCACCGTGGTGTTCAGCGGCCTCGCGCACGCCCGCCAGGGCGGATACGGGCCCGTCACGGCCAGCCAGATGATGGCCGGCGCGGTCGCGGCCGCCGGGGACGTGCTCGGCAAGGTCGGCTGAGCCCCGCCGCGGCGGCACTGCGCGTGTCATGACCGGTCCGGTTGTCATCTACGCTGTTCAACCGTGCTGATCCTGGCGTTCGACACCGCGACCCCGGCCGTCACGGCCGCGGTTCATGACGGCCAGCGCGTGCTGGCCGAGATCACCACGGTGGACGCCCGCCGGCACGGCGAGCTGCTCGCCCCGTCGATCGCCGGCGTGCTGTCGCAGGCGGGCGCCACCCGCGAGGACGTGACGACGGTGGCCGTCGGCGTCGGTCCCGGACCCTACACCGGCATGCGCGTCGGGCTGGTCACGGCGCGCGTGCTCGGCGCCGTGCTGGGCGTGCCCGCGGTGGGCGTGTGCACGCTGGATGTGCTCGCCCGCGATGCGGTCAGCGCCGCGGCCGGCCGTGAGTTCCTGGTCGCGACCGACGCCCGCCGCAAGGAGGTGTACTGGGCCCGCTACTCGGCCGCCGCGGAGCGGATCGCCGGGCCCGACGTGAGTTCGCCCGCCAGCCTCGGCGGCGCGGCACCGGTGGCCGGCGAGGGCCCGTGGCTGTATCCCGAGATCTTTCCTGACCGTATCGGGTCCCGCTTTCCCTCGGCGTCCGTGCTGGCCGATTTTGTTTCCGAACGGCTGGCGGCCCGTGCTCCGCTGCTTTCCGTGCAGCCGCTGTATCTGCGCCGGCCTGATGCGCGCGTGCCCGGCCCGCTGAAGCGGGTGTCGCCGGCATGACCGGGCGCCAGGGCCCTGCCGCGCGGCTGCGCCGCATGACGGCGGCCGACCTGCCCGCCGTGGTCGCGCTGGAGCGGGCGCTCTTTCCCGAGGACCCCTGGTCGCAGGAGCTGTTCGGCACCGAGCTGAGCAGCCGGACGGTCGGCCGCTACTACCTGGTCGCCAACGATGGTGACCAGCTCGTGGGGTACGCGGGACTGCTGGCCGTGCCGACCTCCGACCCGCGTGGCGGCCAGGGCGATGTGCTGACGATGGCCGTGGCCGCCGGGCACTGGGGGCGGGGCATCGGGTCCATGCTGCTGCAAGCGCTGCTGGCCGAGGCCGGCCGCAGGGGGTGCTCTGAGGTGTTCCTCGAGGTCCGTGCCGACAACCCGCGAGCCCAGCTGCTGTACCGCAGGCACGGCTTCACCGATGTGGGCCTGCGCCGCGGGTACTACCAGCCGAGCGGCACCGACGCGATCGTGATGCGCCGGCCGGCCGGCCCGCCTGAGCCGCCGGTCCCGAGGGTCGATCCGGTCCCGGCGGTCGATCCGGTCCCGAGGGTCGATCCGGTCCAGCCGCCGGAACCGGCCGAACAGCCGTCCGCATCGGAGCGGCGGCCATGACCGGCCCGCTGGTGCTCGGCATCGAGACCTCCTGCGACGAGACCGGTGCCGGCCTGGTCCGCGGGCACGAGCTGCTCGCCGACTCGGTAGCGTCCAGCGTCGCCGAGCACGCCAGGTTCGGCGGCGTCGTCCCCGAAGTGGCCAGCCGGGCCCATCTCGAAGCGATGGTCCCCACCGTGGACCGGGCGCTGGCCATGGCCGGCGAGAAGCTGGCCGCGATCGACGCGATTGCCGTGACGGCAGGCCCTGGTCTGGCCGGCGCGCTGCTGGTCGGCGTGGCCGCCGCGAAGGCCTACGCGCTGGCC
>DASXME010000032.1:0-5775 GCA_036495825.1 Streptosporangiaceae bacterium
GCCGGGGTGAGTGTCGCGGAGCTCTGGGACGCGTACTGGCCGGCGCGTCCCGCGTACGACGCCGGCGACCTGACCTCGATGACGTACTGGCAGGGCGTCGCCGGCCAGTTCGGCCGGACGTTCAGCGAGGCCCAGGTCGCCGAGCTCATCCGGCTGGACATCGCGAGCTGGGCTCATCTGTGCGAGGACACCGTCCAGCTGATTCGTGATCTCCAGGCGGCCGGGCAGCGGCTGGCGCTGCTGTCGAACATGCCGGCCGACGTGGCCAGGTCGATCGCCGCCTTGCCGGTGGCCAGGCATTTTGAGCATCTGCTGTTCAGCTGTGACTTCCGCGCGCTCAAGCCCGATCCGGGTTGCTACGCCCGCGCGCTGAGCCGGCTCGGCGCGCCCGCCGCCGAGGTGATCTTCATCGACGATCGCACGGAGAACGTGATCGGCGCCGAGCGGATGGGCATCCGGGCCATCCACTTCACCGGCTCCAGGGAGGCACGGGCCGATCTCGCCGGAATGATCGGGGTGCACGGACTGTTATTTCCTGTGGTCACTACAAGGTCAAGCTGGGTACTAGCTGAAAAGAAGCTGAGCGTAAGGTCTTAGACGTGCTGGTTAGCCTGATAGCTGCGGTCGTGGCGCCGCTCTGCTATGGGCTGGCCTCGGCCATGCAGGCCATCGCCGTCCGCTCCGCCCGCAGGCCGCCCGGCTCGGCGGGAACCGGCGCGTTCGCCGCGGTGGATCCCGGCCTCGTCGTCCGCATGATGCGCCAGTGGCGGTTCCTGGCCAGCCTGGGCCTGGACATGCTCGGATTCGTCGCCCAGCTCATCGCGCTGCACCGGCTGCCGCTGTTCGCGGTGCAGGCGATGATCGCCGCCAACCTGGCGGTGACCGCCGTGTGCGCCTCCTGGCTGATCGGGGCGGTGCTCGGCTGGCGGGAATGGCTGGCGATCGGCGGCGTGGTCATCGGGGTCGGACTGCTCGGCTCATCGGCCGGCGCCCAGGGCGCGGCCACCGTCGGCAACACGTTCAAGCTCGCGCTGATCGTGGCGGTGGCGGGCGTCGGCCTGATCGGGCTGGCCGCGGCCCGGCTGCCCGGCATGGCCCGGACCCCGCTGCTCGGCGCCGTCGCCGGGCTCGGCTACGGCGTGCTCGCCGTCGCCGCGCGGGTGCTGACCGGCTATTCGCCCGCGGTCCTGGTGCGCGACCCGGCCGCCTACGCGCTGGCCGCGGCCGGAATCGTCTCGTTCCTGTTCTACGCCACGGCGCTGGAGGGCGGCAGCGTGACCGTGGCCACCGCGGCGGTAGTGCTGGTGGAGACCGTGCCGCCGGCCGCGGTGGGCATCGCCCTGCTCGGCGACCGGACCAGGCCGGGGCTGGCCGGCATGGCCATCGCCGGGTTCATCCTCGCGGTGATCTGCGCGGTGGCGCTGGCGAGGTTCGGCCAGACCGAGCATCAGGACGACGATGCAGACGCATCGCTGGCCGCGAGCCCGTCCGGGTTCGCCCCCTCGGCCCGGAAGACCGGGTAGCTCTCGCCCTCTCCGGGGTGCTCGAAGTGCACGGTCAGCCGGAGCCCGGCCCGCAAGCCCGCGCCGTCAGCGCTGTCCGGGCCGTCAGCGCCCTGTGCACCGTCTGCGGCGTCCAGGCGCGAGTGCAGCCAGGGGCCCTCGTCGAGCTCGACGAGGGCCAGCACGGCCGCCTCGGCACCGGGGGCGGCCTGTCTCGGGCGCGCCATCGCCCAGCTGACCAGCGTGCCGCGGCCGCAAGCCGCCGCCCAGGGCGGATCGTCGGTGCCGCAGCCGGTACAGGTCGTGGCCTGCGGATCCAGCCAGTGGCCGCAGGCGGCGCAGCGCTTGATCAGCAGGACGTCGCGCGCCGCCGCCGCGAAGAACGGCGCGGACCGGCCGTCGGCCCTGATGATGCCTACGTCCATCCCTGGCTCCCTTGCTCAGCGCGGCCCGGCTTGCTCAGCGCCGTCCTGGTCCGTGCCCCGGGGCTCCAGCCCGGCCAGGATGCCGGGCAGCTCGCCCGCGTACAGCACGCCCAGCCGCTGGGTAGCCCGGGTCAGCGCGACGTAGAGATCGCTGTGCCCGCGCGGCGACTCGGCCAGGATCTGGCCGGGCTCGACGACCAGCACCGAGTCGAACTCAAGCCCCTTGGCCTGCCGCACAGTCAGCACCACCACCGGGTTCTCCAGCTCGGCGTCCGTTCCGATCGACGCGCCGGGGACGCCGTCGCGGACGGCCTGGCCCAGCTCGCCGATGCGGGCCGCGGGGACGATGACGGCCAGCCGCCCGTCGCCGACCGCAGCCGCCTCGCCGGCCGCGGCCCTGGCCAGCCGCCCGGCCAGGTCGCCGGGCGGACCGCCGAGCCGCCACGGCCTGACGCCGGTCTCCCGCACCGACTGCGGCAGGTCGGCCTGGCTGGGCGGCGGGTCGATGCCCGCCGCCACCTCGGTGGCCACGGCCATGATCTCGGCGGGGGTCCGGTAGTTGACGGTCAGCCGGGCCAGCCGCCAGCGCTGCCCCAGATACGGTTCGAGCATCCGCTGCCAGGATGAGGTGCCCGACGGGCTGCCGGTCTGCGCGATGTCGCCGACCAGCGTCATCGACCGCATCGGGCAGCGCCGCATCAGCATCCGCCAGGCCATCTCGGACAGCTCCTGTGCCTCGTCCACGATGACGTGGCCGTACGCCCAGGTCCGGTCCGCCGACGCCCGCTCCGCCGTGGTCAGGTACGCCTCTTCGGCGTGCCGCTCGGCCAGCCGGCCGGCGTCGATCAGGTCCGCCGCCATCAGGAGCTCGGGGTCGGCGTCGTCCTCGCTGTCGCGGGACAGGATGTCCACCACGCCCCGCGCGTAGGCGATCCGCTCCTGCCGCTCCCGCTCGGCGCCGGACCGCCGGGCCCGGTCGTCCTCGCCGAGCAGCTCGGCCGCCTCGTCCAGCAGCGGGATGTCGGCCGCCGACCAGCCCCCGCCCGCCCCATCCCCCCTCACGGGCTCGCGCCGCAGCAGCGCCCGGTCCTGTTCGCTGAGCTTGCGGGCGGCGGCCGCCCGCAGTCGCTGCGGCGAGGCGAACAGGTCGCCGAGCAGCCGCTGCGGGGTCAGCACCGGCCACAGCTTGCTGATCGCGGCCCGGACGTCCGGCTCCTCGCGCAGCTCGCTCCGCAGATCGTCCATCGCGTTCTCGTCGAGCTGGCTGCGGCGCGGCGGCGGCTGCTCGCCGAGAATCTCGGCGGTGAGGTCGTCGACCTCCCGGATCTTGTCGGTGATCCGGCCGGCGACCTGCGCGGCCAGCGCGCTGATGACCTCGCGGATGAAGATGGGACGGGCCTGATTGTGCCGCCTGCGCGATCGCCTGGCCGCTTCCCTGGCCCGGGTGCAGATCGCCCGGTCAAGCGTCACGACCTCGCCGTCGCCGAGCCTGATCTCCAGGGCGTCGCGGGGGACCTGCTGCCGGTCCCGCACCGCCGTGGCCAGCACGTCCGCCATCGCCAGCCTGCCCTTGACCGCGGTGACCTCCGGTGCCTCGGCCCTGGTCACGGCGGTCCCGGGATACAGCTCCTCGAGAGTGGACAGCACCACCCCGGTCTCGCCGAGCGAGGGCAGCACCTGGCCGATGTAGCGCAGGAAGGTGGCGTTCGGCCCGACGATGAGCACGCCGCGCTTGGCCAGCTGGCGGCGGTGCGTGTACAGCAGGAAGGCCGCCCGGTGCAGCGCGACCGCGGTCTTGCCGGTGCCCGGGCCGCCCTGCACGACGACCACGCCGCCCAGCGGCGCCCGGATGATCACGTCCTGCTCGGCCTGGATCGTCTCGACGATGTCGGTCATCCTGCCGGTGCGGCTGGCGTTCAGCGCGGCCAGCAGGGCGGCCTCGCCGGTGACCCCCTGATGCCGCTGGTTTTCCGTCGCGGTCAGGTCGAGCACCTCATCGTCGATCCCGGTGACCTGACGGAAACGGGTCTTGATGTGCCGGCGCCGGCTGACGCCCTCCGGCGAGGCCGCGGTGGCCAGATAGAAGGGGCGCGCCGCGGGCGCCCGCCAGTCAAGCACCAGCGGCTCATAGTCGTCGGATTCGTCCCGGATGCCGAGCCGCCCTATGTAACGCCGCTCGCTTTCCTGGAAATCCAGGCGGCCAAAGCACAGCCCGTTCTCAGCCGCGTCGAGCTGGGCGATCTGGCCGGTGAACATGACGGCCGATACCTCGCGCTCGGTCCGTGCCTGCGGTGTCCCGCCGCTCTCCCGCAGCGTGCTGGCCAGCCGGGAATGCGCGCGTTCCCGCAGGTCGTCGAGCCGGCCGTAGAGCATGGTGATGTTCTCCTGCTCGCAGGCCACATCCTCCGCGTACCGCCGGGATCGCTCGGTGCCCGCCGTATCGCCGGCCGTATCCGCGGCTTTCCCCGCGGCGCTCTGCGGTACCTGTCCTGCAATCTTCTCGCCTGGCACTCGTGTCCCTTGCGACTTTGACAAGGAGCCCCTTTTCGCTTACAATCAGCAATTGAATTCGCCGGACGTTGTTCCCGAAAGTATTGGAACGACGAAGCTTATCAAATTGCTTCCCCGGTATGCGAATAGCCGACCCCGCCCAGGCTCACCGGGGGTGCGGGCTGAGGATCAGGGTCGAATGGTGCGCGAGTACGCCGCCGTTCCCGCTGACCAGGATGATGTCGCTGGCCCCGTCCTGAGCCTGCCGTGAGCCGCCGTCCCCGCGCGCCTGGACCACGGCCTCAGACAGCGGGGTGAACCCCCACATGTAGTAGGACGAGAGCTGGCCGCCGCCGGTGTTGACCGGCAGCGCCCCGCCGGGCCCGAGCGCTCCCGAGGCGGCGAACGGGCCGCCCTCGCCCTTGCGGCAGAACCCGTAGTCCTCCAGCGTGACCACCACCGTGTAGGTGTAGCAGTCGTAGATCTGGCCCATCGTCACGTCGCCGGGGCCGATGCCCGCCATGGCCATCGCGGCCGGGCCGGCGATGGCCGCGCCGGTGCGCAGGCCGAACTCGCTGCCCCGCTCCAACTGCTGCCCGGGATGGCCCTGGCCCCAGCCCCAGACGTGCACCGGCGGCCGGCGCAGGCCGGCCGCCCGGTCCGCGCCGGTTACCAACACGGCGATGCTCCCGTTGGAGACCAGGCAGCAGTCGAGCAGGTGCAGCGGCTCGGTGATCCACCGCGAGGCCTGGTGATCCTCGATCGTGATCGGGTCGCGGAGCTGGGCCTGCGGGTTGCCGGCCGCCCAGGCGCGCTGCGTCACGGCGACCGCGCCGAGCTGCTCGCTGGTCGTGCCGTACCGGGCCATGTGCCGCCGCGCGGCCAGCGCGTACTCGGCGGTGACGCTGCGGTGCCCGAGCCCTGCGGACAGGCCCAGCAGCCCGTGCCACTCGCGCCGCGGCTGCCCCGGCGGCGAGCCCCTGGTGCCCCCGCTGCCGAAGGCAGCTCCGGCCGATGCCTCCGGGCGCAGCGGCGCGTCCGCGAACACGCAGGCCACCGCGGTGGCCGAGCCGCTGGTGACGGCGAGCGCGGCGAGCTGGACCGCCGCCCCGGCGGAGGCGCCGTAGGCGTTGAGCACGCTGAGCAGGCGAAGATCCCGCAGGCCCAGCACCTGGGCCAGGCCGATGTCCAGAGGGCTGCCCGCGAGGCCGGGGCAGACCAGCAGCCCGTCGAGGTCGGCCAGCCCGAGCCCGGCGTCCGCGACCGCGCGGCGCACCGCCTCGGCGGCCAGCCGCCGCGGGCTGCGGCCGTAGACCTTGCCCAGCTCAGTCAGGCCGAGCCCGGCGATCGCCGCGCTG
>DASXME010000033.1:0-14134 GCA_036495825.1 Streptosporangiaceae bacterium
AGCCGACCCGGACCGCAGCGACCCAGCCTGCGGGGGCCGGACTGACTGTCATCGGCGATCCGGACCAGGCGATCTACAGCTTCCGTGGCGCGGATGTGGGCTTCTTCCTGCGCTTCACCACCGACCATCCGGACGCGAGCCGTGCCGAGCTGACGACCAGCTACCGGTCGGCCCCTGACATCGTGGCGAGCGCGCTGCAGGCCGTGGCCCCGGCCACCCTGCTGCCGGGCCGGACGCTGCGCGCGGCCAGGCCGGCCCGGGGCCGGGTCGTGCTGCACGAGGCGCCGGACGAGCAGGCCGAGGCAGAGTGGATCGCGGCCCAGATCGACCAGCTGCTCGGCGGCGCGTCCTTCCATTCGCTCGACAGCGGCCGGGCCGACGGGCATGGCCAGGGCGGCCTGGGGCTGAACGACATCGCCGTGCTGTACCGGACCGACGCGCAGGCCGGTCCGCTCACCCGCGCGCTGACCCGGGCCGGACTGCCCTTCCAGAAGCGCTCGCATGACCGGCTGGCCCGGCGGGCCGGCGTTCAGGAGATCGTGGCCGAGATGCGGCTGACGGCCGCCGCCGAGGAACCCCGCGGGCCTGCCTGCGGCGTACCGGACACCCGCAAGCATCCCTCCGGCACGCCAGACGCCCGCGAGCTCGCCGCAGACGCCCGCGAACGTATCCCGGCCGCACGGGGGTGCACACCGGACGCCCACGGCGTTGCGGCCGATCTGGCCCCGGCTGGACAGGGCCCCGAGGTACGCGACCTGGTGCGCGCCGCCGTGCGCAGGCTGGCCGCGCGGGCGCAGCGCGGCCCCGCCGCCGACATCAGGGCGGCCGGTGAGATCCTGCTGCCGCTGGCCGGCCGCTGCGGGCGCGACATGCACCGGTTCCTCACCGAGATCGCGGTCGGCGCCGAGGCCGACGCCCTCGATCCGCGCGCCGAAGCGGTGCCGCTGCTCACCGTGCACGCGGCCAAGGGGCTGGAGTTCGAGGTGGTCTTCCTGGCTGGCTGCGAACGCGGCCTGCTGCCGCTGCGGCTGCCGGGTGACACCGCCGGCCAGGCGGTCGACCCGGCCGAGGAGCGGCGCCTGCTGTTCGTGGCGATGACCCGGGCGCGGTCCCTGCTGCTGATGACCTGCGCGGCCACGCGCAACAGGTACGGATCGGACCGGGCGGCCGGCCCGTCGCCGTTCCTCGCGGCCATCGACCCGGCGTTGCTGCACCGCACAGCGCCGCGCCGGCCGCGGCCCCCGGCGGCGCGCCAGCTCAAGCTGCTGTAGGCCGTACCGGCTAGAACCGCACCCGGCTAGAGCCGCAGCTGCATCCTGGTGTTGCCCAGGGTGTTCGGCTTGACCCAGTCAAGGTCGAGGAACTCGGCGATGCCCTCGTCGTAGGAGCGCAGCAACTCGGCGTAGACCTCGGCGGATACCGGAGCGGCCCGGACCGTCTTGAACCCCTGGCTGGCGAAGAACGCGACCTCGAAGGTGAGCACGAACACCCGCTGCACGCCGAGCTCGCGCGCGGTCGCGACCAGGGCGTCGACCAGCATCCGGCCGAGGCCGTGACCCCGGCACTCCTGGCTGACGGCGAGGGTCCGGACCTCGGCCAGGTCCTCCCACATGACATGCAGTGCCCCGCAGCCGGCGATCAGCCCGTCGTGCGTCCGCTCGGCCACCAGGAATTCCTGGATGTCCTCGTACAGGGTGACGGTCGGCTTGTCGAGCAGCCGCCCGGTCGCCACGTTGGCGTCGATCAGCCGGCGCACCGCCTTCACGTCACCGGTCCGGGCCGACCTGACCGTGTAGTCCATTGCCCGCACCTTAGCGGCGAGTGTCCCCGTCCGGCCCGGCGGCAAGGCGGTCAACGGCACATCGACACCCCCAGGTGGCGGTCAACGTGCCATCGACCGCCTTGCCCGGGACGCCGCGCCGCTGCCCGCTGCGCCGCGGGGCTCCGGGCCGACAGGCAGGCGGCGCAGAACGCCGCATCCACGGCAATTCCTTTATTGTACGCAGTGTTACTAAGTAATTACTCATCGCCACCAAGCGCAGGTGGGCACGCCATTAAGACACGCCGTGCATCCGGGGCAGATCACGCCATGGCGATCCGGGCCAATCGCGTCGGTATCGGGCCGGCCTGAAGACGGACAGTAATGCTCGTTATACCCTTGTGGCCTGCCAAAATGAACCCACGGAGATCACCCGTGTGACAAATCTCGCGGCATGCGGAAGCCAATTCGGCCGGTCCCAAACGCCGGCCGTGCATTAAAGTTCCGCGTTTTGCCTCGCAGCCGCCCCTGACTCCATTAGTCTTCACCGCTGTTATGGGCGAGCGTCCGTCGCCAGGCCGGGCCGGGACCTCGAGTCCGGGTCAGGAGAGGAGAACGTGCGTGCAGCGGTCGCGTCATGGCAAGCACATAAGGCCAGGATTGTCACCTGCTCGGGTCGGCCTGAGGTCACCACGGGCCTGGCGTAGGGCGGCCGTTCTCACGACGGCTCTCGCCGCGACGAGCCTGATCCTTCCGAGCGGCCTGAGCAGCGCGGCCGAGCAGTCCACGCCGTCGCTGAAGTCCCTCATCGCTCAGGCCAAGGTGCTGTCCAACGACGTCAACACGCTGAGCGAGCAGTACGACGGGCTGCGCATCGAGCTGGCCCAGGCGCGCAGCGCGGAGACGACCGCGACCGCGACGGCGGGCAGGGACCTGACCGAGCTCGGCGCGGGGCAGGCTCAGGTTGGCCAGCTCGCCGCGCAGAGCTACATGGACGGCAACGTCGATCCGACCCTGCAGCTGATCACCAGCAGCGACCCGCAGACGGTGGTCAGCCGCGCGTCGATCATGCAGCAGCTCGACACCGAGAAGGGCACGCAGGTGAGCGAGCTGGCGGCCGCCGAGGCCGCCGCTCATCGCGCCCAGCAGACCGCGCAGCAGCAGGCCAAAGTGGTCAGCGGCCTGGTGCATGAGATGCAGCTGAAGACCGCTGCCATCCAGAGCAAGATCAATAAGCTGAATGGTGCCGCGTTCACCCAGGCCATGGCGACCTTCAGGGCGACCGGTCAGTTCCCGCTGATCAACATCCCCGGCGGCAACTCGGTCGGCGAAAGAGCCCTGCGCGCCGCGCTCGGCAAGCGCGGCGACCCCTACGTGTGGGGCGCGGCCGGCCCTAGCGCCTTCGACTGCTCCGGCCTGGTGCTGTGGGCGTACGCCCAGGAGGGCATCCACCTCGCGCACTTCACCGGCGATCAGTGGAACGAGGGCGAGCACATCTCGCGGTCCCAGCTCCAGCCCGGCGACCTGGTCTTCTTCTTCGCCGACATCAGCCACGTGGGCATTTACATCGGCGACGGGCTGATGGTGGACGCGCCGACCTTCGGCCAGCCTGTGCAGGTGCAGCCGGTGTTCTGGAGCGCGTACGTCGGAGCCGTCCGCATCGTCGCCTGACGACCCGGCCACCTCGGCCACCTCGGCCACCTCGACCTGCTCCGGCGCGGTGATTCCCTGGCCGGAGCCGTGTTACTCCGGCTTGACCAGCGGGAACATGATCAGCTCCCGGATGCCCGTCCCGGTGAACATGATCAGCACCCGGTCGATCCCGAAGCCCACGCCGCCGGACGGCGGCATGCCGTACTCCAGTGCCCGCAGGAAGTCCTCGTCCAACTGCATGGCTTCGGGATCGCCCTTGGCGGCCAGCAGCGACTGCGCGGTGAGCCTGGCCCGCTGCTCCACGGGGTCGACAAGCTCGGTGTAGCCGGTGCCGATCTCGGTGCCGAACGCCACCAGATCCCATCGCTCGGCTAGCCGCGGGTCGTCGCGGTGCTGGCGGGTCAGCGGGGACACCTCTACCGGGAAATCCCGGTAGAAGGTCGGCTCAACCGTGCGCGCCTCGACCAGGCGCTCGTACATCTCCAGCACGACCTGGCCGGCGTTCCAGCCGGGCTCGGCCGGCACCCCGGCATCGGCGCACAGCTTGCGCAGGTCTTCCTCGCTCGTCCCCGGGGTGATCTGCACGCCCAGCGCCTCGGATATCGCCCCGTGCACGGTCTTGGCCGGCCAGTCGCCGCCGATGTCGTACTCGCCGCCATCGGCCCGGTGCAGCACGGTCGAGCCGAGTGCCTCACGCGCGGCCCGCTGGATCAGCTCCCTGGTCAGCGTGGCGATCGTGTCGTAGTCGCCGTACGTCTCGTACGCCTCGAGCATGGTGAACTCGGGCGAGTGGGTGGCGTCGATGCCCTCGTTGCGGAAGTTCTTGCTGACCTCGAAGACCTTCTCGATGCCGCCGACGACCAGCCGCTTGAGGTAAAGCTCCAGCGCGATCCGCAGGTAGGCCTGCATGTCGTACGCGTTCACGTGCGTGATGAACGGCTGGGCGTTCGCGCCGCCGTGCACCGGCTGCAGGATGGGAGTCTCGGCCTCGAGGAACCCGCGGGCGTGCAGGTCCTCGCGCAGCGACCGCAGCACGCTGCTGCGCAATTCCGCCAGGCGCCTGGTCTCCGGGTTGACGATCAGGTCGACGTAGCGCTGCCTGACCCTGGACTCGGCGTCGCTCAGCCCGCGGTGCTTCTCCGGCAGCGGGCGCAGGCACTTGGCGGTGATCGCGAACCTGTCGGCGAGCACGGACAGCTCGCCGCGGCGCGACGTGATGACCTCGCCTTCGACCCCGACGTGATCGCCGAGATCCACGTCATGCTTCCAGGCGTCGAGCGCGTCCTGGCCGGACCGGTCCAGTGAGATCATGACCTGGATGTCGCCGGAGCCGTCCCTGATCGTCGCGAAGCTGAGCTTGCCGCCGGGCCGGGACAGCATCACCCGGCCGGCGACCCCCACCCGCTCGCCGGTGGCCGCGCCGGGGCCGAGATCGGCGTGCCGTTCGCGCAGCTCGCCGATCGTCGCGGTGCGGGGGAAGGCGGCCGGATAGGGATCGCCGCCCGAGGCCAGGATCCGCTCTCGCTTGGCCAGCCGTACCTGCATCTGCTCGGGCAGGTCGTTGTCTTGCGTCACCTGGCCGAGATTACCGGTGACTCCCAGTCGCCGGCACCCGGGTTTCGGCGCCGCGTGGCGTCATCCGGCCGGGAGTTTCAGTAGGCCGGCTCTTCCGCGTTCCGCTCGTAGACCAGCCGGAGGCCGATCAGGGTCAGCCAGGGCTCGTGCGCGTCGACCACGCTCACCTCGTCGAGCAGGACGGGGGCCAGGCCGCCGGTGGCGATCACGGTCACCGAGCCGGGGTCGTCGGGAACCAGCTCGCGGGCCAGCCGGGTGACGATGCCATCGACTTGGCCGGCGAATCCGTAGATGATGCCGGACTGGAGGCACTCCACGGTGTTGCGCCCGATCACCCGGTGCGGCCGGGCGAGCTCCACCTTGAGCAGCTGCGCGGCCCGCCGGGACAGGGCATCGACGGAGATTTCCATACCGGGCGCGAGCGCCCCGCCGATGAACTCGCCATTGGCGCTGACCACGTCGAAGTTGGTGGACGTGCCGAAGTCGACCACGATCGCGGGACCGCCGTAGAGGTGCACGGCCGCCAGCGCGTTCATGATCCGGTCGCTGCCCACCTCCTTGGGGTTGTCCACCCGGACGGGCACGCCGGTCTTCACGCCCGGCTCGACGATCACGGCGGCGATGTCGCTGTAGTACCGGCGGAACATCTCCCGCATCTCGTGCAGTACGGACGGCACCGTGGAGCACAGCGCGATCCCGCCGACGTCGGAGACCTTGACCCGCGCGCTCTGGCCGAGCAGCCCGTGCAGCACCACGGCGATCTCGTCCGCCGTGCGGTCGGGCACGGTGGCGATCCGCCAGTCCTCGACGACGTCCTCGCCGTCGAACACGCCGAGGACCGTGTTGGTGTTCCCGACATCGATCGTGAGCAGCATGACACTCCCGGGGCTTAGTCTCGCCGGCAGCCGGTGCCAGCAGGGCGGCAATACTGCATCAGCCTGCGCCGCGCAGCGTCAGGTGGACGTTGTCGATCAGCCGGGTGCTTCCCACCCTGGCCGCGACGGCGAGGATGGCGGGGCCCGCGTACCCATCGGCCACCGGCTCGAAGGTGTCGGGACACACCAGGCTGAGGTAGTCGGCGGTCACGGGCGGCCTATCGGCACCGGCCGCGGCCAGCACCCGCCAGGCGGCGCTGAGCACGCCTCCTGAGCCCTCGGCGGCGGCCTCCCGGCCCGCGGCCAGCGCCGACGGGATGGCCGTCGCGGCTGCCCGCTCAGCCTCGGACAGGTAGGCATTCCGGCTGGAGACGGCCAGGCCGTCCGGATCGCGCACGGTGGACACCGCCTCGATGCGCACGCCCAGATCCAGGTCGGTCACCATCCGCCGGATCAGCACCAGCTGCTGGGCATCCTTCTCGCCGAACACGGCAACCTGCGGCCCGGTCAGCTGGAACAGCTTGAGCACGACGGTCAGCACGCCGCCGAAGAAGCCCGGGCGGAACTCGCCCTCGAGCACGCCGCCCGCTGGTCCCGGGTCGACCGTGACCCGCGGGGCGCGGCGGTACATCTCCTGCGGGACCGGCGCGAACACCGCGGCCACGCCTTCCTGCTCGCAGGTCCGCAGGTCGTCGGCCAGCGGCCGCGGGTAGCGCTCGAAGTCCTCGCCCGGCCCGAACTGGAGCGGGTTGACGAAGATGGACGCCACGACGCTGCCGCCCGCAGTGGCCAGTTCCCTGGCCCGCCGCAGCAGCACCCGGTGCCCGTGATGCAGCGCGCCCATCGTGGGGACGAGGACCACCGGTGCGGTCAGCCCGGCCCGCGCTTGCGCCAGGTCGGCCCGGGTCCGGGCGAGCACGGGGGTCATGCGGCCGGCCCGCCCGACCCGGCCGATCCGGCCGATCCGGCCTCGCCGCCGGCCTGCGGCCGCTCGAGCACGGCCAGCACGGACCGCGCGTCGGCGGCCGAGAGCAGGCCCGCCGCCAGCGCCCGGCCGACGGTGAGCCTGGCCAGCGCCAAGTACGCCTGCTGGGCCGGCACCGAGGCGCCGCCCAGCACCTCGATGTGCCTGGCGACCGTGCCCGCGTCCCCCCGCGCCACCGGGCCGCTCAGCCCCGCGTCACCCAGCCGCAGCGCGTTGTCCAGCGCGGCGGAGAGCAGCGGGCCGAGCATCCGGGCCGGGTTGGCGACTCCCGCCGCGTGCAGCAGGTCCGATGCCTCGGCGACCAGGCCGACCAGGTGGTTGGCCGCGCTGGCCAGGGCCGCGTGGTACAGCCCGCGGTCGGCCTCGCGGATGAAGACCGGCTCGCCGCCCATCTCGATGACAAGCGCCTCGGCCGCCGGGCGGAGCGGGTCGGGCGCGGTCACGCCGAAGCTGATGCCGTCCAGCCGGTCCACGTCGTCGGAGCGGCCGGTGAAGGTCATTACCGGGTGCAGCGCGAGCGGCAGCGCGCCGCGGCGGACGGCCGGCTCGAGCACGTCCGTGCCGTACCTGCCGCTCGTGTGCACCAGCAGCCGGCCGGTCAGCTCGGCGCCGGTCGCCGCCAGGCCCGCGGCCAGGCCGGGCAGCGCATCGTCAGGCACGGTGAGCAGGACAAGCTCCGCCCGGGCCACGACCTCATGCGGCTCGGTGAGCGGCACCCCCGGCAGGCTCGCCTCGGCCCGACGCAGCGACGCCTCGGAGACGCCGGAGACGGCGACCACCTGATGCCCGGCTCGGCTGAGCGCCGCGCCCAGGGCGGCGCCCACCCGGCCGACACCGACGACGCCGACGGTGAGCCTGGCCGGGTGCGGGCGCGCCGGGGCGGCCGCGGGTTCCGCGCTTGCCTCAGAGTTCATCTCGTTCCAGTCCTTATGGGGAACTCATTCAAAACCCGATGGACCGGTCAGCGTAGCCGCAGGTCAACCCAGCTACGTTGATGATCAATTGAGGTTTTGAATAAATTCCGGTACCGGAAAACTTATTCAAAACCCAACTAGCTACGTTGATGATCAAATTGAAGTTTTGAATAAGTTTTCGCCGACCGCGAGCCAGCATATCCGCGGGTCAGGCGCGGCGCGCCTGGTCTTCGCCGTCCTGGTCCTCGGGCACCCGGCATGATCGTTCCAGGTAGACGGCAGCCGCCGCGAGGGCTACCGCGCCGATGAACGTGCCGAAGGCCGCGAACGCGTCGCCCCTGGGCACCGTCTTGGCCAGCGATCCCGCCACGTACAGCGCGAACCCGGCGGCCAGGCCGGCCAGGACCGCCGCGGAGTGGGCGCTCGCCTTGGCCAGGGCGGCGGTGCGGGCCACCGCTATCGGCGGCAGCGGCCTGATCCGGCGCGCGGTCTGGATGCTGGCAGCCCGCCGCCCGATGCGCTGGCCCGCGATCCTGTCCCTGATCGTGCGTCCGGCCCAGCCCTCGACGACCGCGAGCAGCAGCAGCGTGGGTACCGCCGTCCAGGGCAGCGGCGGCAGCGCCGAGTAGAAGTGCCCGAGCAGCAGCCACGCCGCGGCCGCGCACACTACGGCGAGCGCCACGAGGGTCCTGGGCCTGGTGGGAGTCATTCGCTCCCGGCCGATGGCTGGCCGGCGGTCATCATGCGGGCGGCTGCAGTTCGCTGCCGGCGGCCCGGCGAACGCCGTCGCGGTCGAGCGCGCCGAGCAGCTTCGCGACCGGGCCGCGGCCCGGGATCTCGGCATCGGGATCGATGTCGTGCCACGGCACCAGGACGAAGGCGCGCTCGTGCGCCCGCGGATGGGGCAGGGTGAGCTCGGGATCGTTGCTGATCTCCGCTCCGCAGACGATCAGGTCCAGGTCCAGGGTGCGCGGTCCCCAGCGCTGTTCGCGCACCCGCGCGAACACCTCTTCCACGCCGTGCGCACGGTGCAGGATCGTCCGGCCGGGCAGGACCGTGTCCACGATGATCACCGCATTCAGGTAGTCGGGCTGGTCCGGGCCGCCGACGGGCACGGTCTGGTAGACCGGCGACACCGCGACGAAGTCGAAGCCGGGCGCGTCGAAGAGCGCATCGATCCCGCCTTGCAGGTTATCCAGCCGGTCACCCAGGTTACTGCCGACGGCGAGGACGGCGCGGCGGGGCAGCGAGGCCGGCCCTGGTGCGATCATGGCCGCCTCCGCGAGATCGTCACCGTGACGTCGCTGAACTCCTGCGTCAGGGGCGCCTGCGGCTTGTGAACGGTGATCTCTACCTCCTGCACGGCGGGATCGGCCAGGCACACGACGGCCAGCCGCTCGGCCAGTGTCTCGATCAGGCGCACCGGCTCGCCCCCCGCGACGTCGGCCAGCCGCTCGGCCAGGACGCTGTAATCGACGGTTAGGGACAGGTCGTCGCCGGCCGCGGCCAGCCGGGTGTCCAGGCCGAGCACGGCGTCGATCACGAAGTCCTGGCCGTCGCGGCGCTCGCGTTCCAGTACGCCGTGCCGGCCCCGTACCCGCAGCCCGCGCAGCGCGACCCGGTCCAGGCTCATCGGTCCTCCTGCTCGGCTGCGCCCATCGGCTGCGTCGACGGCCCGGCTGCGCCGGTCGCCGACCCGGTCCGCCAGGCCATCGCGACCCGCGTCGCGTCGACGTTGTGCGGCACTTCGTGCACCCGGACGCACCAGGCGCCCGCCGCGGCGGCCAGCGCGGTTACCGCCACGGTCGCCCCGTCACAGCGAGCGAACGGGCGCGGCGTGCCGTCGGGCGCGGCGAGCAGCTTGCTGAGGAAGCGCTTGCGGGACGCCCCGATGAGGACGGGAAAGGACCGGCCGCAGCCGCCGAGCGAGGCGATCTCGGGCAGCCGGGTCAGCAGGCTCCAGTTGTGCGCCGGGCGCTTGGCGAATCCGAGGCCGGGGTCAAGCACGATCCGGTCCGGGTCGACGCCCTCGTCGATCACGGTGTCCACCCGGCGCCTGAGCTCCTCGCTCACCTCGCGGACCACGTCGGCGTAGACCGCGCGCTGCATCATGTCGTGGCTGTGCCCGCGCCAGTGCATCACCACGTAGGCCACGCCTGCCTTCGCCACCAGCCGCGGCATCTGCGGATCGGCGAGCCCGCCGCTGACGTCGTTGACCAGGCACGCGCCGGCCTGCACCGCGGCTTGCGCCACCCGCGCCCGCATGGTGTCCACGCTCACCCTGATGCCCTCGGCGGCCAGCGCGGTGATCACGGGGATGACCCGGCGCAGCTCTTCGGAGTCCGATACCCGCTGCGCACCGGGCTGGGTCGACTCCCCCCCGACGTCCACGAGATCGGCGCCCTGGGCAGCCAGCTCGACGCCGTGGGCGATCGCCGCTTCCGCGTCGTACCAGGCGCCGCCGTCGGAGAACGAGTCGGGCGTGACGTTGACCACGCCCATGACCAGGCAGCGCCCGGTGTCTGGCAGGCCAGGCACGGCAGCAGATTCCCGGCCAGGCGGCTGGCCGGATGCCGGGCGGGGTTCGCCGCTCACCCCGCTACCTTATGCGGCCCGAGGTGGCCCGAGGTGGCCCTAGGAGGCCCGAGGTGGCCCGCCCCCCGTCGGGCCGGCGCCAGGCAACCGTGCCTATGCCGCCTCAGGCACGGCCCGGGCGCAGCCGGCGCCTGAGCCTGCCCAGGCCGATCCTGCGGGCCAGCCTGCGCAGGTCCAGCTGCGGCCAGACCAGGAAGGCTTCGGCCTCCAGCGCGGCGAGCGCGATGCGCGGCGTATCCCGGTGCGCGGGGAAGACGAAGAACCGCGGCAGCCAGACCGGCTGGAACTTGGCGTTGAACTTGTACAGGGATTCGATCTGGAACCACTTGGACGCCAGCAGGAGCGTGGCGCGCCAGGCTCGCATGATCGGCCCGGCGCCGATCTTCTCACCGCGCTCGAGCGCGGCCCTGAACACCGCGAAGTTCAGCGACACGCGCTTGATGCCCAGGCCGGGAGCGGCCTTGAACGTCTCGGTCAGGATGAAGTCGTTGAGGCCGGGCTGCGAGCCCCGGTCGCGGCGCATCAGGTCCAGCGAGAGCCCGTCGCTGCCCCACGGCGCGAAATGCACCATGGCCCGCAGCACGCCGTTCTCGGTGGCCGTCGCCACCACGCAGTTCTCGTCACCAGGCGCTCCCACCCGGCCGAGCGCCATGGAGAAACCCCGCTCGGTCTGGCTGCCCCGCCAGGAATCGGCCTGCCGGATGAGATTGTCGATCTCCTCGCGGCCGATGTCGCCGACCCGCCGGACCTGGGCCTGATAGCCGTGCCTGGCCACCCTGGCCACCATCTGGCGCACGTTGCGCATGGGCCGGCCGGCCAGGCTGAAGTCGGCGATTTCGATGATCGCCTCGTCGCCGAGCTCGAGCGCGGTCAGGTTCGCCTCCCGGCACCAGATCTCGGCGCCGAGCTCGCTGCACCCCATGACGGCGGGCACCCAGGCGTAGGTCGCCGCCTCGTCGAGGAACGCGTGGATGGCGCCGGGCCAGGCCTCGGGATCACCGATCGGATCCGCGCTGGCCAGCATGACGCCGGAGACCACCCGGTAGCAGATGCAGGACTTACCGGTCGGGGACCACACCACGTTCTTGTCGTCGCGGAGCGCGAAATAGCCGAGCGAATCACGCGCGCCGTGGCTGGCGAGCAGTTCCCTGATCTGCGCCGCGTCCTGTGCGCCGAGCCTGGATGCGCGCTCCGCGGGGCGCAGGAACATGTAGACGGTGATGACCAGCGTGACCAGGCCCAGCGCGCTGGTCAGGAAGTCGAACAGGTCACCGCGGGCCTCCGGCGCGAACTTCACCGGGCCGGACAACCCGACCAGCCCGTAGAGCACGCCCTTGAGGCGCTGCGCGAACGTGTAGTCGGCGGCTAGGCCGCGGGCGAGCAGGATATAGCCGACGCCGATCGCCATGTCCGCGACGGCGAGCGCGGAGAATGTCCACAGCGCCCGCCACCGGGTCCGCGGGTCACCGCGGGCGGAGAACTGATCCCTGAAGTACAGCAGCGTCCCGAGCGCCACCAGGGACACGATCGCCAGCGGAAATCGGTGCTCGTGGTGCAGCAGGTGGATGACGATGTTGAACGCCAGCAGGGCGACGGCAGCCTGCCAGGCGCGGCGCTTCCTGCGCCGCAGCGCGTGCGAGAGCATCAGCAGCAGCAGGCCGGTAATCGCCACGACGGTACCGGTGACGGCGATCTCGGTGCCCGGCACGACCTCGGTGAAGCTGTGCAGCCGGCGGAGCCTCTCGTCGTACGCCGGGATGATGATCTCGAGGATGTCGCTCAGGCCGATGAGCATGCACAGCAGCCCGGCCGTGGTGGGCACGAAGCTGCGCTGGTGCCGCCGGTCGGGGCACGGCTGGCCGCCGGGTGCGGCCTGATCGGCCTGATCAGCCGGGTCGTCAATGCGAGAATCCGCACGCAGCGCCGATGCCGAAAGCTGCGCGCTCGATTCCGCTGCGTCGCGTTCATTCATCTCGAATACATCCGTCAGGGCCCGCACCACGGAGTCTCAGCGTAGTCACCAGCGGAGTCAGATGTGCACGAATCACGTGGAGGAGAACCCGTCGGTGCGAAGGAGCCGGCGTTCAGCGGTGACCGAACATGAGGCTCATGGCCTCAGCCCGGGTACGGTCGCTATCACGGAAAACACCGCGAACAGCAGAGGTGAGCGTCTTGGCCCCGGGTTTGCGCACGCCGCGCATCGTCATGCACAGATGCTCTGCCTCAACCACCACGATAACGCCTCGCGGTTCCAGCACGCCCATCAGCGCGTCCGCTACCTGGCTGGTCATCCGCTCTTGCACCTGGGGCCGCCGGGCGTAGACATCAATGAGCCTGGCCAGCTTGGAAAGCCCCGTGATTTGCCCCTTCTCGTTCGGAATATATCCGATATGCGCCAATCCCATGAACGGAATGAGATGGTGCTCGCACGTGCTGTGGACTTCAATATCCCGCACCAGGATCATCTCGTCATGATCAGCATCGAAAAGCGTCGATAGCACGTCTTCCGGGCTCTGCCGCAGGCCGGAGAACTGCTCGGCATAGGAGCGCGCGACCCGGCTGGGCGTGTCACGAAGGCCGTCACGATCCGGATTCTCGCCCACGGCAATCAGGATCTCGCGTACCGCCCGCTCGATCCTGGCGTGATCAATTTCCGGCGCGAGGATGGCGGGTGACGGCCCGGCCGGCGGGCGGGCGTCGCTCACCTGCGGCGGCCCGGCACCGGGCCGCCGCCGGCCGCGGTCACTCCGCCTCGGTGTCGGGTGCCTCGCCCTGGCTCCCGCCGGGCAGGCCGGCCGCCGGGCCGGACTGGCCGTTGGCCCCCATGCCCAGGCCCAGGGGGTCCTTGAGGTCGCTGGCCGCGGTGAGCGCGAGCTCCTTCTGGGTCAGGACCGGCGGCCGGTCCGAGGGAACGCGCTTCCCGTACCCGGTGTAGGTGCCGCGGACGGCGCGCTTCTGCACCGACGCGAAGATCTCGAGCACGGCCTTCCTGGACAGGGTCTCCTTCTCCATCAGCTGGAGCACCAGGTTGTCCAGAGCATCGCGGTACTGGACCAGGATCTCCCAGGCCTCGTCGTGCGCGGACTCGATCAGCCTGCGCACCTCGTCGTCGATCGCGGAGGCGATCTCCTCGGAGTAGTCCCGGCCGTGTCCCATATCCCGGCCGAGGAAGGGCTCGCCGTCGCTGCTTCCGAACTTCCTGGCGCCGAGGCGCTCGCTCATCCCGTACTCGGTGACCATGCCCCTGGCGATCTGGGAGGCCTTCTCGATGTCGTTGGCCGCGCCGGTGGTGGGCTCGTGGAAGACGAGCTCCTCCGCGGTCCGGCCGCCCAGCAGCATGGCCAGCTGGTCCATCATCTCGGCCCTGGTGACGAGGAACTTGTCCTCCGACGGCGCCGAGGCGGTGTAGCCGAGCGCGCGCCCGCGCGGGATGATCGTGATCTTGTGGACCGGATCCGCGTTCGGCAGCGCGTGCCCGACCAGGGCGTGCCCGCCCTCGTGGTAGGCGATGAGCTTGCGCTCCCGCTCCGACAGGATGGCGCTCTTGCGCTCCGGGCCGGCCATCACCCGGTCGATCGCCTCCTCGAGCGAGGCCATCGAGATCTGGGTGCCGTTGCCGCGGGCGGTGAGCAGCGCACCCTCGTTGATCACGTTGGCCAGGTCGGCGCCGGTGAAGCCGGGCGTGCGGCGCGCGATGATGTCGAGGTCCACGTCGCCGGCGAACGGCTTGCCCCGCGCGTGCACGCGCAGGATGCCCTTGCGCCCGGTCAGGTCGGGC
>DASXME010000034.1:0-7605 GCA_036495825.1 Streptosporangiaceae bacterium
CAGCGACGCGCCAGTCCCGGGTGCACTCGACCCGGATGCGCCTGCCGCCGCGAGCGCCTTCGTGCCGGACGGGGCGAGGCGCGCGGCGACCGTGCTGCACCGGGTCTTCGGCTACGAGAACTTCCGTGGCCGCCAGGAGGATGTCATCTCGCACGTCATCGGCGGCGGCGACGCGCTCGTGCTGATGCCGACCGGCGGCGGCAAATCGCTGTGCTACCAGATCCCCGCGCTCGTCCGGCCCGGCACCGGCGTCGTCATCTCGCCGCTGATCGCGCTGATGCAGGACCAGGTCAGCGCGCTGACCGCGGTCGGCGTGCGGGCCGGGTTCCTCAACTCGACGCAGGACGGCTACGAGCGGCGGGCGGTCGAGGACGCCTTCGTCAAGGGCGAGCTTGACCTGCTGTACCTGGCGCCGGAGCGGCTGCGCGTCGAGTCCACCATGCGGCTGCTCGACCGCGGCACGATCTCGCTGTTCGCCATCGACGAGGCGCACTGCGTGGCGCAGTGGGGCCACGACTTCCGGCCCGACTACCTGGCCCTGTCCGTGCTGCACGAGCGCTGGCCCGCGGTACCCCGCATCGCGCTGACCGCGACCGCCACCGCGAAGACCCGTGCAGAGATCACCGACCGGCTGAAGCTGGCCGACGCACAGCATTTCGTGGCGAGCTTCGACCGTCCGAACATCACCTACCGGATCGCGCCCAAGAACGAGCCCAAGCGGCAACTGCTCGACCTGCTCCGCGCCGAGCACCCGGGCGACGCCGGCATCGTGTACTGCCTGTCGAGATCGTCAGCGGAGAAGATCGCCGACTTCCTCGTGCAGAACGGAATCGAGGCGCTGCCCTACCACGCCGGCCTCAACGCACGGGTCAGGTCCGTCAACCAGTCCCGCTTCCTGCGCGAGGACGGACTGGTCATGGTGGCCACGATCGCGTTCGGCATGGGCATCGACAAGCCGGACGTGCGGTTCGTGGCCCACCTCGACCTGCCCAAGTCGATCGAGGGCTACTACCAGGAGACCGGCCGGGCCGGGCGGGACGGCCTGCCGTCCACCGCCTGGCTGGCCTACGGCCTGGCCGACGTCGTGCAGCAGCGCAAGATGATCGACACATCGGAAGGCGACACCGCGCACCGCCGCCGGCTCGCCATCCACCTGGACGCCATGCTGGCGCTGTGCGAGACCGTGCAGTGCCGCCGCGAGCACATGCTGGCCTACTTCGGCGAGCAGATCGCGGCCGGCTGCGGCAACTGCGATACCTGCCTGACCCCGCCGCAGACCTGGGACGGCACGATCGCCGCGCAGAAGCTGCTGTCGGCGGTCTGGCGGCTGCGCGAGCGGGGTCCGTCGTTCGGCGCCGGCCAGGTGATCGACATCCTGCTCGGCAAGCAGACGCCCAGGGTCAGCCAGTACCGGCACGAGTCGCTGACCGTGTTTGGCGTCGGCACCGAGCTGACCGAGCGCGAGTGGCGGGGCGTGGTGCGCCAGCTGCTCGCCCAGGGGCTGCTCGCGGTCGAAGGCGACTACGGCACGCTGGCGCTCACCGAGGCGAGCAAGGCCGTGCTGAGCAAGCAGCGCGAGGTCGCACTGCGGCGCGATCCTGAGCGGCCGGCCCGGGCGTCCCGCAGCCGGACCAGGACCGACGCCGCACGGACCGCCTCGTCCGGCGCGGTCGCGGCGGCGGATCTCACGCCGGAGGGGGCCGGCCTGTTCGAGCGGCTGCGCGCCTGGCGCGCCGCCGCCGCACGGGAGCAGGGCGTGCCCGCCTACGTGATCTTCCATGACGCGACGCTGCGCCAGATCGCCGCCGAGGTTCCCGGCACGCTGGCCGCGCTGGCCACGGTGAACGGCGTGGGCGAGGCCAAGCTGGCCAAGTACGGGCAGCCGGTGCTGGACACCATCGCCGCAGCTGGCGCAGGCCAGCCGGCCGATGAGTCAGGCTGACTCGAGGTCGCGCAGCGCGTCCTCGATCGCCCGGTGAAACGTCGGATAGGCGTAGATCATGCTGCGCAGCGTGGCGACCGGCACCTCTGCGTGGACGGCGACCGACAGGGCGCCCAGTACTTCTCCTCCCGACGGGCCGGCGGACGTGGCGCCGATAAGTACTCCCCGTTCGGAATCGGATATTAGCTTGATGAATCCGTCGTTTCCCGCCTTGTGAATGTGGCCGCGGGCCGACGTGGGCAAGTCGGCGAACCCGGTCCGCACGGCCAGCCCGCGGTCGCGCGCCTGCGCCTCGGTCAGCCCGACCGAGCCGACCTCGGGGTCGGTGAAGTTCACTCGCGGCACCGCGCGGTAGTCGGCGGCCGGGCCGCCGGCGCCGAGTATGTCGCGGACCGCGATGTCGGCCTGGTACATGGACATGTGGGTGAACGCGCCCCGGCCGGTGATGTCTCCGATCGCCCACACCCCGGGGGCGGCGCGCATCCGGTCGTCCACGCTGATCGTCCGCGCGCTGTCGTCCAGGCCGATCGCGGCGAGGCCGAGGCCGGCCAGGTCGGTGCGCCGCCCGATCGCGACCAGCAGCCGCTGCGCGGACAGGGTGCCGGCGCCGATGTCCACACCGAAGCTGGCCCCGTCGTGACTGACCCGGCGGGCCCGGGCGCCGGTGTGCACCGCGATTCCCTCGGCCTGGAAGATCTTCTCGATCAGCTGGCCGACCTCAGGCTCGTCCATGACCAGCAGCCGCGATTCCGCCTCGACCACGCTCACCGTGGCGCCGAAGCGCGCGAACATCTGGGCCAGCTCCACGCCGATGGCGCCGCCGCCGAGCACGATCAGCGACTCGGGCACCTGCTCGGTCTCGATCGCCTCCCGGTTGGTCCAGTACGGCGTGCCCGCCAGCCCGTCGATGGGCGGCACGGCCGGGTCGGTGCCCGTGTTGATCACGATGCCCCGGCGGGCCAGGAAGACACGGCGGCCGTCCGGTCCGTCCACCGTGACCTCGCCGGAGGCGGTGATCTTGCCCCGGCCGCGGACGAACCGGCCCCCGGTGGCCTCGAACCTGTCGACGGCGACCTTGTCGTTCCAGTTGTCGGTGGCTTCCTTACGGATCCGCTGCGCCACCGGTGCCCAGTCCGCGGTTATCTGCGCCCGTCCGGCCATGCCGGGAATCCGGCGGCCCTCGGCTAGCAGGTTCGCGGCCCTGATCATCATCTTGGACGGGACGCAGCCGAAGTACGGGCATTCCCCGCCGACCAGCCGTACCTCCACGCCGACCACGGAGAGCCCCGCCCGCGCCAGCCGGCCGGCGGCATCCTCGCCGCCGGGGCCCATCCCGATCACGACGATGTCGGCTTGTTCGGCGTCCATCTGCCCTCTTCCCTGCGCATCTTCGGTGGCCGCACCGCCACCGGATCATTCTCCCCCGTGCGCCCCGCCGGACACGTCACGGCCATGCCGCGGTCACCCGACGTTCAGCCGTCGCTGTCACGCTGACCAGGGCGGATCCCCCTCTCGTCCGCATTGGCGTGACCGGCAAGGAGGACAGGCAATGCAGATAGGACACCTGCTCCGGCATTCGGCGCCGCGGCTCCTGCCGCGGCGGATGATCGCGGCCGGGGCCGCGATACCGCTCACGCTCGGCCTGGCCGGCGCGGCCGCCGGACCGCACGCCGGGTTCCAGCCGCCGCCGGTCAAGCACGTCTGGTTCATCGAGCTGGAGAACGAGGGATACAAGCAGACGTTCGGCGACCCGTCGGCCGACCCTTACCTGGCCACGACGCTGCCGGGCATGGGCGCGCTGCTGACCAACTACTACGCGGTCGGCCACGACAGCCTGGACAACTACGTCGCCCAGGTCTCCGGCCAGTCGCCGGACTTCGCCACGATGAACGACTGCGGGATCTGGACCAGGTTCCAGCCGGCTAATCATGTGGTCACGCCGTATGGCCAGCTGGCCGGCAACGGCTGCGTGTATCCGGCCGCCGTCCGCACGCTCGGCAACCAGCTCACCGGCGCCCACTTCACCTGGAAGGCCTACCAGCAGGACATGGGGAACCTGCCGGCCAGGGATCACACGACCGAGACCACCGCAGGCCCGGCCTGCGGGCACCCCGCCGTCGGGACGAGGGACGACACGGAGAGCGCGGTCCCGGCCGACCAGTACGCGGCCCGGCACGAAGGCTTCATGTACTTCGAGTCGGTGATCGGTGACCGCAGCTACTGCGAGCAGCACATCGTCTCGTTCCGGCCGCTGCTGCACGACCTGACGTCGGCGGCCCGCACGCCCGCCTACTCGTGGATCACGCCGAACCTCTGCTTCGACGGCCACGACGCGCCGTGCGTGACCGGCGAGCCGGGCGGCCTGACCGAGATCGACGCGTTCCTGCGGATCTGGATCCCGCAGATCATGAACTCGCCGGCCTACCAGCAGGACGGGCTGATCATCATCACCTTCGACGAGGGCACCACCAGCCAGGCCTGCTGCGGCGAGACCGCCGGGCGCAGTCCCTCGCATCCCAACGTCGCCGAGCCCGGCATGACGGGCCCGGGCGGCGGCCGGGTGGGGGCCATCGCGATCTCCCGGTTCATCAAGCCGGGCACGGTGAGCGCGGTGGACTACAACCACTACTCGTCGCTGCGCAGCGTCGAGGACATCTTCGGTCTCGCTCACCTCGGCGACGCGGCGATGCCCCAGGTGAAGCCGTTCGGTCCCGACGTCTACACCAGCCCCTGACGCCCGGCCGGGTGGTCGCGAAGCGTTAGGCGTGTCCCGCCGCGTTTTAGTCTTCGTGATCATGATGGGCGGGGCACATAATGCTGGGATGCGACCTACCGTACTTGCGGCCGCGCTGGCCGCCGTGACCGCCGTGACCGGCGGGCTGGCGGGCTGCGGGAGCACCTCGGGCGGCACCGCCGCCGGCGGCGCGGCCGGCAACTGCACCCACGCGTCCATCCAGGCGGATCTGTACCAGAAGGGCGTGCTGACCGTCGCGACGGACAAGCCGGCCTACCCGCCGTGGTTCGAGAACAACAACCCGGCGGACGACAAAGGCTACGAAAGCCAGGTCGCGTACGCGGTCGCGGCCCAGCTGGGCTTCACGCGCTCGCAGGTGCACTGGGCCTACGAGCCGTTCAACGACGCCTACGCGCCGGGCCCGAAGAAGTTCGACTTCGATATCAACGAGGTCTCGGCCACGCCGCAGCGGGCGACCGCGGTGACGTTCTCGACCAGCTACTACGACGTGCAGCAGTCCATCGTGGCGCTGAAGACCAGCCCGATCGTGCCGCATCACACCCCGGCCGACTTGAAGGGCTACGTGTTCGGCGACCAGGTCGGGACGACCAGCCTGGCCTTCATCAACAGCCAGATTCAACCGACGTCGACGCCCAAGGTGTTCGAGACGCTCAATGACGTGAAGCAGGCGCTGCAGACCAGGCAGATCGCCGCGCTCGTCACCGACACGCCAACGGCCCAGTTCATCTCCTCCTCGCAGATCCCCGGCTCGATCATGGTGGCGCAGTTCCCGAGCACCGGTGAGCACTACGGGCTGCTGTTCCACAAGGGCAATCCGCTCGCGGTCTGCGCCGACAAGGCGCTGGCCGCGCTCCGGGGCAACGGGACCCTGCTGCGGCTGCAGAAGCAGTACCTGCAGCTCTACCTCAAGGTGCCGGAGATCCGGCCCTGACCACGCAAGACCCGGGCGGCGCGGCCTCCCCAGGCCCGCCCGCCGCGCAGGGGACCGGGTCCGGGCCGGGGCCCGGGTCTGGGCTCGGGCTCGGCCGGGGGCGCGGCTCGCTGATGCTGGGCAGCGGGCAGCGCGCGGTCGTGCTGTCCACGGCGAGCACGATCGTCGTGCTCGGCGCCATCGCCGCGCTGTTCCTGCTGGCGCCGGGCAGCCGGGCGGTCCGGCACACGTTCTTCAGCCCGCACGACATGTGGCAGGCGCTGATCGGCAACCCGCGGCAGGGTTATTACTCGGTCGGCGAGGCGCTCTGGCTGAACATCAGGATGTTCCTCGCGGCGGAGGTGCTGATCCTCGCGCTGGCGCTGCTCATCGCCGTGGTCCGCCAGTCCGCCGGGCCGGTGATGTTCCCGCTCCGCGTGATCAGCACGATCTACGTGGACTTCTTCCGCGGGATACCCCTCATCCTGGTCATCTTCGCGCTCGGCTTCGGCGTGCCCGCGCTGTCCCTGCGGTACATCTCATCCCAGTCGGCCGCGGTCTACGGTGTCGCGGCGCTGGTCCTGTCCTACTCCGCCTACGTCTCCGAGGTGTACCGCGCGGGCCTGAACTCGGTGCACCAGAGCCAGGCCGCCGCGGCGCGGTCGCTCGGCCTCTCGCAGTGGACTGCGCTGCGCCACGTGATCCTGCCGCAGGCCGTCCGGACGATCATCCCCCCGCTGCTGAACGACTTCATCAGCCTGCAGAAGGACACGGCGCTGGTCGGGATCCTGGGGGCCATCGAGGCGAACAAGGCGGCGGAGCTGTACAGCGACACGGTCTTCAACTACTCCAGCTACACGGTGGCGGCCATCCTGTTCCTGATCCTGACCATCCCGCTGGCCCGCTTCACCGATCACCTGATCGCCAGGGACAGGCGGCGGCGGCTCGCCGGGGCCGTGGCGTGACCGGCTCGCCCTGGGGGCAGGGCTCCGAGGCCATCAGGATCGAGGGGCTGCACAAGTCGTTCGGCGCCAGCCAGGTGCTCAGGGGCGTCGACCTCGCGGTGGCCGGGCACGAGGTGATCTGCCTGATCGGAGCGTCGGGGTCGGGAAAGTCCACCCTGCTGCGCTGCGTCAACCTGCTGGAGCCGATCGACCGGGGGCACGTCTGGCTGTGGGGGCAGGACATCACCGCCCCGGACGTCGACGAGAACGCCGTGCGCAGGCATATCGGGATCGTGTTCCAGGCCTTCAACTTGTTCCCGCACATGAGCGTGCTGCGCAACGTGACGCTCGCGCCGGTGAAGGTGCTCGGCACCCCCCGCGCCGAGGCGGAGGAGCAGGCCAGGACGCTGCTGGGCCGGTTCGGCCTGCTGGACAAGGAGTCCGACTTTCCAGACAGGCTGTCCGGCGGCCAGCAGCAGCGGGTGGCGATCGTGCGGGCCCTGGCCATGCAGCCGCAGATCATGCTGCTCGACGAGGTCACCAGCGCGCTGGATCCCGAGCTTGTCGCCGAAGTGCTCGACGTCATCCGCGAGCTGGCCAGCGGCGGCATGACCATGCTGATCGCCACCCATGAGATGGGCTTCGCCCGCGACATCGCGCACCGGGTGTGCTTCCTCGCCGACGGGATGATCGTCGAGGACGCACCGCCGGGCGAGCTGTTCACGCAGCCGAAAGACGAGCGCACACAGCGCTTCCTGCGGCGCATCGTGGACGCCGGCCGACTCTGACGCCGCCCCGGGCACGAGGCCGGCGGTCAGATGAGAAAATGTGCTTGCGCACCCGTGAGCACGCGCCGCGCGCGATGAGCACACACAACGAGGGAGAGATGTCATGCCGCTCGACGAGGACACCATCCGGCTCGCCAAAGGCAAGAACCTGGCCACGGTGGTGACGCTGATGCCCAACGGGCAGCCGCAGGCGCAGCTCACCTGGGTGGACAGCGACGGAGAGCACGTGCTCGTGAACACCGAGCCGCAACGGCAGCGCGCGAAGA